>NZ_JBEZJQ010000012.1:0-263600 GCF_040653135.1 Actinomadura sp. NPDC048021
TGGGTTCTTCTTGGTCGATGAACCATCTACCGGAGACCTCACTGCGTCCGGCTCACAACACGCCGATGCTCACCCCACTTCGAAACACGCCCTAGGTGCCACATGGCCTTGCGGTCCTGGCGGTCTCTGGTGCCGAACCAGCGGAGGAAGCGGCGGGCTCGGCGTCCCCATAGCCGTAGGGTCACGGCGGATTCGTCGATCACCCGTCGCCCTCCTTCGGGAGAGCGAGGACGCGTCCGATGCGGTCGGCTGCCAGCTCGGTATTCCATAGCGGGCAGAGCGGTTCAAGCTCCGGCTCGGAGCCTCGGGTCGGACCGGACCAAACCCAGTACCACCACAGCTCGCGGTCGGGGTTGTGTGGGTGGCACCTGACCTCTTGGCGCAGGCCGGGGCTCAGCGCCTGGCCAAGGGCGTTGTCGGGTGCCGGCTCCCCTGCGAGGTTCACGGCCATCACCGCGGCATGTCCCCATGGCTTGGCTGTTAAGCCGCGCTGGTCCAGGGCGGCTATCAAGGCGAGCGCTGCGTCTCGCCATTCACGTGGGTTGCCGCCTGGTGGACGTGGGTGGGCGTCTGTCGCGTCCGGCGTCGGGGCGTCTGGGGGAACGGGCATAAGAGTTCCTTCGGACGGTCTTCTGCGAGGTTGATCGGCCGGCTCATCGCGGTGATCTTGCTGGTCAGAGCCCCATCAACCTGGATTGGTATTCAAAGTACGGGTACAGTACTTCAAGTACAAGTCACTTCGCGTACTTGCGCCGCACAATAAGTACTGATCTCGTAGAGGCGACGAAGGAGGGTGCCGATGTTCGGCTTGATGGTCCGGTTCACCTGCAAGGACGAAGAGAGCGCCGGTAGGTTCGACCAGCTGGTGTCCGAGACGATCGGCAAGATCGAGACGGAAGAGCCGGGCACGCTGATCTACGCGGTGCACAAGGTCGACGGGCAGCCGCTGCAGAGGATCTTCTATGAGCTGTACCGAGACCGGGCGGCCTTCGACGTGCACGAGGAACAGGACCACGTCCGGCGGTTCCTCAGTGCCCGCGATGACCTGCTCGCCTCGGTAGAGGTCGACTGGTTGGGCCTACAAGTAGGCAAGGGAACGTCAGGGTGAGCACTGAGTATCAAAGGGCGCTCGGGCGGCGGATCGCTCAGGAGCGCAAGCGGCGCGGGCTGTCTCAGCCTGAGCTGGCGCGGCTGATCGATCGGTCCGTTGCCTGGGTCTCCCAGGTCGAGCGCGGCGTGCGCAAGGTCGACCGCATGTCGGTCTTGGAGAAGGTCGCCGAGGTGCTGGAGCTTCCGCTGTCGGAGTTGGCGGCCGAGGCTCCGGTTGTCGCCGCGTCGAGTGAGGAGATGCCGGGATCAGCCGGGCTGCGGCTGGTGCTGTCGGGCGCTCACTCGCTTCGGGCCATGCTGCACTCGGCTCCCGTCCCGCCGACGGCGGAGATCAAGCCGCGGGTGGACCGGGCTTGGGAACTGGCGCATGAGAGCCACTATGTAGAGCTGGCTGACTTGCTCCGGGGCCTGGTGCCTGCACTGGAAACCGCGGTGCGGTCGGCGCCGGAAGAGCGGCGGGCAGAGCTGTTCAACCTACTGGCGGCGACCTATCAAGCCTGCTCGGCGGCTCTGTCAAAGCTCAATGAACCGGAAGCGTCATGGATTGCCGCTGACCGCGCCATCGTCGCGGCCGAGCGTGCGGGCGATCCGCTGATGATGGCCGCCGGCGCCTTCCGTCTTGGGTTCGTCTTCCTGGGAGCGCGGCACTTCGACCAGGCCGAGGAGAACGCCCGGACGGCTACTGACGCGCTGTGGTTCCTGGTCGACCAGGGCAAGCCGGAAGCTATGTCCCTATGGGGTGGGCTGACGTTGCAGCGGGCTATGGCCGCGGCGCGACTCAATCAGGCTGACGTGGCATATGAGCACCTGGCGCGGGCTCGTGAAGTCGCTGATCGTCTCGGGAGCGGCCGCAACGACTACAACACCGAGTTCGGCCCGGCGAACGTCGTCCTGCATGAGGTCACCGTGGCGGTAGAGCTGGGAGACGCCGGCCACGCTCTTCGGGCCGGGAGCGAGGTCGACACCTCGACGCTGTCCCGTGAACGCCGGGCAAGGCTTCAAGTCGACCTCGCGCGTGCGCACGCCCAGCGGCGGCAGGTCGATGGTGCTGTTGCGGCCCTGCTGGAGGCGGAGTCGATCACGCCGGAGCAGGTACGGAACCACCGGGTCGTGCGTCAGGTCGTGTCCGATCTCCTGACCATGCAGGACCCGCCCTCCTCTGACCTGCGAGAACTCGCAGAGAGAGTGGGCGCGTAGAAAAAGTACGTCTTCTAGTACTCCAAGTACTAGTAGAAACTCTGAGTACCGGGTAGCGTTCGTGTTGACGCTGAAGCACTCCTGATGGAGGTGAAGGCCCAACACGAACGCTCTTCGCGTTTCAGGGGCGGAAAGGCCGCTCTTGGACGGCGGAACAGGCCACTAATGAAAGTGGCCTGAGCGGGAGACCCGCCCAGGCCGGATGCGGTTAGCACCCTAGTTGGCGCTTCGATGCTACCTCGTTCGTCCTGATGGCGTGTGCTCCCTTCGGTCCGTAACGCCTGCTCAGCAGGCGGACGAGAGGTGTACTCAGCATGCGCAACATTCCTGTCGACGTCTCCGCCCTCACCTTCGTGTGCGTGTCCGCGCCGCGTCCCAAGGTGCTCAACCAGGAGACCGGCGAGGTCAAGGTCGACCGCGACGGGCAGACGGTGTTCACGGTCGGGCTGTCGGCTGCCGACGCGATGGGGCGGGTTGACCTGCTCAACGTGGCGGTGACCGGGGACCAGTCGGTGACGATCGGGGAGGTCGTGACCCCGGTCGGGCTGGTCGCGTTCCCCTGGGAGGCGGTTCTCGGCGGTGAGAAGCGGTGGGGCGTCGCCTTCCGCGCTACCCGCGTCGTCCCCGTCTCCTCGGGGTCGGCTTCGGCTTCGTCGGACGTGGCCTGAGCGGGGTCGCCGTGATGACTGACTCGCTTCTGGTGCTCGGGGTCCTGGCCGCTGTAGCGGCCGGGCTCTGGGCCTGGCGCCGGTGTCACCCGGTGTCGTTCTGGTACGGCGTTGGGTTCCCGGTCCGTGCGGTGCTGGTGTACCTGACGTGGCATCACGTCGCCTCCGGGTGCAAGCTCACCCGCAACCGGCGCCGGTTCCGGCTCACCCTCGACGCCGTCCCGGTCGTCGGCCCGGCAAGCCGTAGCGCCGCGACGGTGGTCGAGCACAAGCGGCGGGTTCGGCGGGTCGATGTCGAGCGCTCGCCCCGCCTCGGTGTGCTGCGGCCTACTCGGCTGGGGTGGCGGATGCGGCTGCGCCTGCACGACGGCCAGGTCCCCGCCGACTACGAGAAAGCGGCCGAGGGGATCGCGCATGCCTGGCGCGTCCACTCGGTTCGGGTGGTCGACGTGCGGCCAGGCTCGGTGACGCTGTGGGCGACGATGCGTGACCCGCTGGTCGAAGTGGTCACCGAACCGGAAACCGGTGAGCTGCTGACCGTGCGTCCCGGGAAGCTGGAGAACGGCCGTGACTGGGTGATCGACTTCCGCACGGTCCCGCACTGGCTCAACGTCGGCGCGACGCAGTCCGGTAAGTCCAACCTGGCCAACGCCCTGCTCAAGGGTCTGGCGCCGCAACCGGTCGCTCTGGCGGGCTTCGACCTCAAGGGCGGCGTCGAGTTCACCCCCTACGCGCCTCGGCTCTCGGCCTTGGCCACGACCCGGAAAGAATCGGTGGATCTGCTGGTCGACCTGGTGGGCGAGGTCGAGAACCGCATGGCCACCTGCCGTGCCCATGGTGCGCGGAACGTGTGGACACTGCCGGAGGATCTGCGGCCGATGCCCATCGTGGTCTTGGTGGACGAGGTCGCCGAACTGTTCCTCATGGCCGACAAGTCCGAGAAGGACGAGGTGTCGCGGACGGCTACCGCGCTGCTGCGGGTGGCTCAGCTCGGGCGGGCGTTCGCGGTCTACCTGGTCGTGTGCGGGCAACGCGTCGGCTCCGACCTCGGGCCGGGCGTTACCGCGCTACGCGCTCAACTGTCGGGGCGGGTGTGCCACCGGGTCAACGATCCGGAGACAGCGAACATGGCGCTCGGTGACCTCGACCCCGCCGCCCTGGACGCCGCCCGCGTCATCGCGGCTGAGACTCCGGGGGTGTGCATCGTGGCCGGGCAAGACGGCTCATGGCACCGTGCCCGGTCGGTCTACGTCCCCGAACACGAGGCCGAACAGGCCGCGCGCAGCTTCGCGCACCTGACCCCCGACTGGGAGACCCTCGTCGGCTCCACCCCGGTCATCCGCCCCGCCGCCTAGACGCCTCTCCTCACCTTCCCGGCTCGGCGTGAGCCCTGATCACGCCACGTCCCTATCCAACCCATGCCCGAAACCGGTCCTGGAGGCTGCCCGATGGTCGCCCGCACTCGTGCCCTTCGTCCCCGCCCTCGTCCCCGGTTCGTCGCCCTCGTGTCCCCCTCGTCCCCGTCCTCGGGCTCACCCCGGACGGGCGTGGTGTCGTCCTGGGACGTGTGGCCCGTCAGGGTCGAGTGGGACGAGTTCCGGTCCCTGCACGTCGCCCGGTGCCAGCAATGCGCCGACTCGTTCGCCTCCTCGTCCCCGGTACAAGCTGACGACTGGGCAGACGTCCACCACTGTGACCCCGAACTGGTCGCCCTTCTCGCCCTCGTCACCGACCGGCGGGCGGCATGATGCGGCGGCTCGCCGGGGCGGTGGCCGATTCGGCGCCGGTCGTCGTCCTGGCCGGGATCGCTGCGGCCGGGTCGTTCACCCACATCCGCGACACCGCGACCGAACACGGTCAGCACGGGTGGATGGCCTGGGCCATCGCGGTCTGCATCGACCTGACGTGCGTCATGGCCGCCGCGGAACGCCAACGGGACAAGAACACCGGCCGCGAAACCGGGCGGCTGTCATGGCCGACCGTCGTCCTAGTCGGCGGAGTCCTGCTGTCCCTGGCCGCCAACCTCGCACAGGCCGACCCGTCGGTCTGGGGCTGGATCACCGCGGGGACCCCGGCGGGCGCGTTCCTGGTCGCGGTCTCCATGCTGGAGCGCCGAAAGGCCGGCACCCGAGCGGCGGCTCACACCTCGCCCGTCCCTGAGTCATTCGGCCGTCCCGACTCGGCCCCGGTCGTCTCGTCCTCGCCCTCCTCCTCGTCCTCGCCGCCGTCCCCGTGGGTGGTCTGGGAGGACGAACACCCCACCGTAACCGCCGCTGCCGTCCCCGGTCCGCAGGACGAACCCCGCGACCGCGAGGAGCAGGACGGCCAGACCGCCATCCCCGTCCCCGCCGACCAGTCCCCCGCGGCGCCGTCCGCTCCGGCGTCTGCTTCGTCCTCGTCGCCCGGTGCGGCGGGCCCGCTGGTCGACTTCGCGCGCCGCGTCGCCTCCGAACACGAAAGCCGGCACGGGCGGCCGATCACCCGTGACGCGCTGCGCGCCCGGCTCGGCGTCTCCAACCAACTCGCCTCAGACCTGCTCCGCCAACTCCGCACCAAACAGCCCCACGCAACCGCACCCGTCTCCTGAACTTCTGGAGGAACCCGCCATGACCTCGCCCGCTGCACTGACCGGCCAGACCTCCCTTCCCGTGCCCGGTGACCTGTTCGCCCGCCACCAGACCATCACCGGCCTGCGCGCCCTGGCCGACTTCCTGGAGGCCAACCCCGCCGTACCGATCAAGGAGTACGGCGGGGACTACAACGTCTACACCCGCACCGGAAACGACGCCGCAGCGGTCGCCGCAGTCGACCAGGTCGCCGCACTCCTGAACACCGAAGTCACCGACGACCGCCCCCACGGCGGCCACTACATCGCCTCCAAGACCTTCGGCCGCATCACCTACCAAATGGTCCACATCCCCGCCCGACAGATGGACGAGCACCACGCCCACATCAGCTACCGCGACAACATCCGCCTCGACCCCGACCAGAACAACGGCGACGAGGGACGGGCGGCCTAATGCGCGCTCGGCCGACTCGCCGCCGCTGGGGCGTGTGCCGGTGGAAGTGCGGGACGTGCGGCGGGGGCGGGGTCACCTCCGACGGGTCCACCTGCCCCGACTGCAACGGCCACGGCCACACCTGAACAGGAGCACACCGGATGTTCCTGCGCCGCTGCGCCTTCGGCTGCTTCTGGCTGGTCCTGGGCCTGTTCGCCGTCCGGCACCCCGAGCGCGCCGCCGCGACCGTCCGCACCATCACTCACGGCCTGGCGCTCGTGGCCGATGGGCTCGCCCGGATCACCTCGGCCTTGTAGTTCCCGGCGTGGCCGCCGTCGCCGGCAAGCACCTGCGGCCACGCCGGGCCCATCCCCGATCCATCCCACAGACGGACAGGAGACCCGTTCATCGTGCCCGATCTCGCCCCGGCTCCGCACATTGACGGTGTGGCCGCGCGTGACATGGCCGCCCGGTACAACCGCGCCGACTTCCGCGCCTGGGCACGCCGCGCCTACGCCACCGGCGGCTGCGCCCAACCCGTCCACCTACGGGGCCGCGTCACCCACCTCGACCCCAAGACCGGTGAGATCCTCCGGCACTACTCCACCGCCCAAGAGCCGGGCGGGACGCTGCGGGTGGCGTGCAAAACCCGGCGGGCCTCGCGGTGCCCAGCGTGCGCCGAGACCTACCGCGCCGACACCTATCAACTCGTCCGCGCGGGCCTGGTCGGCGGCAAGGGCGTCCCGGACACCGTGAGCACTCACCCGGCGGCCTTTGTCACGCTCACCGCGCCCTCGTTCGGGCCCGTCCACTCCCGCCGCACCGGCAAGAGCGGCGCTGTGGTCGCATGCCGTCCTCGACGCGACGGCGGAGCCTGTCCGCACGGGCGGCCCGTCTCCTGCACCGTCCGACACGGCGACGGTGACCCGCGCCTCGGGCAACCCATCTGCCCGGACTGCTTCGACTACGCGGGCGCGGTGCTCTGGAACGCGCACGCTCCTGAGCTGTGGCGACGGTTCGCTCTGGCCTTCCGCCGCTACGTCGCCCGATCGGCGGGCCTGCGCGTGGCCGACCTGCGGGACGTGCTGACGGTCTCGTTCGCCAAGGTCGCCGAATACCAGCGGCGCGGCCTTGTCCACTTCCACGCCGTCATTCGTCTCGACGGACCCGGCGGCCCCCAAGCATCCCCGCCCGCATGGGCCACCCTCGACCTCCTCAAAGCGGCCGTCGACCACGCGGCCGGGGTCGTGACGGTGTCGAGTCCAGCGGCCGGGGACGTCCTCACCAAAGAGCACGTGTGGGGCTCTCAGGTCGACGTCCGACCGATCACCACCACGGGGGAACTGACCGATACCGCCGTGGCGGGCTACATCGCCAAGTACGCCACCAAAGCCGCCGAATGCGTCGGCACCCTCGACCGCCGCATCCGGCCGACTGACGACCTGGCTGACCTGCCTGTGTGCGGGCACGCCCGGCGGCTCATCGCCGAGTGTCTCCGCCTGGGGGCGCTGGAGGAGTTCGCGGGGCTGCGGCTGGCGGAGTGGGCTCACATGCTCGGCTTCCGCGGCCACTTCTCCACCAAATCCCGCCGCTACTCCACCACCCTCGGCGCGCTGCGCGCGGCGCGTATCGAGCACAACCAGCACCGACACGACGAGATCACCACCGGACGGCTCCCCTTCGATGACGACCAGGTCCTGGTCGTTGCGCACTGGCGCTACCTCGGCCAAGGCATGACACCTGGCGAAGCGCTTCTCACCGCTGCTCTCACCGGCAAACCCACGCCGGCTCTCACCACCGATGAACGGAGTTTCGCGTGCCCAAGCTCCTGCTGACCGTCCCGGAAGCGGCCAAGGCGCTGGCCATCTCCCGCAGCAAGCTCTACGAACTCCTCGCCTCCGGCGCCATCCGCTCCATCCGCATCGACGGAGCGCGCCGCATCCCGCTCAACGCCCTCAACGACTACGTCAACGCCCTGATGGAAGAGGCAGCCTGATGGCCAAGACCGCCCTTGCCAACCCCGAAGAGCCGCGCAGGCCCGGCAAGTCCAAGCTTCGTGACGGCGTGATGAAGCGGGGCAAGACCTGGTCCTATGTCATCCGCGTCACGGACCCCGAAACCGGCGTCTCAAAACCCAAGTGGGTCGGCGGCTTCCCGACCGAAGACGCCGCCAAGGAAGCGCGCGACGAAGCACGCGTGAGGGCGCGGCGCGGTGAGTACATCGACCGCAACGCCATCACCGTGGGCGAGTACCTGGACGAGTGGCTCGACGCTCACGCGGTCGAGATCAAGCCCAAGACCCTGGCCAACTACCGCTATCTGATCGACCGGCACGTCCGGCCCAACATCGGCGGCCTGCGGCTCCAGGCCGTTCGGCCCGGCCAGATCACCAAGCTCTACCGCGACCTCGTCACCGTGGGAGGTCGAAAGGGTGAGGGGCTCTCGCCTCGGACGGTCGCGCACGTGCACTCGGTGCTCCGGAAGGCGTTCGGCGACGCTGTCCGGGTTGATGAGCTGATCGCGTCCAACCCCACGGAACGCGCGAAGCGGCCTCGCCTGCATCACGGTGAGCCGGGGAAGGTCTGGACGCCTGCGCAGCTCCGGGCCTTCCTCGTTTCCGTTGAGGGCCATCGGCTGTCGGCGTTCTTCCACTTGGCCGCCTACACCGGTGCTCGGCGCGGTGAGCTGCTCAACCTGCGGTGGCCGGACGTCGACCTCGACGGGGCCTCGATCCAGATCAAAGGCTCGGTGGGGTTCGTCGCCGGCGAGCGCATCGAGGGGACTACCAAGAGCGGCCGGTCTCGCGTCGTAAGCCTCGACCCCGGCACGGTCGACGTCCTCAAGGCACACCGGAAGCGCCAGCTCGCCGACAAGCTCAAGGCCGGTGAGTTCTGGAAGGGCACCGAGGATGGCCACGTGTTCGCCACGGGATGGGGTGAGCCGGTCCACCCGGACACGGTCTCGTCCCTTATGGCCACGCTGATCAAAGAGCACAACGCGGCGGACGGCATTACGCCTCTCCCCCACGCAAGACTGCACGACCTCCGCCACGTCCACGCGACGACCCTGCTTCTGGCGGGCGTCCCCGTTCACGTCGTCGCGGCCCGGCTCGGGCACGCTGACCCCGCCATCACGCTCCGGGTCTACGCGCACGTCGTCAGCGAGCAGCTCGCCGAAGCGGCCACGATCTTCGCCGACAGGATCGACGGCGCGGCGTAGTCGGCTGTTAGCAAACCCGTTAGCAAAAGCCCCCTTCCAGCACCGGGAAGGGGGCTTTGAGCTGGGAGCCGGCGAGGGGACTTGAACCCCTAACCTTCTGTTTACAAGACAGATGCTCTGCCAATTGAGCTACGCCGGCGGGCTCGTCCCGCATCGTAGTCGACTTGGGGGCTCGGGGGGATCCGGGGAGGTTTTCTGGGGTGGGTGTCGATCTGCGGGGGGACTCGTTCGTGTAGGGGGCGGGGCGCCGGGTGCGCACGGGCGGGCGTCGCGGGGAAGGAGTGGGGGCAGGGGTGCTGGTGGTCGTGGAGGAGGAGAGATGAAGTCCTACGTGCTCAACATCATCCAGCCGGTGGGGGAGGTGCCGCCGCCGGAGGTGCTGGAGCCGATCATGGCGCGGCTCGCCGAGGTTCGGCGGGATCTGGAGCGGCAGGAGTGCTGGGTGTTCGGGCGGGGGCTGGACCAGCCGGAGGCGAGCACCGTGGTGTGCATGCGGGGGGACGAGGTGATCGCGACGGACGGGCCGTGGACGGAGGGCAAGGAGCACGTCGGGGGCCTCGCCATCGTCAGGGTGAAGGACCTGGACGCGGCGCTGAAGGTGGCGGCCAGGTTCACGCAGGTGACCGGGTTGCCGATCGAGGTGCGGCCGTTCCTCGGCGAGGGGTGATCGAGCGGGTCTTCCGGGAGGAGCACGGGCGCGCGGTGGCCGTGCTGGTCCGGGTGTTCGGCGATGTGGACGTCGCCGAGGAGGCCGTCCAGGAGGCGTTCGCCGAGGCGGTGCGCCGGTGGCCGGTGGAGGGGGTCCCGGCGAGCCCGGCGGGGTGGATCATCACGACGGCGCGGAACAAGGCGATCGACCGGCTGCGGCGGGAGGCCGCGCGGGCCGGGAAGTACGCGCAGGCCGTGCTGCTCAACGCGGCGGAGCCCGTCGAGGCGCCGGTGGTGGAGGACGATCGGCTGCGGCTCATCTTCACGTGCTGCCATCCGGCGCTGAGGATGGAGGCGCGGGTCGCCCTGACGCTCCGGTTGCTGGGCGGGCTGTCGACGGCGG
Organism: Actinomadura sp. NPDC048021; assembly: GCF_040653135.1. Classification (NCBI taxonomy): domain Bacteria; kingdom Bacillati; phylum Actinomycetota; class Actinomycetes; order Streptosporangiales; family Thermomonosporaceae; genus Actinomadura; species Actinomadura sp. NPDC048021. Next base: position 10,245 of record NZ_JBEZJQ010000012.1, read on the forward strand.
AGATCGCGCGGGCCTTCATGGTGCCGGAGAAGACGATGGCGCAGCGGCTGGTGCGGGCGAAGGCGAAGATCCGGGAGGCCGGGATCCCGTACCGGGTGCCGGAGGAGGGGGAGCTGCCCGGACGGCTCTCCGGCGTGCTGGCGGTCGTCTACCTGGTGTTCAACCAGGGGTACGGCGGACGGGAGGAGTTGGCGGCCGAGGCGGTTCGGCTGGGGCGGGTGCTGCGGGAGCTGATGCCGGACGAGCCCGAGGTGATGGGGTTGCTGGCGTTGATGCTGCTCGTCGAGTCCCGCAGGGGCGCCCGGCGCAGGGACGGGGAGCTGGTGCTGCTGCCCGAGCAGGACCGCGGGCTCTGGGACCGGGGGCTCGTCGAGGAGGGGCAGGAGCTGGTGCGGCGGTGCCTCCGAATCGGGCGGCCCGGGCCGTACCAGATCCAGGCGGCGATCAACGCGGTGCACGGGGACGCGGCGAAGGCCGAGGACACTCGGTGGGATCAGGTTCTCCAGCTGTACGACCAGTTGATGGTCGTGGCGCCGAGTCCCGTGGTGGCGCTCAACCGGGCTGTGGCGGTCGGTGAGGTGGAGGGGGCCGGGGCCGCGTTGGAGCTGGTCGAGCGGCTGGAGTTGGGCCGGTACTACCTGTTCCATGCGGTGCGTGCTGATCTGCTGCGGCGCCTCGGGCGGGACGGGGAGGCGGCCGAGGCGTATGGCGAGGCCATGCGGCGTACGGAGGACGAGGCCGAGCGGGCGTTCCTCAGGAGGCGGCGGGCCGCGGTCGCCGGTTGAAGGTCTGGCCGGCGACGAGGGCGCCGAGGGCGACGGTGAAACCGACGACCTGCCACGGGGTGAGGGTCTGGCCGAGGATCAGCAGGCCCGCCAGGGTGGCGACCATCGGGTTGGTGAGGCCGAGGAGCGAGACGGACGTCGGGGGCAGGCGGTCGATGCCGCGGAACCACAGCGCGTAGGCGATCGCGGTGCCGACGATGCCGAGGTAGGTGAAGCCCAGGAGGTTCTCGCCGGTCAGCGAGGACGGGGCGCCTTCGAGCGCCAGAGTGAGCGGCAGGAGGACGAGGCCGCCGACGGTGAGCTGCCAGCCGGTCATGACCAGGGGCGACTCGGGGCGTCCCCACTTCTTGGCCAGGACGATCGCGGTGGCCATGAGGGACGTCGCGGTGAGCATGGCGGCGATGCCGAGGGGGTCGAGCCGGGCGTCGGCGCCGAGGGTCAGCAGCGCGACGCCGCCGGTGCCGGCGAGGGCCGAGTACAGGACGGCGCGGGCCGGGGCGATCCGCAGGACGCCGAGCGACAGCAGCGCCACGACCAGGGGCTGGACGGAGCCGATCGTCGCGGCGACGCCGCCGGGGAGGCGGTAGGCCGCGAAGAAGATCAGCGGGAAGAAGGCGCCGAAGTTCAGCAGGCCGAGGACGATCGACTTCCACCACCACTCGCCGCGCGGCAGGCGGCGGGTGGCGGCGAGCAGCACCAGTCCGGCGGGCAGGGCGCGCATCGTCGCGGCGAGCAGGGGGCGGCCGTCGGGCAGCAGCGTGGTGGTGACCACGTAGGTGGTGCCCCAGCTCGCCGGGGCGAGGGCGGAGAGGACGAGGTCGGAGGCGTAGCGGGTGCGCAGGGCCGGGGCCGGGAGGGCGGTCGTCTGATTCACTTCAACGTCAATTATCTGAACGTTGAGATTATTTCCGATCTCAGGCGCGAAGGCGGCTGATCTCGTACAGCGCGATGCCCGCGGCGACTCCGGCGTTGAGCGACTCGGCCCTGCCCGGCATCGGGATCGTGACGAGCATGTCGCAGGTGTCGGCGACGAGCCGTCCGAGGCCCTTGCCCTCCGAGCCCACGACCAGCACGAACGGCCCGGACGCGAGTTCCAGGTCGGCGACGGTCACGCCGCCTGCGGCGTCCAGCCCGGCGACGAAGCAGCCGGCCTTCTGGTAGGCCTTGAGCTGGCGGGAGAGGTTCGTGGCCTGCGCGACCGGGATGTTCGCGAGGGTCCCCGCGGACGACTTCCAGGCGCCGGCGGTGACGCCCGCCGCGCGCCGCTCGGGGACGACCACGCCGGTCGCGCCGAACGCGGACGCGGAGCGGACGATCGCGCCGAGGTTGCGGGGGTCGGTGATGCCGTCCACCGCGACGATCAGCGGGGCGGTGCCCTTGAGCAGGTCGTCCGGGTGGGCGTAGCGGTAGGGCTTGACCTGCAGCGCGATGCCCTGGTGGACGGCGCCGTCGGTCAGCCGGTCGAGCTCGTTCTTGCCCGTCTCCAGCAGCGGGATGCGGCGGTCGGCGGCGATCTGGGTCGCCTCGCGCACCCGCTCGTCGGTGCCGGACGTGACGTACAGGGCCGTGCCGGGGACGCCCGCGCGCAGCGCCTCGACGACCGGGTTGCGGCCCGTGACCAGCTCGGGGACCTCGCCGGTCGCGCGCCGCGCGCCCGCGGGACGTCCCGCCGGGCGGTTCTCCGAGGAGGCCTGGCCGCGGCCGCCCGGCCCCAGCGTCGGCGTGCCGGTGCGCTTGGAGTTCTTGACGGCGCGGGCCTTCTGGCGCTTGCCGTGCCAGTGCCGGTCCTCGGCCTTGGGGGTGGGTCCCTTGCGCTTGGCCATTGTCGGTTACGCCCCTCGCGACGATTGCGTGCTCGCCCCTGCCGGGCGGCTCAAGATCTCAGCGGACGGCGACGAACCCCCGCGAACGTTCGATTTTATCCGCAGCGCGGGGTGCGCGATGCACGTCAGCCGCGCTTCAGTTCCCAGCGGGGGCCCTGCGGGGTGTCCTCGACGAGGACGCCGGCCGCCGACAGGCTGTCGCGGATGGCGTCGGCCGCCGCGTAGTCCTTGCGGGCGCGGGCCGCCTGCCGCTGCTCCAGCGCCACCTTGACCAGGGCGTCGACGACGGGGTGCAGGTCGTCCTCCCCCGAGGCCGCCCACTGCGGCGAGAGGGGGTCGATGCCGAGGACGCCGGCCATCGCCCGGACGGACGCCAGGTGGCCGTGCACCGCGTCGAGGTCGCCGGACGCCAGGGCGCTGTTGCCCTCCCGGACGGTCTCGTGCAGCACCGCCAGCGCCTGCGGGACGCCGAGGTCGTCGTCCATGGCGGAGGCGAACGCGGACGGGACGGAGGACGGCGTGCCGCCCCCCACCTGCTCGGACGCCCGCGTCACGAAGCCCTCGATCCGCTGGTAGGCGGAGACGGCCTCGGCCAGGGAGGCGTCGGTGTAGTCCATCAGCGAGCGGTAGTGCGCCGAGGCGAGGTAGTAGCGCACCTCGGCGGGGCGGGCCTTGCCCAGCAGGTCGGGCAGCAGCACCACGTTGCCGACCGACTTGCTCATCTTCTCGCCGTCGACGGTGAGCAGGCCGTTGTGCAGCCAGTAGCGCGCGAAGCCGTCGCCCGCGGCGCGGGACTGCGCGATCTCGTTCTCGTGGTGGGGGAAGATCAGGTCGACGCCGCCGCCGTGGATGTCGAACGTCGGGCCGAGGTACCGGGTCGCCATCGCCGAGCACTCCAGGTGCCAGCCGGGGCGCCCGTCGCCCCAGGGCGTCTCCCAGGACGGCTCCCCCGGCTTGGCGCCCTTCCAGAGGGCGAAGTCGCGCGGGTCGCGCTTGAGCTCCTCGTTGGGGGTGTCGCCGGCGGAGCGCATGTTCTCCAGCCGCTGGTTCGACAGCGCGCCGTACTCGTCGGCCCAGGACTCGACGTCGAAGTACACGTCGCCGCCCGCGGCGTACGCGTGGCCGTTCGCGATCAGCCGGCGCATCAGGACGATCATCTCCGGGACGTGCCCGGTGGCGCGCGGCTCGATCGTCGGGGGCAGGCAGCCGAGCAGGTCGTAGCCCTGGGTGAAGGTGCGCTGGTTGCCCTCGGCGACGGCGAACCACGGCACGCCCCGCTCGGCCGCCACCGCGATGATCTTGTCGTCGACGTCGGTGACGTTGCGCGCGAACGTCACCTCGTAGCCGGACGCGCGGAGCCAGCGCAGCAGGACGTCGTAGATGACGCCCGAGCGCAGGTGCCCGATGTGGGGGGCCGCCTGCGGGGTCGCACCGCACACGTACATCCCCACGCGGCCCTCTTCCAGGGGCTCGAACGTGCGGACGCTACGGGTACCGGTGTCGTAAAAGCGCAGGCTCACGGGTTCAGGTTATTGGATCGGCGTCCGGCTCCGTGGCGCATCGCACAGGCCGGAACACGCCATCGCGCCGCGGAGGTCATTCCACCGGGAACGTCTCCGCCAGCCGGGCGGCGAACGCGGCGGCGTGCGGACCGAAGCCGCCGTGGTCGCCGGGGTAGGTCTCGGCGGACGTCCCGAGCCGGTCCGCCAGCTCCAGCGCGGCCCGGTGCGGCGGCTCGCCCGCGGACTCCTCCCCGGCCGCCGGGACGATCCGGACGGACGACGCGCGCAGCGCCTCCACATCGAGCTCGTACCGCCCGAAGCCCGGCACCTCGTACCCGACGAAGAAGTCGGTGTTCTTCTCGAAGCGGGCGAACATCTCCAGCATCTCCGGGCTCGGCGGCTCCTGCTCCCCGGCCGGTCCTTCCTCGGCGGAGCCGTCCTCCTCGCCGCCGCCCATGCCCAGCGCGGCGCCGAACGTCCCCATCGCGGGGCCGGCGCCGCCGTCGCGGTAGGCGCGCTCCACGTCCGCCATGACGGTCTCCCAGTGGTCCGCGTCCGGCAGCAGGGTCAGCAGCGGCGGCTCGTGGGCGACCAGGGCGCGCACCTGCTCGGGATGCCGCGCGGCCAGCTCCAGCCCGATCTGGGCGCCCGAGCTGTTGCCGAACACGAAGGCCGGGCCGTCCGCGACCTCGGCGAGCAGGCGGGACGCGTCGTCCGCGTGCGTCTCGACGCGCTGCCGCTCCGGCGGCCCGTCGAGCGGGCTGCGCGAGTTGCCGCGCCGGTCGTACGTCACGACCGTGTACCGGCCGGCGAGCAGATCGGCGAGGCCGGCGTAGCCCGCCGCGTCGTAGATCCCGCCGCAGATCAGCAGCAGGACGGGCCCGGATCCGCGCACCTCGTAGTGGAGGGTCGCGCCGGGGACGTCAAGCGTTCCCATCGGTGTCTCCTTCGTCGAGCCGGGCGGCGCGGGATTCGAGGTAGCGCCGCTCCGGCAGGCTCGTCGTGCCGCGGGCGGCGTCCCGGTACGCCTCCCGCGCGGCCGGCGCGTCGCCGGCCTTCTCCAGCAGGTGGGCCCGGACGGCCGCCAGCCGGTGGTGGCCCTCCATCCGGGTGTCGCCGTCCAGCGTGCGCAGCAGGTCCAGGCCGGCGGACGGCCCGTCCACCATGGCCAGCGCGACGGCCTCGTTCAGCGTGACCATCGGGTTGGGCGACAGATGGGCCAGCAGCCGGTACAGCGCGAGGATCTGCGGCCAGTCGGTGTCCTGCGGCCGGGCCGCCTCGGCGTGGACGGCGGCGATCGCGGCCTGCACCTGGTACGGGCCGGGCGGCGACCAGGTGAGCGCCTCGGTGATCAGCTCGGTCCCCTCCCGGATCTCCTCGGCGTCCCAGAGCGTGCGGTCCTGCTCGGTGAGCGGGACGAGCAGCCCGCCGTCGGCGGAGCGGGCCGCGCGGCGCGCGTCGGTGAGCAGCATCAGCGCGAGCAGCCCGGCCGCCTCGCCGTCGCCGGGCAGCAGCCGGTGCAGCGCCCGGGCGAGCCTGATCGCCTCGGCGGTGAGGTCCGAGCGCCGCAGGTCGGGCCCGCTGGACGCGGTGTACCCCTCGTTGAAGACGAGGTACAGCACGTGCAGCACGGCCCGCAGCCGCTCGTCGCGCTCGTCCGGCGGCGGGGGCCCGAACCGCGCCCCCGCCGCCTTGATCTTCTGCTTGGCGCGGCTGACCCGCTGCGCCATCGTCGCCTCCGGGACGAGGAAGGCGCGGGCGATCTGCGCCGTCGTCAGGCCGCCGACGGCCCGCAGCGTCAGCGCGACCTGCGAGGACGGCGACAGCGCCGGATGGCAGCACAGGAACAGCAGGGTCAGCGTGTCGTCGCGGTCGGCCGCACGGTACTCATCGGGGCCGGGCTCGGCGGGCTCCTCCGCGGCCACGGCCGCCTCGCGGTCGCGGCGGGCCCGCTCGCTGCGCCACTGGTCGGTGAGCCGCCGGGTCGCGACGGTCAGCAGCCAGCCGCGCGCGTTCTCCGGAACGCCCTCCCCCGGCCACTGGACGGCGGCGGCGAGAAGCGCCTCCTGCACGGCGTCCTCGCACGCGTCGAAGGCGCCGTGCCGCCGCACGAGCGTGCCGAGCACCTGCGGCGCGAGGTCGCGCAGCAGGTCCTCGACGGCCGGGGGCGTCCTCACATCTCCGCCCCGGACTCGTGCATGAGCGCCCTGACCTCCATGTAGCCGCCGTACCGGACGTCGGGCCAGCGGGAGGCGATCTCCACGGCCCGCTCCTCGGTCTCGCAGTCCACGGCGATGTAGCCGGCGAAGTGCTCCTTGGCCTCCAGGAACGGGCCGTCCGTCACGGCCGGCTGCCCGTCCCTGCCGACCACGGTCTTGGTCAGGGACGGGTCGGCCAGCGCCGCCCCGCCGACCAGCTCGCCCGACTCCGACAGCTCCTTCATGATCGCGTCGACCTCGCCGAACAGCGCGGTCCGCTCCTGCTCCGTCAGGTCCTCCAGGAAGCCGGGACGGTTGTAGATCATCAGCATGTACTTCACGGTCGTCTCCTCGTGGTCGGGCGGCCCCGTCTCCGGGCCCGTCAGAGAAGGATCGGAGCGGCCGGCGCGTTCTCGACACCCCCGCCGAGAAAATCTTCAGAAATCTTCGATCAGGTCCCTGACCTGGTGGCACAGGACGCTGAACGCCAGCGCGTCCGGCATCCGGGAGGCGACCGTCGCCAGATCGGCCCGGCCCGGACCGGCATGGACCGTCACCATCCCGCTCCCGATCACCACGTCCTGGACGGCGCTCCAGGGCAGCCGCTCGCCGTCCTTCCCGACACCGTCCAGGTCCACGGTGAACGGACCGATCCGCACGGACTCCCCCGCCTTCACCGCCGCCAGGTGGCGCGGGACGATCCGGGCGGTCACCTCCCGGGCGACGGCCACGCCGAGCGTCCGGACGTCGGGGATGTCGTCGCCGAGCCGCAGCACGCTCCCGTCGTCCGCGACGACCGTGAAGCACCACCGGACGCGCCCGCCGGGCCCGCCCGGCACGCCGGCGACCGTCACCGAGACGAGCTCGTCCCACGTGCGGGCGCCGCCGCCCGGCCCGGTGACCTCCAGGCCGCCGGTGTGGAGGACGGCGACGCGGGCCCGGACGCGGGGACGGTCGCGTCCCGCGATCCACCCGGCGGCGGCCGCGTACCCCATCGACAGGAGCAGCGCCGGGACGCCCACCCACCACACGTGGTCGTGCAGGTACACGACGGCCGCGGGGACGAGCGCGGCGGCGGCCAGGCACAGCAGCGCCAGCCACGCCCAGGTGCGGCGGGCCGCCGCCCGTCCGTCGAAGATCCGGACCGGTTCGCCGAACCGGTCCCGCGAGGGTGCCACGGCGGCGCTACCCGGCCGCCCGGGCCCGCGTGACCCGCACGAACCTGCCGCACGCCATCGGTGCCTCCCTCGCCTGACCTCTCCAATACCGTACGTCTCCCCACTTATAGTGCGCAGCGTCACAGTGATCACTAAGAAGTTGCGGTTCGGCGGCGTCCTGGCTGGTTAATCTCGGCGGAGGACCCCTCCCTTCCGGAACGAGAGACATGCCGACTGATCCGACCCGGCCCTCCTACACCGCCGTGCAGCGGCGGCTGCTGACCACCGTCGCCGGCCTCGTCGTCGCCGCGCTGGCGGGCGGCGCCTTCGCGCTGACCTACGACGTGCTGCGCGAGCTCGCCGTCGCGGGCGGGGTGGGCCGCCGCTGGGCGCCGCTGTACCCGGCGATGGCCGACACCCTCACCGCCGTGACGATCCTGTCCCTCGTGGTCACCCGCAACGCCCGCTGGTGGACGCGGCTGCCGCGCTGGACGCTGCTGGTCCTGCTCCTCGCCGGGGGCGCCGCGGCGTCCGTCCAGCGCTCGGTCCGGGGGTTCGGCCCGCTGCCGGACGACGCGGTGCGGACGGGCGTGGCCGTGGCGCCGCACGCGATGCTCGTGATCGCCGTCTGGCTGTGGCTGACGATGGTCAAGCAGATCCGGGTGGCCAGGCCCGCCGCCGGGGAGGAGGCGCCGCCCGAGGCGCAGCGCGGCCACGTCAAGGTCCTCGGGCCCGCGGCGCCGCCGCTCGCGCTGGAGGCGCCTCCCGCGCACGAGGCCGGGCCGGAGCGCGTGCCCGAGCCGGAGCCCGAGCCCGAGCCGGAGCCCGAGCCCGAGCCGGAGCGCGAGCCGATCCTGCCGTTCAGGGACGAGCCCGAGTGGCCCGTCGCCGACAGGCCCGAGCCCCTCCCGGAGAACCCCGGGCCCCTCGCCGAGGAGCCCGCGGCGGAGGAGCACGACCCCTTCGCCTTCACCTTCGAGGAGAGCCTGTCGTCGGAGCCGGCGCCGCCGCTCGACCCGCTGCCGCAGCCGCGCCGGCCGCTGGACGCGGTGCCCGACCGGCTGCCGACGGACGTCGAGCTCGTCCGGGGCCGCGACCGCGCCGCCGAGGAGCCCCCGCCCGCCGCGACGACCCGCCCCGACATCGTGGTGCCCCCGCCCTACAACACCGGCGAGGACGAGGACGACGGCCCGCCCGCCGACCGCGCCGAGGACCCCGACGCCGGAGACCCCGGCACGGAAGCCCTCAAGACGGGCGATCGTCCGGGGGAGGACGACGCGAACCCGCCGCCGTCCAGCAACTTCCGCAGCGGGCCCGTCCCTCCCGCCGAATAGGGAGCGGGCCCCGGCATGGCAACCGCGGCCTTTGCCCTGATCTGAAAAGCCGCCTTTCCTCCCACCTCGGCTGATCTACCCGCACCGGGTGAAAGGGAGGAGGCGGGGGAAGGTATGCCTCCATGACGACCGTTTCATGGGTCGAGGGCAGCCAGGACGGCGGCTTCGGTATCGAGAACCTGCCGTACGGGATCTTCTCGCGCCCGGGAGAACTGCCGCGCGTCGGCGTGGCCATCGGCGACCGCGTCCTCGACCTGGCCGAGATGTCGGCCGCGGGCCTGGTGGAGGACCGGCGGTACTTCGCCTCCGGGTCGCTGAACGCCTTCATGGTCGCGGGACGCGCCGCCTGGCGGGCGAACCGGGAGCGGGTGACGGAGCTGCTCACCGACGAGGCGTACCGCGAGCGCGTCGAGCCGCACCTGATCCCGGTCGCGGACGTGGAGCTGCAGAAGCCGTTCGAGGTCGCCGACTACGTCGACTTCTACTCCTCGGAGCACCACGCGACGAACGCGGGACGGATCCTGCGGCCCCAGGGCGAGCCGCTGCCGCCGAACTGGAAGCACATGCCGGTCGCCTACCACGGCCGCTCCGGGACCGTGTACCCGGCGGGGACGCCGATCATCCGGCCGTCGGGGCAGCGGCGGGCGAAGGACGACCCGGCGCCGTCCTACGGCCCGTCGCGGCGCCTGGACTTCGAGGCGGAGGTCGGCTTCGTCGTGGGCGTCCCCTCCCCCGCCGGGCGCGGGGTCCCGGCCTCCGCGTTCCGCGACCACGTGTTCGGGTTCGTGCTGGTGAACGACTGGAGCGCGCGCGACCTGCAGATGTGGGAGTCGCAGCCGCTCGGCCCGTTCCTCGGCAAGTCGTTCGCGACGTCGGTCTCGTCGTGGGTGGTGCCGGTCGCGGCCTTGGAGCCCGCGCGCGTCCCGCCGCCCGTCCAGGACCCGGCGCCGCTGCCCTACCTGCGCTGCGACGAGCCCTGGGGCCTGGACCTGCACCTGGAGGTCCTGATCAACGGGCGGGTGGCGGCGCGGCCGAGGTTCGCGTCGATGTACTGGACGCCGCCGCAGCAGCTCGCGCACGCGACGGTGAACGGCGCCCCGCTCCGCACCGGCGACCTGTTCGCGTCCGGCACGGTCTCGGGACCCGAGCGCGAGGAGCGCGGCTGCCTTCTGGAGCTCAGCTGGAACGGCCAGGAGCCCCTGCTGCTGGACGACGGCACGGAGCGCACGTTCCTGGAGGACGGCGACACCGTGACCATCCGCGCCCAGGCGCCGGGAGCCGCCGGTTCCCGCATCGCCCTCGGCGAGGTGACGGGCACCGTCCACCCGGCTCCGTCGTAGCGGTGCCCGTCAGGCGGGCGGGAGCACGAGGGCGTTGGCGATGGCAGCGAGGCCCTCGCCCCGCCCCGTCAGGCCCAGGCCGTCGGTGGTGGTGGCGGAGACGGTGACCGGCGCGCCGGACAGCGCCTCGCTGAGGGTCTTCTCCGCCTCGGCGCGCCGTTTGCCGATCTTGGGGCGGTTGCCGATGACCTGGACGGCGACGTTGCCGATCGTGTGACCGGCCTCGTCGACGAGGCGGGCGACCTCGCGCAGCAGGGCGACGCCGGACGCGCCGGACCAGCGCGGGTCGGACGTGCCGAAGACGGCGCCGAGATCACCGAGACCGCAGGCCGAGAGCAGCGCGTCGCAGGCGGCGTGCGCGGCGACGTCGCCGTCGGAGTGCCCGGCGAGGCCGTGGCCCTCGCCCGGCCATTCGAGCCCCGCGACCCACAGGGGCCGGGGCTCGGACGCGAACGGGTGGACGTCGGTGCCGACGCCCACCCGAGGGAGCCTTGAGTTCAACGCGGCCGGCCTCTCAGCTGGCCAGGACCTCGTCGAGCAGAGCCTCTGCCTTGTCCTCGTTGGTCTTCTCGGCGAGCGCGAGCTCGCTCACGAGGATCTGGCGCGCCTTGGCGAGCATCCGCTTCTCACCCGCGGACAGCCCACGCTCCTTGTCGCGCCGCCAGAGGTCGCGGACGACCTCCGCGACCTTGTTGACATCGCCGGAGGCGAGCTTCTCAAGATTCGCCTTGTACCGGCGCGACCAGTTGGTGGGCTCCTCGGTGTAGGGTGCGCGAAGCACCTCGAACACCTTCTCCAGCCCGTCCTGGCCGACGACGTCCCGGACGCCCACGTCCTCGACGTTCTCGACCGGGACCCGTACCGTCAGGTCACCCTTGTCAACCTTCAGGACCAGGTAGGTCCTGTCCTCACCCTTGATGGTGCGAGTCTCGATGGCCTCGATCCGAGCAGCCCCATGGTGGGGGTAGACGACGGTGTCGCCGACCTGGAAAGTCATGTGACAAGTACCCCTTCCGCTAGAACCAGGGTAGCACGGAAACGAGCGTGCCCGAACCCGCCTTCCCGACAAATGCGCAGGTCAAGCCACATATTGAGGTATTGACAAACCCCTTTATTGGTGCATCGAAGACCAGTTCCCCTCGCTCAGCGTAGCCGAAAGAACACCGCGATCCCTCCCCCGCGCCCTTACCGGCAACCGGCCCCCGGATACAAGCATCATTCCGCCGACGGTGCGGACGGGTTCCATACTGGGATGTGAGCACCCTGCGCCGCGCGGGTACGAAGCGCCCGGAAGGGTCTTAATAGGACACGGGGTCGGGACGCGCGTCCCGCGGGAACACCGATCGGCGAGGGAGGTGCCGCGTGAGGCCGGACGGCGGCGACCCGGAACCCGACGACTACGGGCTTCCGCGCGTTGACGTCGTCGTGCCCGACGACGCCCGCGAGCTGGAGCGGGACGTCGCCGCCTACCACCGGGAGCGGCGCCGGAGGCGGCGCAGGGCCCGCGTGCGGCGGCTGTACCGCCCGCTGACCCGGTTCGGGGTCGCCGTCCCGATCATCGCGGGCGCGCTGCTGGTCGCGCTGCTGAGCGGCGTGCTGATGACCGCGTTCGGCCCCCGTCCCGCCCCGCGGCCGACGACCGCCCAGCTGGCCCCGCGCCCCACCGCGAGCCCCGGCAGGGTCGGCGGGCTCCTGCCCGACCGCCGGGTCGACCTCGTGACCGCCGGCCGCGTCTCCCGGCCGCTGCGCGACCTGCGCCCCGGCGTGATCGCCGTCGTCCCGCCCGGGTACCGGTGCGAGGGCCTGGTGGCGGAGCTGGCCGGCCGGACGCAGGAGTACACCCTCACCTTCTGGCTCGTCGCCGACCCGCGCCCCGCGGGCGCCCGGAAGCCCTTGTCCCTGAAAGACCTCAAGGCGTGCGCGGGCACGGCCCACAACGGGACGCCGCAGATCCTGGAGGACCGCGCCGGGGTCCTGGCCGGCGCCTACTCCCCCGCGCCCGGCACGCCCGGCCCGACGGGCACCGGCCTCACCGCCGTCTTCGTGCGGCCGGACGGCGTGGTCACCGAGGTCGTCCGGGCGCCCGCGGCCGGGCCCGGACTCACCGGGAAGATCAAGGGTCTGGGTTCCGGTTAGGTCTCCCGCCAGGGCGTGTCGGCCACCCCGGGGAGGGGTTTCCGGCAAGACCTCGCTACGCTTCCCCTGGCGTATCTCACGCCCGTCCCACAATTCTCTGAAACCACCTCTTCACCTGATATCTCGCGAGGAGACCGCCGCCGTGATCCGAAACAGCCGTCGAATGGTCGTGCTCGCCGTCGCGGGTGCCGTCGCCATCGCGCCGGTGGTCTCCGGCTGCGGCGCGGGCGAGAAGCCCCAGACCGCCGCCCCCACGCAGCTCACCGAGGGCGTCAACGTGTCGGTGCCGCTGAACAGGCCGCAGGCCCCGCAGATCGACCTGCGCGACATGTTCCTGCTGGGCCCGGAGGCGGGGCCGCCCATCCCCGCGGGCACGTCCCTGGCCCTCTACGGCGCGATCATCAACCAGGTGCAGGGCCGGCCGGACCGCCTGGTCTCCGTCAGCTCCCCGGCGTTCGGCGGCGAGGCGAAGATCGAGGGCGGCTCGCTCACGCTGCCCCCCGCCGCCTCGGACGGGACGGGCAGCTTCACCAAGCTGCTCGGCAAGCCTTCGGCGGCCCCCACCCCGCAGCAGCAGGGCGGCAAGAAGAAGACGCAGCAGCCCGGCGCCACTCCGACCGGCGGCACGCCCTCCGGCCCGGCCGCGCCGTCCGGCGGCGCCACCCCGGAGCCGACCGGCCAGGGCGCGACGCCGAACGTGTCCGAGACCCCGACCTCGCAGAACACCATGGGCCCGCAGGGCAGCGGTCCGTCGGTCTCGCCGAGCGCCGGCGGGGAGGTGCCGCTCGTGGTGCTGCCCCAGCTCAACAAGGAGCTCCTCGCCGGGTCCACGGTCCCGCTGACGATGCGGTTCGAGCGCGCCGGGTCCGTCGAGTTCCAGGTGCCCGTCGTGGCGCGGCAGGACCAGTTCAGCACCTACCCGCTGCCCATGACCCCCGCCACGCCGCAGACCCCCGGCGGCCAGACCCCCGGCGGCCAGACCCCTGGCGGCCAGACGCCCGGCCAGACCCCCGGCGGAGGGGCGAACACGTCCCCGTCCCCGGGCGCTGAGCAGGGCGGCCCCGAGGCGTCCCCGTCCCCGGGCGCCGTCCAGACGCCGGCCACTGGAGAGACGCCGACCGCCGGCTGACCCGCCGAACCCGGCCCGAACCCATGAGGAACGGCCCGTCCCATCCGGGACGGGCCGTTCCTCATGTCCGTCAGGGCTCGTGGTTCATGCTGGGCCTTGTCGCTGCGTGTCAAGGCCGGACGATCATTCTTGACGGCTGCCGACGTGGGCGCCGTCATGCTCTCGGAGCATCAGTTCGAACGACAACCCAGAAAGGTGTACAGCCATGGCCGGAAGGCGGCAGAAGGTCGGGGTCGTCGCAACCCTCATGGAGCAGGTGATCGCCGGCATGGAACTGGAGGACTCTCCTCTCCTGCCGGTCATCCGGCAGGCCCAGCAGGAGGAGGTCACCCATCTGTGCCTGGTGATCAGGGGGGAGCGGGGCAAGCGGGTGTACCTGCTGACCGCGGGCCATCTGCTCAACCTGGAACTGCTCAAGGACTTCAGGTCCTTGGTGGACCTCCCTCGCTACTCCCCTGCCCGGTTCGATGAACACGGCTTGGCCGGCAAGCCGCTCGCGGCGCTCTCCAGGCGGGAGCGGACCAAGCTGCTGCGGGCCCATCCGGAACTTCAGGCGGAGGAGTTCGCGACTCTCTGCGCTACCGCCCCGATGTGCCACTTCAGTCTCGTCGAGCTTTCCCGGCTCGCCTTCGAGATGGAGCGGAACAGGACGGACGCGGAGTTCCTGAACATCAGCAGCCGTTGGTTCCCCGACGAGGAGCACGGCTACTGGAAGACATGGCAGCCCCGAGGTCTTACGCGGTCATCCGTGCGGAAGCGGCGATCCTGGCTGGAGCACAGCTTCTACGAGAGGCGCCTCAAGGGCGTCTTGGTCGAAATCTGAGCGAGGTCAACGGCGGTCTGGCTCGTCGGAAGACGCCCAAGTGCCCAGATGGCACTTCGGGACCCCAGCAGCGCGGCGGGGCCATCCCCGCCGCGCACGCTTCGCCCTCATCGATGAAAACGCAGGTCACGGCGTTCGGCTAGGGCTCGAACTTGTAGCCGAGGCCCCGGACGGTGACGATGTACCGCGGTGTGGAGGGGACTTCTTCGACCTTGGCGCGGAGGCGCTTGATGTGGACGTCCAGCGTCTTGGTGTCGCCCACGTAGTCGGCGCCCCACACGCGGTCGATGAGCTGCATCCGGGTGAGGACGCGGCCGGCGTTGCGCAGCAGCACCTCCAGCAGCTCGAACTCCTTGAGCGGGAGCTGGACGGGCTCGCCGCCCACGCTGACGACGTGGCGTTCCACGTCCATCCGGACCGGACCGGCCTCCAGCGTCGCGGGCGCCGGCTCCTCGACCTCGCCCTGGCGGCGCAGCACGGCCCGCATGCGGGCGATCAGCTCGCGGGTGGAGAACGGCTTGGTGACGTAGTCGTCGGCGCCGAGCTCCAGGCCGACGACCTTGTCGACCTCGCTGTCCTTGGCGGTCAGCATGATCACCGGGACGCTGGAGCGCGCGCGCAGCTCGCGGCACACCTCGGTGCCGGGCAGCCCGGGGAGCATCAGGTCGAGGAGCACGAGGTCGGCACCGTTGCGCTCGAAGATGTCCAGCGCGTCGGGGCCGGTGGCGGCGACGGCCACCTCGAAGCCCTCCTTGCGCAGGTTGTACGAGAGTGCGTCGCTGAAGGACTCCTCGTCCTCAACGACGAGCACGCGGGTCACGGTGTTGCCTCCCGGGCGGTGTTCTGTGGGGCTGGAAAAGCGGTGGCGCCGGCCGCCGGGCGGCGCGGCGTGTCGATCAGGGGGAGCCGGATCGTGAACGTCGACCCGTGCCCCTCCTTGCTCCACACCGTGACGTCGCCGCCGTGCTTGCTGGTGACGTGCTTGACGATGGCGAGGCCGAGGCCGGTGCCGCCGGTCTGGCGGGAGCGGGCGGGGTCGACCCGGTAGAACCGTTCGAAGATCCGCTCGATCTCGGCCTCCGGGATGCCGATGCCCTGGTCGGTCACGTTGATCTCGACGTGCGTCTCGTCGCACCGGCGGGTCGAGACGACGACCCGGGTGTGCTCGGGGCTGTAGGCGACGGCGTTGTCGACGAGGTTGCGCAGCGCGGTGACCAGCAGCTCCTGGTCGGCGCGGACGCGCAGCCCGTCCTCGCCGCCGGCCGCGAGCTGGATGTCCTTGGCGACCGCCTTGATCTGGCAGCGTTCGAGCGCCTCCGCCATCACCTCCTCAAGGGTGACCGGGGTGAGCTCGGGCAGCGGCTCGTCGCCCTGGACGCGCGACAGCGTCATCAGGTCCTGGACGAGGTTGTTCAGCCGCACCGACTCGTACTGCATCCGGCCGGCGAACCGGCGGACGGCCTCCGGGTCGTCGGCGGCGCTCTCGACCGTCTCGGCGAGCAGGGACAACGCGCCCACGGGGGTCTTCAGCTCGTGGCTGACGTTCGCCACGAAGTCGCGGCGGATCGCCTCGGTGCGGCGCATGTCGGTGAGGTCCTCGGCGAGCACGAGGACGAGCCCGTGGGAGCCGAGCGGCGCGACGCGGACCGCGAACCAGCGGCCGTCGGCCCGCCGTCGGCCGCCGTTCGGGCCGACCTGTATCTCGGTCTCGCGGATCTCCCCGTCGCGGCGCACCAGCCGGGTCATCGCGATCACCTCGTCCACCACGAGGTGGTCGCCGCTGACCAGTCCGTACGCCCGCGCCGCGGAGCTGGCCCGCAGCACCCGGTCCTCGCCGTCCACCACGACGGCCGAGGACCGCAGGACGCTGAGGACCGAGGCGACGCCCGGCGGCAGGCTGCCCACCGGGTTCGTCGCTACCGCCGTCCGCTGGGCTCGCTCGCTCACCCGCACCGCCAATCCAGTCGCGAGCCCGATCGCGAGCCCGGCGAGCCCTGTCAGGCTCGCGACAATCTCGACCTCCACACCTCGGATCGTAAGCGGCGATCGGAGTAACGCTTCCCCCCTGCCCTGGTCAGCGCCTTCTCGTTACCCGAAAGTTCACCTTTCCCTCCGGATGCGTTCATGCCCGTGGGGCAAAGTGTGGCGTGGGCGAGTCCGCCCTGCCCCGCCCGCCCCCGTCCACATCGAAGGATTCTCAAGTGCGCGACGCCTACCACGAGGAACTCGACTCCCTCACCGACAGCCTGGTGGAGATGACCCGCCTCGTCCGGTCCGCGATGGCCCGCGCGGTGACCGCCCTCCTGGACGCCGACCTGCGGCTGTCGGAGGAGGTCATCAGCGGGGACGAGCACGTCAACAAGATCGACGCCGACATCGAGGCGACGGTGTTCGACCTCATGGCCCGCCAGCAGCCGGTCGCCGGCGACCTGCGGACCCTGATCACCGCGCTGCGGATGAGCGGCGACCTGGAGCGCATGGGCGACCTCGCCGTGCACATCGCCAAGACGGCCCGGCGGCGCCACCCCGAGTCGGCCGTCCCGCCCGAGCTGCAGGCGACCGTGCTGGAGATGGGGCAGATCGCCGAGCGGATGATCGCCAAGACCGGCAGCGTGATCGCGTCCCAGGACGTCGAGATGGGCCTGGAGCTGGACGCCGACGACGACCAGATGGACCGGCTGCACCGCCGCCTGTTCGACATCCTGCTGTCCCCGAAGTGGCGGCACGGCGTCGAGCCGGCCGTGGACATCACGCTCGCCGGGCGCTACTTCGAGCGCTTCGCCGACCACGCCGTGCACGTCGCGGAGAACGTCGTCTACCTGGTCACCGGCCAGCGGCCCGAGGAGATCGTCGACTCGGCCTGATCCGGTCGCGCCCGCGCGCCCGCGCGGCGGCGGGACACGAAGGGCGCGAGGGGTCTGGACGGCTTGATCAACGTTCGTTAGCTTGCGCGTCATGAGACCGATGCGGGCACTGGTGCGGGCGATGGCGTCGGCCGGGCTGTGCGGGGCGGTGGCGGCGGCGTCCCTCGGGGTGCCCGGCACCGCGTCGGCGCGGGCCACGCCGGGGGCGCACCGGCCCGCCTGGCGCCTCACTCCGACCGGCAGCGAGGCGCGGTTCCGCGGCCTGGCGGCGGTCGGCCGCGAGACCGCCTGGCTGGCGGGCGGCGGCGGGACCGTGCTGCGGACGACCGACGGCGGCCGCACGTGGCGCGACGTCGCCCCGGCCGGCGCGGAGGGCCTGGAGTTCCGCGACATCGAGGCGTTCGACGCGCGGCGGGCGGTCGTGCTGGCCATCGGCGAGGGCGACGCGTCCCGCGTCTACCAGACCTCGGACGGCGGCGTCACCTGGAGGCTCGGCTTCAGGAACGACGATCCCAGGGCGTTCTACGACTGCCTCACGTTCTTCGACTCCCGGCACGGGCTGGCGGTCAGCGACCCCGTGGACGGCCGGTTCCGGATCATCGCGACCGGCGACGCGGGGCGCAGCTGGCGGGTCCTGCCGCCTGGGGGCATGCCCCCGGCGCTGGAGGGCGAGGCCGGGTTCGCCGCCAGCGGGCAGTGCCTGGTGAGCCACGGGCCGCGGGACGTGTGGCTGGCGACGGGCGGGGCGTCGCGCTCGCGCGTGTTCCATTCCGGGGACCGCGGCCTCACCTGGACCGTCGCCGACACGCCGCTGCCGTCCAGCCCGTCCCAGGGCGTGTTCGCGGTGGCGTTCCGCGACTCCCGGCACGGCGTCGCAGTCGGCGGCGACTACCGGCCCGGCCAGCCGTCGCCGGCGGCCGCGGCGACGACCGCCGACGGGGGCCGCACGTGGCGTCCCGCGCGCCGCCCGCCGGCCGAGTACCGCTCAGGAAGCGTGTGGCCTGCGTATGCGGGTCCGGCGGTGTTGACGGTGGGCCCCACGGGCAGCGACGGCAGCCTCGACGGAGGCCGCACGTGGACCCGGTTCGACACCGGGAGCTTCGACACCGTCGACTGCGCGCCCGACGGCGGCTGCTGGGCCGCGGGCGAGAAGGGCCGCGCCGCCCGCCTCTCCATCACCCGCTAGACGGGCTCTCGGCTAGACGGACTCCCCCAGAAGCGACCTGAGGAGGTCGCGCAGGGACTCCTGCTGGGCCGGGGCGAGCGCGGTCAGCGGCGAGTCGGCGTCGAGGCGTTCGAGGACGTCGGCGCGGCAGCGTTCGCCGTCCGGCGTGAGGACGATCTGCTTGGCGCGGCGGTCGGTCGGGTGGGGGCGGCGCTCGACGAGGCCCTGCCCTTCGAGGCGGTCGACCAGGAAGGTCGCGTTCGACGCCTCGCAGGCCATGCGGTGGGCGAGCTCGCGGGCCGTGATCGGCTCGGACAGCTCGCGGAGCGCGACGACCTGGGCCGCGGTCATGCCCACCTCGTCGGCGACCCGCCGGGCGTGGACGTCGAGCCGCTGCGCGAACCGGTGGACCAGCTTGCACACGTCCCGTTCCATCTGCTCGCCCATGCCCCGAGTGTAGCGCCTGTACTTCGAATCATGATATTGCTAACTCGAATCATCCGAGTTCGAAGTAAATGGAGCGTGCGTGCCCCCCTCCCTCTTCTCCCTGATGCTGGTCGTCTTCGGCCTGACCACCGGCGAGTTCGTCATCGCGGGCATCCTGCCGGACGTGGCGGCGGACCTCGGCGTCTCGGTGCCCGCCGCCGGGCGCCTGGTGAGCGCCTACGCGCTCGGCATGATCGTCGGCGGTCCGGTCGTCACCGTCCTGACGGCGCGGGTGCCGCGCAAACCGCTCGTCACCGGCCTCATCGCCGTGTCGGTCCTCGGCAACCTCGGCTCCGCCCTGGCGCCGAACTACCCGGTGCTGCTCGCGGCGCGGTTCGCCGCGGGACTGGTCGTGGCCACGTTCTTCGCGGTCGCCATCGCCACCGCCGCCTCCACGGCCCCCGCGGGCCGGGAGTCCTCCACCATCGCGAAGGTGGCGCTCGGGCTGAACCTCGGCATCATCCTCGGCGCCCCGCTGGGCACCGTGATCGGCCAGACCCTCGGCTGGCGGGCGACCTTCGGCGCGGTCGCCGCGCTCACCGCCGCGGGCCTGCTCATGGTGCTGCGGTTCGTGCCCGCCCTGCCCGCCGCCGCGACCGGTCCGCTCTGGGGCGAGCTGCGCGTGTTCGCGGGACGGGACGTCCGCCTGGCGATCGCCCTCACCGCCCTGGGCAACGTGGGCGTGGTGACCGTCTTCACCTACATCGCGCCGCTGCTCACCGAGGTCAGTGGGTTCCCCGAGGGCGCCGTCCCGGCGCTGCTCCTGGTGTACGGCGCGGGCGCGGTCGCGGGCAACTTCCTCGGCGGCCGGCTCTCGGACCGGGCCCTGATGCCCTCACTGGCCTGGCTCCTCGGCGCGCTGGCCGGCGCCCTGGCGCTGTTCTGGGCGGTCGGCGGGGTCCGGCCCCTGGCCGCCGTAATGACGTTCGCGCTCGGCCTGCTGGCCTTTGCGATCCTCCCGGGCATGCAGACCCGCGTCCTGACCACGGCGGGCGCGGCCCCCACGCTGGCGGTGGCCGTGAACGCCTCGGGGTTCCAGGTCGCCGCCGCGTTCGCCGGCTGGCTCGGCGGGACGCTGATCGGCGACGGGCCGGGCCCGCGCTCGCTCTTCCCCGTCGCGGCCGCGCTCACCGTCGCCGGGCTCGCCGTGGCCGTGCGCATCCACCGCGGCGACCGCGCGGCCGTTCCCGCGAGCGCCGGCTCCGGGTGACCTCGCCGGCCCGCGTCCGGCATGCGAGGGGCCGCCGGGAGGCGGCCCCTCGTGGGCTACTTGCGCTTGCCGCGCCTGGACTTGCGCTCGTCCTTCGGGTCGGGGCTCTTCGCGGCGGGCTTGGGGGCGCTCCCGCCCTTGGCGGCGCCCTGGTTCTTGACGGCCTCGATGGCGGCCTTCGCGGCGGCCGGGTCGAGGTACTCGCCGCCGCGCTTGAGCGGGGAGAAGTCGTCGTCCAGCTCGTAGACGAGCGGGATGCCGGTGGGGATGTTCAGGCCGACGATCTTCTCGTCGGAGATGTCGTCCAGGTGCTTGACCAGGGCGCGCAGGGAGTTGCCGTGCGCGGCGACCATGACGGTCTTGCCGGCGGCCAGGTCGGGGATGATCGAGTCGTACCAGTACGGCAGCATGCGGTCGACGACGTCGGCGAGGCACTCCGAGCGCGGGATCAGCTCGGACGGCAGCTCGGCGTAGCGCAGGTCGTTGACCTGGGACAGGGGGTCGTCGTCCTTGATGGGCGGCGGCGGGGTGTCGTAGGAGCGGCGCCAGGTCATGAACTGCTCTTCGCCGAACTCCTCGCGCGTCTGCGCCTTGTTCTTGCCCTGGAGGGCGCCGTAGTGGCGCTCGTTGAGGCGCCAGGAGCGCCTCACCGGGATCCAGAGCAGGTCGGCCACGTCGAGGGCGATGTTGGCGGTGCGGATGGCCCGCTTCAGCAGGGAGGTGTGCAGCACGTCGGGGGTGATGTCGGCGTCGAGCAGCAGATCGCCGCCCTTGGTCGCCTCGCTCTCGCCCTTCGCGGAGAGGTCGACGTCCACCCAGCCGGTGAACAGCCCTTCCGCGTTCCAGACGCTTTCGCCATGCCGGAGCAATACCAGGGTCGCCATGGCACCAGAGCCTAGCGGCCCCGCGCGCGTCACTCGCGGTTGGCCGGGTCCGCGAAGGAGGCGAAGGCCTGGAGGTTGGCGAGGCTCTCGCCGCGCTTGACGCGCCAGTCCCACTCGCGCTGGATGGACGACTTGAACCCGCGCTCCAGCGCCTTGTCGAAGTTCTCGTCGGAGTAGGTGAGGACGCAGCCGAGGAGGCGGTCGATCTCCTCCGGGGACACCGATTCGAGCGGGACCTTCCCGACGAGGTGGACGTCGCCGACGTCGTCCAGCGCGAAGGCGACCCCGTACATGCGGCCGTTCTTCTCCAGGAGGAACCGGTAGAACTCGGCGTGGTTCTCGTCGGGACGGCGGCAGAAGAACGCCTCGACGTGCAGCGAGTGGTCGCCGGCGATGAGCCACGTCATGGTGGCGAGCTTGTGCTGGCCGGGGAGCTTGACGAAGAACGCGTTGTCGCGCGGCTCCTCGAACTCCAGCTCGTTGGACCTCAGCGTCTCGCGGATGGTCTCGACGACGGTCACGTGTGCTCCCCCCTGGAGGGCGGCTCCCCGCGCCCCCGGTCGGCTCGGCTAAACGGTGGCCCGCGCGGCCGCGGTCGGCGCCGGCATGGCACCGGTATACACGTCGAGAAGGCGGTCGACGGTGGCGTCCCAGCCGAAGTCGTGGGCGTGCCGGACGGCGCCGCGGGCGAGGCGGGCG
Source organism: Actinomadura sp. NPDC048021 (assembly GCF_040653135.1). NCBI lineage: Bacteria > Bacillati > Actinomycetota > Actinomycetes > Streptosporangiales > Thermomonosporaceae > Actinomadura > Actinomadura sp. NPDC048021. Next base: position 31,780 of record NZ_JBEZJQ010000012.1, read on the forward strand.
TGCAGACCGGGCTCGGCGTGCAGGCGCCGCAGGACGGCGGCGTAGTCGGCGGGGTCGTGGCCGGAGACCAGCACGCCGGACTCGCCGTCGGCGACCGCCGTGCACAGGCCGCCGACACGGGACGCCACCACGGGAGTACCGCAGGCCTGGGACTCGACGGCGACGAGTCCGAACGACTCGCTGCGGGACGGGACGACGGTGACGTCCGCGGCGCGGTACCAGTCGGCCAGCTCGCGCTGCGGGGCCGGCGGCTCGAAGCGCATGACGTCGGAGATGCCGAGTTCGGCGGCGAGCAGTTGCAGGCCCGCGGGGCGGCACAGCCCGGAGCCGCTCGGGCCGCCGACGACGGCGACGACGAGACGCGAGCGCAGCGCGGGGTCGTCGGCCAGCATGCGGGCGACGGCGCGCAGCATCACGTCGGGCGCCTTCAGCGGCTGGATGCGGCCGACGAACAGCAGGACGTAGGCGTCGCGGGGCAGGCCGAGGCGGCGGCGGGCGGGGCCGGTCCGATGGGGCAGGAGGCCGGTGCCGCGGGCGATGAGGGGCGACTCGGGGCGGAATAGCGACAGGTCGACGCCGGGGCTGACGGTCGCGACGCGGGAGGGGTCGGCGCCGTAGAGGTCGACGAGCTCCCCGGCCTCCTTGGCGGTGTTGGCGACGAGCTGGTCGGCCGAGGCCACGACCTGCTCCTCGCCGAGGACGCGCTCGGCCGGCTCGGGCTGGTCGTCGTCGGCGAGGGCCGCGTTCTTGACCTTGGCCATCGTGTGCATGGAGTGGACGAGCGGGACGCCCCACCGCTCCTTGGCCGCCCAGCCCGCCTGGCCGGAGAGCCAGTAGTGCGTGTGGAGGAGGTCGTAGTGGCCGGGCTCGTGGGCGGCCTCGGCGCGCAGCACTCCGGAGGTGAACCCGCACAGGTGCCGGGGAAGCTCGGCCTTGTCGAGCTCCTCGAACGGCCCGGCGACCACGTTGCGGACGAGGACGCCCGGCGCGAGCTCCACGACGGGCGGAAGGGCCCGCGAGGTCGCGCGGGTGAAGATGTCCACCTCGACGCCCCTGGCGGCGAGCCGCCTGGCGACCTCGACCACGTAGACGTTCAGCCCGCCCGCGTCGCCGGTGCCCGGTTGGTCCAGAGGGGACGTATGCACACTGACTGTCGCAACCCGGCTGATACGACGCGACACCCGACACCACCTCCGACAGTGCAACCTACCGACCGGGTTTCGTGTTCCCCCGGTTCGGGGGGCAAGCGCGACCGTCCGCCACAGTGACGCACCTCACCCGGGGGCGACGCGCGGATAGGCTGCCGTCCGGGCTTACTCTGCCGATCCACGCTCACCCACCCGGAAGACTGGACGCATGCGCAAGACGGCGATAGTGACCGGAGCAAGCAGCGGCATCGGGGCCGCCACGGCGAGGCGCCTGGCGGCCGAGGGGTTCAACGTCGTGCTCGCCGCACGGCGCCGCGACCGCCTCGACGCCCTCGCCGAGGAGATCGCGGAGAGCGTGCCGGGCGCGGGGAAGGTGGCGCCGTTCACCCTGGACGTCACCTCGCAGGAGTCGGTGGACGCGCTGGCGGCGGCCGTCGGCGCCTGCCACGTCCTGGTCAACAACGCCGGCGGGGCGCTCGGCCTGGACAGCGTCGCGACCGCCGACCTCGACGACTGGCGGTCGATGTACGAGAGCAACGTCATCGGCCTCGTCCGCGTCACCAAGGCGATCCTGCCGAAGCTGGTCGAGAGCGGCGCGGGCCACGTCGTGAACATCACCTCGCTGGCCGGGCACGTCGCCTACGAGGGCGGCGGCGGGTACAACGCGGCCAAGCACGCCGCCTACGCGGTCAACGAGGTGCTGCGCCTGGAACTGGTCGCCGAGCCCGTCCGGGTCACCGAGATCGCGCCGGGTCTGGTGAAGACCGAGGAGTTCTCGCTGGTCCGCTTCCGCGGGGACGAGGAGAAGGCCGCCAAGCCGTACGAGGGCGTCCCCGAACCGCTGGTCGCCAACGACGTCGCGGACTGCGTCGCCTGGGCCGTGACCCGCCCGCCGCACGTCAACATCGACCGCATCGACGTCCAGCCGCGCGTCCAGGCCGCCCCGCACAAGCTTCACCGCGAGTAGGGGTTCTCACCGCGAGGGCGCGACGGCGCTCCAGGGGAGCGTGACCTCGCCGAGGCGCCACCGGTTCCGGCCGCCGTACGGGGGCCGCGCCAAGACGGGATGGGTCCGCGCCAGCAGCGACACCGCCTCGACCCAGCGCGCGCGGGGGCCGAACGCCGAGTGGGGCGCCGCGGTCGCCCAGCAGCGGTCGAACGCGGTCAGGAACTCGTGGACGGGCTCGCCGGGGACGTTGCGGTGGATCAGCGTCTTGGGCAGCCGTTCGGCCAGTGCGGACGGCCGTTCGAGCGAGCGCACGTGGGCCGCGAAGGTGATGGTCCGAGGGCCGTCGGCGGTGAGCGTCACCCAGACGGCGCGGCGCCCGATCTCGTCGCACGTCCCCTCGACGAGGACGCCGGAGGGGGCGAGGCGCGCCCGCAGGTCGTCCCATGCGCGCCATGCCGCGGCCTCGTCGTACTGCCGCAGGACGTTGAACGCCCGCACCAGCACCGGCGGGCGCGGCACCGGCAGTTCGAAGCCGCCGCGCCGGAAGGACAGGCCTTCGTGGGGGCCGGTCGCGGCCGCGAAGGCGACCCCGGCGGCGACCCGGGCCGGCTCGATCTCGATGCCGACGACCTCCAGGCGCGGCGACACCGGGCGGAGCCGCGAGTACAGCTCGAAGGTGGTGACCGGGGACGCGCCGTAGCCGAGGTCGACGGCCAGCGGCCGCACGCCCGAGCGCAGCGCGGAGGTCTGGGTGGCGGCGATCCAGCGGTCGATCCTGCGCAGCCGGTTGGGGGCGGTGGTGCCGCGGGTCACCTCCCCCCGCGGCCTCGGGACAGGGGGCACGGGGTAATTGTCGGCGGTCCGGCCCTATGCCTCGTACATCAGTTCACTTCGTGAGATCGCACCCACTGAACCAGATTCGGTAAGTCATCGGTTACGGTGCTGCCGACGCCCCGTCCCCCGGAGGAGTGCCGATGCTCGACCTGGCGACCCTGCACGAGGCCATCGCCGCCGCGATCCCCGACCGCGAGTGCCTGGTGTGGCGCGAGCGCCGGGCCACCTGGCGCGAGGTCGCCGACCGGACGCGGCGGCTGGCGAACGTCCTGCACGCCCACGGGCTCGGCGTGCGCGCCCGGGACGGCGGCGGCGCGGCGCACGAGCCGTGGGAGTCGCCCCACGACCATCTCGCCCTCTACCTGCACAACGGACCCGAGTACCTGGAGGGCCTCGTCGGCGCGCACAAGGCACGGGTCGCGCCGTTCAACGTCAACTACCGGTACGTGGACGACGAACTGGCCCAGCTGTTCGCCGACGCCCGGCCGGCCGCCGTCCTCTACCACGCGCGGTTCGCGGACGTGGTCGGCCGTGTCGTCCGCAGGCTCGGCACCGGCCCGCTCCTGCTCCAGGTGGCGGACGACTCGGGGGCCGCCCTCCTCCCCGGCGCGCTCGACTACGAGGACGCGCTCGCCGAGGCGTCCCGCGAGCCCCTCCCCGTCCGGCCGAGCCCGGACGATCTCCACATCCTCTACACCGGCGGCACGACGGGGCTGCCGAAGGGCGTGCTGTGGCGGATCGGCGACCTGATGACCGGGCCGCTCGGCCTGCGGCGCCGCGACGGCACGCCCCTCACCGACCTCGGCGAGGCGGTCGAGCGGGCCGTCCGCAGCGACGTCCGCGTGCTGGTCGGGCCGCCGCTCATGCACGGCGGGGGCACGTGGTCGGCGCTCGGCGGCTGGTGCGGCGGCGGCTGCGTGGTGTTCCCCGACCGGGTGGACGGCCTGGACGCCGCCGACCTGATGGCCACCGCCGAGCGCGAGCGCGCCACCCGGATGCCGCTGGTCGGGGACGCGTTCGCCCGTCCGATCGTGGCGGCCCTGGAGGCGCGCCCGCACGACCTCGGCTCCCTGCGGACGCTGATCAACTCCGCCGCGGGCGTCAGCCCGGGGGTGAAGGCGCGGCTCCTCGAACTCCTCCCGCACGCCCGGCTCGTGGACGTCCTCGGCTCCTCCGAGAGCGGCTTCCAGGTCACCCGGCACGGCCCGGCGGCGCGGACGTTCCGCGCGGCGCCGGGCACGGCCGTGCTCAGCGCGGACCGGTCCCGGCGGCTCGCGCCCGGCGAGGACGAGCTCGGCTGGCTGGCCAAGGGCGGCGACGCGATCCCGCTCGGCTACCTCGGCGACCCGGTGAAGACCGCGTCCACGTTCCTCACCGTGGACGGCGAGCGCCTCGTCGTCGCGGGCGACCGGGCCCGGCTCCTCGCCGACGGCGCCGTCGAGGTGCACGGGCGCGAGGCCACCACGATCAACACCGGCGGCGAGAAGGTGTTCGCGGAGGAGGTCGAGACCGTCCTGCGCGGGCTGCCCGGCGTCGCCGACGCGCTGGTGGTCGGCCGCCCGAGCGAGCGCTGGGGGACGGAGATCGTCGCGGTGGTCGGCCCGTCCGGCGCCCCGTCCGACCGGGAGCTGCGCGAGGGTTGCGCCGCCCATCTCGCCCGCTACAAGATCCCGAAGGCGTTCGTGCGGACCGACCGCGGTCTGCGGCTGCCGAACGGGAAGGCCGACTACGCCGCCGCGCGCGAGCTCCTCGGCTGAACGGGATTCCGTGCGGCCCTGTACCGGCCGCCCCCGGCACGGGATCATGGCGGGATGCCGGACCTGACGCTCCTGCTCGCCGACCTCGCCGCCGAGGGCGACTCCGTCGACGCCCTGGTCGCGCCGCTGGCCGCCGGCCGGTGGGCCGACCCGACCCCGGCCGAGGGCTGGACGATCGCGCACCAGATCGCGCACCTGGCCTGGACGGACGCGCAGGCGGTCGTCGCGGCCACCGACGCCGCCGCGTTCGCGGGGATCGTCGAGGAGGCCATGGCCGACCCCGGCGGCTACGTCGAGGCCGGCGCGCGGGAGGGCGCCCGGGAGGAGCCCGCCCGCCTGCTCGCCCGCTGGCGGGAGAGCCGCGCCCGGATGGTGGAGGCGCTGGCCGCCGTCCCGCCGGGAACGCGCCTGCCCTGGTTCGGCCCCCCGATGAGCGCCGCGTCCATGGCGACCGCGCGGCTCATGGAGACCTGGGCGCACGGCGAGGACGTCGCCGACGCGCTCGGCGAGCGCCGCGCGCCCACGTCCCGCCTCCGGCACGTCGCGCACATCGGCGTCCGCACCCGCGACTTCGCGTTCCGCACCCGGGGCCTGGAGCCCCCGGCCGAGGAGTTCCGCGTCGTCCTGCGAGGACCGGACGGCGACGAGTGGACCTGGGGCCGGCCGGACGCCCGCCAGTCGGTCACCGGCCCCGCCCTCGACTTCTGCCACGCGGTGACCCAGCGCCGCCACCGCGCCGACCTGGACCTCACCGCGACCGGCCCCGACGCCGACCGCTGGCTGGACGTGGCGCAGGCCTTCGCGGGCCCGCCCGGCGCCGGCCGCGCCCCGGCGCGCGGCTGAGCGGGTCCCGCGCCTGAGAGATTCGCCACTGACCTCCGCGTTCGCGTTCGCGGCGCGCGGCGGTGGAGAAGTTGATCGTATGACAGTTCTCATCGCATACGACGGTTCTGACGACGCGCGGGCGGCCGTGGAGTACGTCGCGCGGCACCTGCGCCCCGGGCCGACCGTGATCATGACCGTGTGGGAGCCGCTGCTGACCCAGATCTCCTGGGCGCCGCTGGCCGCCGCGGTGCCCGTGGCGGGCAGGATCGACGAGGGCGAGCAGTACGAGGAGGAGAAGCAGGCCGAGCGGCTCGCCCAGCAGGGCGCCGACATCGCCGCCAAGGCGGGGCTGACCGACGTGGCGGTGCGCGCCGAGCGCGGCGGCGGGCCGGTGTGGGCCGCGATCGTGGACGTGGCGGAGGAGCTGAACGCCTCCCTCGTCGTCACCGGCTCCCGCGGTCTGGCGGGGGCCCGGTCGGTGATCCTGGGCAGCGTGTCCACCCGCGTGCTGCACCATGCCCACCGCCCGGTCCTGGTGGTGCCGCCGCCGAAGGGCGACGACGAGGGCTGAGCGTTCCCCCGGGGAGCGCTAGAGCGCTCCCACGACACGCTCGAAGGCGTCGTAGGCGGCCTCGGTGAACAGGACGAAGCGGGCGTCCATCACCTGGGTCGGGGTGCCCCGGACGGTGCCGACCGCGATGCGGGCGGCATCGTCCACGGGCCAGCCGTAGATGCCGGCCGACACGGCGGGGAAGGCGATCGAGTCGACGCCCAGCTCGTCGGCGACGCGGAGGGACTCGCGGTAGCAGGAGGCGAGCTGGTGGGAGCGGTCCTCGGAGGAGGAGTACACGGGGCCGACGGTGTGGATCACCCACGCGGCGGGCAGCAGGCCCGCCGTCGTGGCCACCGCCTGGCCGGTCGGCAGGCCGCCGCCGTAGTGCGACGAGCGGAGCCGGCGGCACTCCTCCAGGATCTCCGGGCCGCCCCTGCGGTGGATCGCGCCGTCCACCCCGCTCCCGCCCAGCAGCGACGAGTTCGCCGCGTTCACGACCGCTCCGACCCTCTGCTCGGTGATGTCGCCGTGGACAAGAGTGATCTTCATGTGCCGCCGATCCTTCGCAGTGCCGAATCCCGTCAGAGAACAAGAATTCTCGCCCGCGGCGCACGCGAAACGCGTTCGGGCGCTTCCCGGCGGTACGCTCATGGCGGACGAGCCGCCGGGGGGCGGTGTGGCCCGTCCGACTTCGTCCGGCCGGACGCAGGGGGGTGTCCATGCGGAACGCCGGGCGTGACCAGTGCTGGCAGACCCCACAGCAGACGATGCACGATGGCGTGAAAGTCGCGGAGGTACCCCCTTGAAGATTCTCCTCGCCGGAGCGACCGGAGTAGTCGGCCGCCGGCTGATCCCGCTGCTCGTCCAGGCGGGCCACGAGGTCGCAGGGACGACACGCCGAACCGAACGCACCGGCATGGTCCGCGACCTCGGGGCCGCGCCGGTCGTGCTGGACGTGCTCGACGCCGCCGCGGTGCGCGAGGTCATGGAGGCCGAGCGCCCCGACGCCGTGGTCCACCAGCTCACCGACCTCAGCGCCGAGGACTTCCAGGCCAACTCGCACCTGCGGATCGTGGGCACCCGCAACCTGGTCGACGCGGCGAAGGCCGCCGGCGTGCGGACGATGGTCGCGCAGAGCATCGCCTGGCTGTACGTGCCGGGCGACGCGCCCGCCGTCGAGACCGACCCGCTCGACTCGCACCTGCCGCCCTACGCGGGCATCGCGGCGCTGGAGCAGGCGGTCTCTGAGATGCCGCACGGCGTCGTCCTGCGGTACGGGGCGCTCTACGGCCCCGGCACCTGGTACGCCCCCGACGGCGCGATCGCCGAGCGGGTGCGGGCGGGCGGCCTGCGCGAGGCGCCGTCCTGGACGTCGTTCGTGCACGTCGACGACGCGGCGTCGGCGGCGCTCGCCGCGCTGGAGTGGCCGGCCGGGCCCGTCAACATCGTCGACGACGAGCCGGCGACCACGGCGGACTGGCTGCCGGTCTACAGCGCGGCGCTCGGCGCGCCCAGCCCGGGCAGCGCCGGCAAGCACGCGGCGGCGACGGGCCGTCCGGCGTCCAACGCCAGGGCGCTGAGCCTCGGCTGGAAGCCGCGGGTCGCGTCCTGGCGCACCGGTTTCGCGCGGATGGACGTGCCCGTCCGGACCGACTGACCTCCCGGTCAGCCGAACTGGAACGAGCGCTTGGCCAGTCCGAGCCAGTAGCCGTCGATGACCGACCGCCGTCCCGAGGCGGCGTCGGCGTCGGCGCCGAGCGCCACGAACAGGGGCGCGAAGTGCTCCGTCCGGGGGTGCGCGATGCGCGCCGCCGGGGCCTTGGCGCGGAAGTCGAGCAGGGAGTCGACGTCGCCGCCCCGCACGGCCCGGTCCGTCCACTCGTCGAACTCCGCCGACCAGGCGGGCGGCGCCGCGTCCGGGTCCGGGCGCATCTCCCGCAGGTTGTGCGTGGTGAAACCGCTCCCGACGATGAGGACGCCCTGGTCGCGCAGCGGCGCGAGGCTCCGCCCGATCTCGAAGAGCCGCTCGGGCTCCAGGGTGGGCATCGACATCTGCAGCACGGGGACGTCGGCGTCCGGGTACATCTCCACGAGCGGGACGTACGCGCCGTGGTCCAGCCCCCGCTCCTCGTCCTGGTGGACGCCGGGGATCAGCTTGCGCACGTCGTCGGCGAGGGCCGGCGCGCCGGGCGCGTCGTACCGGACGTCGTAGTAGCGCTGGGGGAAGCCCCAGAAGTCGTACACGAGCGGCACCGGCCGGGTCGCGCCGATGCTCAGCGGCGCCTCCTCCCAGTGCGCCGACACCATGAGGATCGCCTCCGGCCTCGGCAGTTCCGCCGACCAGCGGGCCAGCTCGGCGGTCCACCGGTCGTCGTCGGCCAGCGGAGGCGCGCCGTGGCTGAGATAGAGCACCGGCATCCTGGTCATGTCCACCCTCCCCTTACTTGAGAGTTCAACCATACTCGACATCATTGAACTTTCAAGTCTTGAGGGTTCAAATGCCGGGTAGAGTGGAGGCATGGCCGAGACGATGACCGGCGACGGGACGACGACCGACGAGACGATGACCGGCGAGACCACCGGCGAGGCGACCGGCGGGACGACGGCCGAGCCGCGCTGGCTCGACGACGACGAGCAGGAGACCTGGCGCGCCTTCCTGTGGACGTCCCGGCTGCTCGGCGAGGCGCTCGACCGCCAGCTCCAGCGCGACTCGGGCCTGCCGCACGCCTACTACATGATCCTGGCGATGCTGTCGGAGGCGCCCGGCCGCGCGCTGACGATGACCGAGCTCGCCGAGATCGTCCACTCGTCCCCGAGCCGCCTGTCGCACGCGGTGAACCGGCTGGAGGAGGCCGGCTGGGTGAGCCGGTGCAAGCCCGCCGCCGACCGGCGCACCACGATCGCCCACCTCACCGACGAGGGCTTCGCCGTCCTCGCGAAGGCGGCGCCGGGCCACGTCGCCGAGGTCAGGCGCCACCTGTTCGACCCGCTCACCCGCGAGCAGATGCTGGCCTACCGCGAGATCCTGCACGCCCTCCTGGGATCCCTCGACCCGAACCGCGAGGCGCCGTGCGCCCGCGAGGGCTAGACGAACTCCACGCCGTGCGACTTCGCCTTGGGGTGCGCGGCGGCGAGCAGGCGCATGCCCTCCTCCTCCAGCGCGGCGCGCTCCGGCGCCGGGACGGGGGCGAACGGCTCGATCCGCAGGACCGCCTCGCCGCGCCCCTTCTCGATCTTCCACATGCCGTGGACGAAGCCGTCCACGAGGAACGTCGCCCGGATGATGCCGTTGACGGTGAAGACGCGCTTGCGGTGCTCCTCGGAGATGATCCGCGCCCGGTCGGCGTGGGACAGCAGCAGGTTGTCGAAGTCGGGGACGAACCGGACCGGCGCCTCCGCGCCGGCACCGGGGCGCGGCGCGTCCGGCAGGTCGTACAGCGTCCTGCCGTCCTCGTCGCGGAAGGTCACCAGCTCCGGCCCGAGCCGCTCGACGACCTCGCCGAGGCGCGTGAGCCCGGCCCACTGCTGGACGTCCTGGACGCTCGCGGGCCCGAACGCCCCCAGGTAGCGCCGCACGAGGTCGTCCAGGGACGGGTCGGGCGCCGCGGGTCCGAGCCAGTTCTCCAGCGTCGTGTGCCGGGCGGTCCCGGACGAGCCCCAGATCCCCCGCGGCGGGACCTGCACGAGCGGCAGCCGGCAGCGGACGGCCCACGCCAATAGCGCCGGGTCCTCGTCCGGCCACCGTTCGGCCAGCAGCGCGCGCAGATCCTTGTCGGAGCGCGGCTCCTCCTCCAGCAGGGCCCGCGCCCACGCCGTGACGGCCTCCAGGTCGAGGTGCCCCAGTTCGGCCGCCCGCGCCTTCAGATAGTTGTCGAGGATGACCTGGGTGATCGGCCGCAGCGCGCGGGCGTCGCGGGCGCTGACCAGGTGCAGCGTCCCGCGCATCAGGACCATCCGCAGCGCCCGGCGGTCGGCGATCAGCTCCCCGGCCTCGTCGAGCGCGTAGTCCGCGAGCCGCGTCCACAGCCCGATGTGGGGCGGGTTCGGGGCCTGCGCCTGCAGGCCGACCAGATGCTCGATCGCCTCCAGCGCGGGCATGGCGTGCCGCTCCAGCAGGAGCTGGCGGGCCAGCAGTGCGCGGTTGAGCGCGCGTCGTCCCAGCTCAGTCGTCATAGCGGGTGACCAGCTCCTGCCAGCTCGGCGCGGGACCGGGCGGTTCCGGCCGGTCCGCGAGGTTCAGGGCGTCCAGGAACAGCGCCAGGTAGCGGTGCCGCAGCCGGTTCATCCGCTCGTCGTCCCCGATCCGGATGCCGTGCAGGTGTTCGAGGATCACCGAGACGTCGCCGACCTCGATCTCGGGGCGCAGCGCGCCCGCCTCCCGGGTGCGCTCCAGCAGCCGCCGCGTCGCGACGTGGATCTCCCGGCCCTTGCGGCTCATGTCCTCGGTGACCTCGAAGCCGCCCGCCAGCCGCATGGTGAGCGAGCCCGCTCCGATGTCCAGGCAGCGGCGCATGAACGCGGCGAACGCCTCCCACGCGTCGCCGTCGTCGTCCAGGGCCGCCTCCACCTCGGCGAGGTAGCGGTCCATGCCCTCGTCGGCCAGCTTCTGGAGCAGGTCCTCCTTGCTCTTGTACCGCCGGTACAGCGCGCTGATCCCCACCCCGGCGTGCTCGGCCACCGCCGAGATCGGCGCTCCGGGGTCGGCGGTGAACACCGCCCGCGCCGCCTCCTTGATCAGCTCGTCGTTGCGGGCGGCCTGTGCCTTCCGCCCGCTCATGGGCTCTCGTGCCGTCTCCATGCCCGCCATCCTAGCGGAACGAAGAATTCCGTTCTACGTCTGGGAACCGGCGGCCTTGACCCGGCCGCCGTCCGCCTCCATTATGAACACACGTTCATGAACAAGTGTTCACATGAAGGAGGCCGGATGACGGAGATCGTCAACACCCACCAGGCGGAGGCGTGGAACGGGTACGAGGGCGAGCACTGGGCCGAGAACCACGACCGGTACGACGCCATGAACGGCGGGTTCAACGACGCCCTGCTGGAGGCGGCGCGGATCGGGCCGCGCGACCGGGTCCTCGACATCGGCTGCGGGAACGGGCAGATCACCCGGCTCGCGGCGAGGCGGGCGTCCCTCGGCAGCGCGACGGGCGTCGACCTGTCCCGGCCGATGCTCGCCCGCGCCCGCTCCCTCGCCGGGAGGGAGGGCGTCGCGAACGTGGCCTTCGAGCGGGGCGACGCGCAGGTGCACCCGTTCCCCGCGGCCGGCTTCGACGTCGCCCTCAGCCGGTTCGGGATCATGTTCTTCACGGACCCGGTCGCCGCGTTCGGCAACGTCCGGCGGGCCCTGCGCGAGGGCGGCCGGCTGGCGTTCCTGTGCATGACGCCCCCCGCCGAGAGCGACATGGCGGCCCTCGCGGCCGCGCTCCCGCCCCTCGACCGTCCGCCCGTCGGGCACGGCGGCCCGCTGTCGCTCTCCGACCCCGACCGCGTCGAGGAGGTTCTCGGCGGCGCGGGTTTCCACGACGTGTCCAGCCGCAGGGTCGAGGCCGAACAGGTCTGGGGACGGGACGCCCGCGACGCCGGGGAGTTCTTCGCCGGGTGGGGGCCGATCCGCCACAACTACGGCGCGGGCGAGGAGGTGCGCGACGCCCTCGTCGAGGCGATGCGCTCCTTCGAGCGCGACGGCGCCGTCCGCCTGCGCGCCACCGCGTGGCTGGTCACGGCACGGCGATGAGGCGCGCCACCGGGCGGCGGCCCCCGCCCGGACTCGCCGCGCACGGGTCCGGGGCCGCTCATTACGATGCGGGGTGATGTCACCTCGAAGAGCGGCGGCGCTGGGCGCCGGCGACCGCACCCTGCGCGACCACCTGATCGCCACGGCCGAGCGGATGATCGCCGAGCGCGGGACGGCGGGCCTGACCGTCCGGGCGATCGCGCGGGAGGCCGGCGTCGCCGACGGCGTCCTCTACAACCACTTCGCCGACAAGGAGGAGCTGCTCGCGCACGCGCTGCGGGCGCACGCCGAGTCGGTCGCGCGGCCGCTCGGCCCCCTGCCCGAGCCCGGCGCCGGCACGGTCGAGGAGAACCTGCGCGCGTACGTGGCGTACGGTCTCGCCCTGCACGACGGGATGCTGCCCGCGCTGGCCGGGCTGGTCGGGCACCCGGCCGTCCTCGCCCGGTTCGCGGCGCTGAGCGGCGGGGGCGACACCTGGCGGGACCGGCTCGCCGCCTACCTGCGCGGCGAGCGCGACCTCGGCCGCCTCGCCCCGCAGGCCCGGGTCGAGGCGGCGGCCTCGCTGATCGTCGGCGCGTGCCACGAGCCGGTGCTGTCGGTGCTGTTCCAGGGCCAGGGCCTCGCGCACCGCGTGGCGCCGGACGTCGTGGACGACCTCGTCGCGACCGTCCTCAACGGCCTCGCCCCCCGCTAGGGCGCCCCGCTCCTCACGACGCCATCGCCTCCCTGACCTCCGCCAGCGTGCGGTCCGCGATCGCGTTGGCGCGCTCATCGCCCTCCGCCAGAACCTGGCGCAGGTACGCGCGGTCGGCGGCCAGCTCGGCGCGGCGGGCGCGGATCGGGCGCAGGAACTCGTTGACCGAGTCGGTCACGACCTTCTTCAGCGCCGCCGAGCCGCCGTCGCCGATCTCGGCGGCGACGGCGTGCGGGTCGCGGTCCTGGCAGAGCGCGGCGAGCAGCACCAGCCCGGAGACCTCCGGGCGGGTCTCGGGCGCGTAGGCGATGGTCCGGTCGGCGTCGGTCACGGCCCGCCTGATCAGCCGCGCCGTCTCGTCCTCGGTGGCGGAGAGCGCGACGGCGTTGCCGCGGCTCTTGCTCATCTTGCGGCCGTCGGTTCCGAGCAGGAGCGGCGCGGACGACAGCAGGGCGTCCGGCACCGGGAAGACGGGCCCGTAGCGCTCGTTGAAGCGGCGCGCGACGGTCCGGGTGATCTCCTGGTGCGGGAGCTGGTCCCGGCCGACGGGCACCAGGTTGGCCTTGCAGAACAGGATGTCGGCGGCCTGGTGGACGGGGTAGGTGAACATCAGCCCGCTGACGGCCGCCTGCCGGGACGTCGCGATCTCGTCCTTCACCGTGGGGTTGCGGCTCAGCTCCGCGATCGACACCAGCGACAGGAACGGCAGCATGAGCTGGTTCAGCGCGGGGACGGAGCTGTGCCGGAAGATCGTCGCCTTGGCCGGGTCGATCCCCGCCGCGAGGTAGTCGGCGACCAGGCCCTCGACGTACTCCGACAGGTGGTCGGCGACGTCCCGGTCGGTGAGCACCTGGTAGTCGGCCACGAGGACGAACAGCTCCACGCCCGCGCGCTGGAGCCGCACCCGGTTGGCCAGGGTGCCGAAGTAGTGCCCGAGGTGCAGCGGGCCGGTGGGGCGGTCGCCGGTCAGGATCCGGAAGGCTCCGGGGTCGACCGCGATGCGTTCTTCCAGCTCGCGGCTGCGGGCTTCAGGGGTGGTGTCCATGGGGTCCTCCTCGTCGGGTCCGGCCGTCCGCCGGTCCGGTCCCGGTTCGCCGAGGAGGAGAAAGGGCCGTCCAGCGGACGGCCCGATCGCATGCGTCGTTGTGGCCGTCCTAGGACGGCCACCAGCCGAGACATGCGGTGCGCTTCACCCCTCGATGCTACTCCATCGGATGTGCGGGCTGCCAGATAATCTAGAACGGAACCATCTTGGGTAGGCTGGGCGCATGACCTCGATGGCCCCCGCCCGCACGCAGACGGACCTGTCCTTCCTGCTCGACCACACCAGCCACGTGCTGCGCGGCCGCATGACCGCGGCGCTCGCGGAGATCGGGCTGACGCCGCGCATGCACTGCGTCCTGGTGCACGCGCTGGAGGAGGAGCGCACCCAGATCCAGCTCGCCGAGATCGGCGACATGGACAAGACCACCATGGTCGTGACCGTGGACGCGCTGGAGAAGGCCGGGCTCGCCGAGCGGCGCCCCTCGTCCCGGGACCGGCGGGCCCGGATCATCGCCGTCACCGAGGAGGGCGCGCGGGTCGCCGCCCGCAGCCAGGAGATCGTGGACGGCGTCCACGCGGCGGCCCTCGGCTCGCTGCCGGACGACCAGCGCGAGGCTCTCGTCCGCGCACTGAACACCCTGGTCACCGGGCATCTGGCCACCCCGCCGGAGGCGTCGGCGCCGGCCCGGCGGGCCCGCGAGCGCCAGAAATAAGCCCGTCCCAGATCGTCTGTAACAAAACTATCTGCTACGGTCTCTCCTGTACCTCCCGACAGGAGATGACCAATGCCCTCCCTCTCGCTCTCCCCGCTCCGCTCCCGATGGGCGGCGCTCGGCGTGCTGTCGGCCACGATGCTGATGACCATCCTCGACGGCAGCATCGTCACGGTCGCCGCCCCCGCCATCCAGGACGACCTCGGCTTCTCGCCCGCCGGGCTCAGCTGGATCATGAACGCCTACCTGATCCCCCTCGGCGGCCTGCTGCTCCTCGCCGGACGGCTCGGCGACCTCGTCGGCCGCCGCACGCTGTTCCTCGCCGGGAACGCCGTCTTCACCGCGGCGTCGGTGCTGGCGGGCGCCGCCACCTCGTCCGGCCTGCTGATCGCCGCCCGGTTCCTGCAGGGCGTCGGCAGCGCCCTCGCCTCCGCCGTCGTGCTCGGCATCCTCGTGACGCTGTTCGCCGACCCCCGCGAACGGACGAAGGCGATCGGGGTGTTCAGCTTCACCGGCGCGGCCGGCGCCTCCATCGGGCAGGTGCTCGGCGGCGTGCTCACCGACGCGCTGAGCTGGCACTGGATCTTCCTGATCAACCTGCCGATCGGCCTCGCCGTGATGCTGCTCGCCCTCCCCGCGCTCCCCCGCGACCGGGGCGCCGGCCTGGCCGCCGGCGCCGACGTCGTGGGCGCGGCGCTCGTCACGTCCGGGCTGATGCTCGGCATCTACACGGTCGTCAAGGTCGAGCGGTTCGGCTGGCTCTCGGCGCACACGCTCGGCCTCGGCGCCGTGTCGCTGCTGCTGCTCGCCGGGTTCGCCGTCCGCCAGTCCCGCGCCGCGACCCCGCTGATGCCGCTGCGGATCCTGCGCTCCCGCAACGTGTCCGGCGCCTACGTCGTCCAGCTGCTGACCCTGTCGGCGATGTTCTCGTTCCAGGTGATCGTCGCCCTCTACATGCAGCAGGTCCTCGGCTACAGCGCGCTCGGCACCGGCCTCGCGATGCTCCCCGCCGCCGTCTCGATCGGCGCGGTGTCGCTGCTGGCCTCCGCCCGGCTCTCCAACCGCTTCGGCGAGCGCTTCGTGCTGGTCGCCGGGCTCGTCCTGCTCATCGGCGCGATGGCCTGGCTCACGACCGTCCCGGTGGACGCGGACTACGTCACCGACCTGCTCCCGGTCTTCGTGCTGATCGCCGGCGGCGGGCTCGTGCTGCCGTCCCTGACCGGGCTCGGCATGTCCAGCGCCCGTCCCGAGGACGCGGGCCTGGCGTCCGGCCTGTTCAACACCGTCCAGCAGGTCGGGATGGCGCTCGGCGTCGCGGTCATGACCACGCTCGCGGCGTCCCGTGTCGCGTCCCTGCGGGCGGACGGGCGGGACACCGCCGCCGCCCTCACCGGCGGCTACCACCTGGCGTTCACCGTCTCGGCCGGCCTGCTGGTCGCCGCGCTCGCGGTGTCGCTGCTCGTCCTCCGCCGCCCGGCGCCGGTGGCCGCCGCCGCGCCCGTCGAGTCCGTCCCCACCACCGTCTGACCCCACCACCACCTGAAGGAGATCACGATGACCGAGTACGGCCCCGGCCAGGGACCCGGCCCCAAGCCCGTCGGCGAGGACGAGCTGTCCCGCCTCCTCGGCGAGCAGCAGTTCGGCGTCCTCGCCACGAACCGGAAGAGCGGCCACCCCCACGTCTCCACGGTCGTCTACACGTGGGACCCGGACGAGCGCGTCGTGCGGATCTCCACGACGGCCGATCGGGCGAAGGTGAAGCAGCTCCGGCGCGACCCGCGCGCCGCCCTGCACGCCTCCGGCCCCGGCCACCTGTCGTTCGCGGTCGCCGAGGGCGCCGCGGAGCTGTCCGCCGTCAGCGAGGAGCCCGGGGACGCGACCGGGCGCGAGCTGCTCGCGATGACGCCGGGCTTCGACGACCCGGCGGACGAGCGGGCGTTCCTGGAGCAGATGGTGAAGGACCGACGGCTGGTCATCCGCCTGCGCGTCGCCCGCCTCTACGGCACGGTCCTGGCCGACTAGCGGCACGGGCGGGCGGCGCTGCCGCGGGGCCAGGGCCGGTCCCGAAGTGGCCCTGGCCGCGCGCGCGAACGCGTGACCTGCCCGGTGGAGCGAAGCCGGAGGCGAGCGGAGCCGGGCAGATCGCGAAGCGATGCCGCGTTCGCCCAGGCCCGGTCACGCAGCGAGCCGCCAGGCGAGCGAAGTGGGCCGGGACTGCGAAAAGACTAGTGCGGCAGGACCAGGAGCAGCAGCGGGAGGACGGCGATGACCGGGACGGCGACCGACGCGGCGAGGCGGGTCCGGCGGGGCAGCGGCTCCGGCTCCAGCAGCCGGTTCACCCGCGCCATCACCGGGATGTCGCTGTGGGAGGCGACGCCGAGCGTGCCGGACGGCGCGGCGGCCGGGCGGGCGGCCGCGAAGCGCAGCAGCGCGGTCGCCAGCTCGCGCGGCGGCCGGCCGTGCCGGGCGCGGTCGTCGGCGGCCATCTCGATCAGCAGCTCCACCGCGTCCAGGCACCGCCCGACCAGCCGGAACTGCGGGAAGACCTGGCGCAGCGACGCGAACGGCAGCAGCACCAGGTCGTGGCGCTCGCGGGCGTGCGCGCGCTCGTGCGCGAGCACCGCGGCCAGCTCGCCGCGGTCGAGCAGCTCCAGCGTCCCGGCGCTGACGACGACCTTGGACGAGCGGACGCCCGGCACGCAGTACGCCGCGGCGCCGGGGTGGTCGAGGACGAGGGTGCCGGGCACCGAGGAGTCGCGGCGCGACACCAGCGCGAGCAGGGCCCGGTGCCGCCGCCGGGCCCGCACGACCCGCAGCACCGCGAACATCAGCATGACCAGCAGCACGCCGGTCAGGCTGATCGCGGCGAGCAGGGCCGCCACCTGCGCCGGGTTGAGCCGGGCCGCCTGGTCGTCGTACAGGCCGGGCAGCCCGCCGAGGACGCCCTTGCGGTACGGCAGGAGGGCGAGCCCGAGCAGGGCGCCGATCGTGGCGACGCCCCAGCACAGCCCGAGGGCCTGCCAGAGCGCGATCCCGATCCGGGGCGTGCGCCACGTCCACCGGGCCCGGGACAGCAGGTGCGCCCCGCCGACGGTCCCCAGTGAGATCAATGCGAGCAGGGCGGTGCCGGTCATGCCGGAGGTTCCTTACCGGTGAGGCCCGCGAGGGTCTGGCGGATCACGTCGATCTCGTCCCGCGACACGGAGCGGACGAAGTGCGCGAGCGCCGCGTCGCGGTCACCGGTCTCGTTCAGGGCCCCGAGCATCAGCTCGGTGACGTACATCTCGCGGCTCGCCACCGGGTGGTAGCGCCAGGCGCGGCCGTCGCGCTCGCGTTCCAGGAAGCCCTTCTTCGCGAGCCTGTCGAGGACGGTCATGACCGTGGTGTGCGCGAGGTCCCGGTCGTCGGCGAGGGCACGGCTCACGTCGCGCGCGGTGGCCGCCTGGTGCCCGGCTTCCTGCCGCGCCCACAGGACCTCCATGACCGTGCGTTCAAGCTCTCCCAGACCCTTCACGCGTCCCAGATTATCCGACGGCCACCGCACTGACCACGTCAGGTAGTACTACCGCCCGTAGGGGGCGCGACGAGGCCGGACTCGTAGGCGATGATGACGAGCTGGACGCGGTCGCGGGCGGCGAGCTTGGCGAGCAGCCGCGCGACGTGCGCCTTCGCGGTGGCCACGCTGATCACCAGCTCCGCGGCGATCTCCTGGTTGGACAGGCCGCGCCCGACCAGGGTCAGCACCTCCCGCTCGCGCTCGGTGACGCCCTCCACGTGCCGGGGGCGCCCCGCGGCCGGTCGCGGACGCGCCGCGAACTCCTCGATCAGCCGGCGGGTGACGCTCGGCGCGATCAGGGCGTCCCCGGCCGCGACGACGCGGATCGCCGCGAGGATCTCCTCCAGCGCCATGTCCTTGACGAGGAAGCCGCTAGCGCCCGCCCGGAGTGAGCCGTAGACGTAGTCGTCGTCGTCGAAGGTCGTCAGCATCAGCACGCGGGCGGTGCCGGGCCCCGCGCCGCGGATCCGGCGGGTGGCCTCGATGCCGTCCATGTCGGGCATGCGGATGTCCATCACGACCACGTCCGGGGCCAGGTCCGCCGCGAGGCGGACCGCATCGGCGCCCGTCCCGGCCTCGCCCGCGATCTCCAGGTCGGGGGTGTCGGCGATCAGGACGCGCAGCCCGGCGCGGATCAGCGGCTGGTCGTCGGCCAGCAGGACGCGGACCGTCATGCGGCCGCCGGCGCCGGGATCCGCGCCGCCACCCGGAACCCCCCGCCGGGCCGCGGGCCCGCGGCGAACTCGCCGCGCAGCAGGGCGACCCGCTCCCGCATCCCGACGAGGCCGTACCCGGTGCCGACCACGCCGCCGGCCCCGTCGTCCTCGATCTCGACGGCCAGCTCGCCGTCGCCGTAGCCGATCGTCACCCGGCAGCGGTCGGTGCCCGCGTGCCGGACGACGTTCGTGACCGCCTCCTGGACGATCCGGTAGGCGGACAGGTCGACGTCCGGCGGCAGCGCCCTCGGCTCGCCCGACGTGCGGACGTCGACCGCGACGCCCGCGTCCCCCGCGGCCTCGGCGAGGCGGGCGAGGTCGTCCAGGCCGGGGGCGGGCCCGAGCGGCGCGGCGCCGGGGTCGTCCCTGCGCAGGGCGGTGAGCATCCTGCGCAGCCCCGACAGGGTGTCGCGGCTGGTGGCCTCGATGGCGTCCAGCGCGTTGCGGGCCTCGGCGGGCTGGGTGTCGATGACCCGCCCGCCCACGCCCGCCTGGATCGCGATGATCCCGATGCTGTGGGCGACCATGTCGTGCAGCTCCCGCGCGATCCGGAGCCGTTCGGCCGCGACGGCCTGCGCGGTGGCCTGCTCCCGCATCACCTCGGCGTGCGCGCGCCGCGTCCGAAGGGAGTTCCCCGTCATGTACGTGACGGCCGCCGCCAGCAGGATCGTCATCAACAGGATCTCGTCGGCGTTCAGGAAGGCGGTGACGGCCGCGGCCTGGAGGACGCCCGTCGCGGCGCCGACGGGGACGGAGACCTTCCGCGGGCGGGTCGCCGCGATGTAGCCGGACGAGACGTCGGTGATGAGGACCAGCAGGCCGGCGACCGCCCCGGACGGCAGCGACACCATGGCGAAGACCCAGGCGAGGAGCAGGATCGCGTGCGCGGCGAGAGCCCGCCGCCGCAGCAGGGACAGCACGAGGACCGTGAGCCCGGCCGCGACGGGGATCTCCAGCTGCTGGAAGGCGGACCTCCCGTGGGAGAACGTGAGGAACACGACCACCGGGTACACGGCGGCGCCGCTCCAGGCGAGAACCGTCCCCGCGCCGCGGCTCACGCGGCGCACCGGCAGGGCTGACATGCGCCGATCGTAACCGCCGCCCCCGTCCCGGCACATTGGCCCGGAGGCGTAATCCCGCAGGCTACAAGCGCCTTTCGCCAATGTGGCCGGTGGCCCGATGCGCGGCGGGCGCCTCCGCCGAGACCGTTGCCCGGGTGAAGCGCTGGGCACCTTTCCTTCTGGCCGCCGAAGTTCTCGGAATCGTCGTCTTCTCCGCCGTCTACGACTCGCTGGATTTCCGCATCTACCGGCTCGGCGGGCATGTTCTGACGGATGGCGCGCGCCTCTACCAAGGACAGCTCGCCGAGCACTATTTCACCAACACGCCTTTCATGGCCGCGCTGTTCACTCCGTTGGCCGCGCTCCCGCTCACCCTCGCCCGCGTGCTGTGGCAACTGTCATCGCTGGCGGCCTTCGCCTGGGCGTGCGCGCTCACCGTGCGAATGGCCGGTCGCGACATCTCCCTTGTCCTGGTGGTGGCCGCGGGCCTGCTCCTCCAACCGGTCTGGCAGTCGTTCTTCCTCGGCCAGGTCAACCTGATCCTGCTCGCCCTGGTCCTCGCCGACCTGCGTCGGGTCGCGCGCGGGCGTCCGGCCGGAATCGGCGTCGGCGTGGCGACCGCGATCAAACTGACGCCGGCCGTCTTCGTCGTGCTGCTCCTGCTGAGCAGGCGGACGAAGGACGCGGGCACCGCCACCGCGACCTTCGCCGCCTGCACTTTCCTCGCCTACGCCATCGCGCCGGACGCGTCCCGCGTCTACTGGTCGCGCACCTTCTACGACACCTCTCGCGTGGGCGTGACCTACATCAGCAACCAGTCCCCCTATGGCGCGCTGGCCCGCGTGCTGCGGGGCACGGCCGAGGTAGGCGGCTGGTACACGGCGATACCGCTGGTCATCGCCGTCTCCGGCCTCGCGGTGGCCGCCCTCTGGGCTCGACGAGGCGACTGGCTGAGCGCGACGGCCGTCACCGGCGCGACGGGCCTGCTCGTCTCCCCGATCTCCTGGGCGCACCACTGGGTGTGGATCGTCCCGGCGCTGGCGGTGCTCCTCCGGAACGGCCACCGGAAGAGCACCCTGGCCGCCTTCATCGTGTTCGCCGTCTCGCCGTTGTGGTGGACGCCCCACAACGGCGATCCGCGCGAGTACGGCTTCCACGTCCTCCTGACCCCGGTCGCTAACTGCTACCTGCTGGCGGGCCTGTCCTTCCTGGCGTACGCGGCGATCCGCCTCCGGGTCAGCCCGCCGGCTCCGTCCAGCGATCGTGGTGGACGGCGGCGTCCAGTGCCCTGCGCCGCCGCCAGCCGTGCCGTTCGAGATCGGGAACGGATTCCAGGTGGGTGACGGGGCCGAGGCAGAGCCAGGCGACCGGGCGGATCGTCTCCGGGATGCCGAGCAGGTCGCGCAGGTGCGGCTCCCGGTAGAACGACACCCATCCGACGCCGAGGCCCTCGGCGGTGGCGGCGAGCCACAGGTTCTGGATCGCCAGGCACACCGAGTACAGCCCCGCGTCGGCGATCGCGTGCCGCCCGAGGACCGCCGGGCCGCCGCGCTCGGGATCGTAGGTGACCACGACCGACAGGCTGGACTCCAGGATCCCGTCGATCTTGATCCGGGCGAACCGCTCGGCGGCCTCGCCCGTCAGGGTGGCGGCGAAGGCGGCGCGTTCGGACTGGACGTGCTCGTGGAAGGCCCGCCGGATCTCCGGGTCTCCCACGAGCACGAAGTCCCAGGGCTGGGACAGCCCGACGCTCGGCGCGGCGTGCGCGGCCTCCAGCACCCGGTCGAGGACGTCCCGCGGCAGGGGCGCACCGGTGAACTCGCCGCGCACGTCGCGGCGGCGGTGGATGGCGTCGTAGATGTCCATGGCAGGCGATTGTGCCCACGCCGGAGCCCGCGTCGCCCGCCGGGCGGGGGCGTCAGGGCCGTCCGGCGCCCGGGACGTCGACCTCGACCGTGAACACCCGGCCGCTGCCGGGCGCCACCGGCTCGGCCTCGGTCATCCCCCGCCATTCGGCGGCCGTGACGAACAGGGTGGTCCCGCCCGGCCCGCCCAGGACGCAGGCGAAGCCGCCGCGGTCGAGGCCGACCGTGCGCAGCACCTCGCCGCCCTCCGCGACGCGCACGCACCGCTGGTTGGGGACGTCGGCGTACCAGACGGCGCCCTCCGCGTCGACGCAGATGCCGTCCGGGACGCCGTCGCCGAGGTCCGCCCAGGTCCGGCGGCCGGACAGCTCCCCGTCCGCGCCGATGTCGAAGGCCACCAGGCTGCCGCCGTAGGAGTCCGCGACGATCAGGGTGGAGTCGCCTGGCGTCACCGCCATGCCGTTGGGGAAGGCGATGCCGTCCGCCACCTCGCGCACGGAGCCGTCCGGCCGCACCAGGGCGACCGCCCCCGGCGCGAACTCCTCCCCCGCCATCGGATCGAAGCCGGGCCGGTTGACGTAGACGTTGCCGCGCCCGTCGGCGACGACGTCGTTCCAGCCCGGCCGGCCGAGGTCGGCGTGGACGGCCAGGGAGCCGTCCGGTTCCCGGCGCAGCAGCCGCCCGTCCGCCGAGGAGACGATCACCATGCGCCCGTCCGGCAGCCACGCGGTGCACAGCGGGAGCGAGGCGACCCGCGCCACCACCTCGTGCGCGCCGTCCAGCCCCACCGCGACGACCTCGCCCGCCGTCCAGTCGGAGAAGTACAACCTGTCGCCGTGCCAGCGCGGCGACTCGACCAGTCCGCGGCCGTCGAGAAGCGTCCGCACTTCGTCCATCGTCCTCACCGTCCTCCTCGGATACCGATGTTCCGCCTTCTACACGAACGGCATCCGGCCGGATCGACACCGGGCCACCGCCCACTCCGCGGTCCGCGTTCCGCTGGAGCCGGGACGACCCGAATACACACTGGAAGGCCTCCGAGTGTGTATCGTGTGCCCCATGGCGAGACTCAACATCACGCTGCCCGACGAGCTTGCCGCCACGCTCCAGGGGCTCGCCGAGGACAAGAAGATCGCCTCGGTGTCGGGGTTCCTGGCGGACGGCGCGCGGCTGAAGCTGGCCTACCTCCGGGACGCCTCCACGATCGACGACCTGTTCGGGCCGCCGAGCCCCGACGAGCAGGCCATGGTCGACCGGCTGGTCGAGGGCGGCCCCTCGTCCCGCCGGGACGTCGCGTGATCACCGGTCACGTCTTCGACGCGACAGCACTCCTGGACCTCGCCACCGGCAAGACCGTCTACGTCCGCGCCCGGCTCCGGGCGTCCATCGCCCAGCACGCCACCATCGTCATCCCCGCGACGTCGCTCGCCCGCGCCTGGCAGCTCGTCCCCGACCACGGCCGCGCCGTGCTGGAGCGCCTCCCCGGCATGCAGGTCGTGCACGTCGACGACCTCGACGACGTGATCGCCCAGCAGACCGGCCTGCTCGTCACCACGATCCCGAACCTCGGCATGGACGCCGCCCAGGCCGCCTGGTCCGCCCGGTGGCGGCGCTGGCCCCTGATCACCGCCGAGCCCGGCCTCTACGCGTCCGTCCCGGGCGTCCGCGTGGAGCAGATCCCCTAGCGGGCCGCGGTCAGGTCGTGAGCTCCAGTTCCAGCTGCTCGTGGACGGGCCGCGGGGGCGGCGGAGCGACCGGCCGGGAGCGGCCCGGCCACCACCAGTTGGCATGGCCGAGCAGGCTCATCAGCGCCGGGACGAGCATGAGGCGCACGATCGTGGCGTCCATGGCGACGGCGACCGCCAGCCCCAGGGCCATCATCTTCACCATCGGGTCCGGCTGCGGGACGAAGCTGGCGAACACGAAGATCATGATGAGCGCGGCGGAGGTGATGAGGCGGGCGGTGGCCCCGATGCCGGTCACGACGGACTCGTGCGGATCGCCCGTCCGGTCGTACTCCTCCTTGATCCGCGACAGCAGGAAGACCTCGTAGTCCATGGACAGCCCGAAGATCAGGGCGAACATGAACAGCGGGATGAACGACATGATGGGGATCGCCTGGTCGACGCCGAACAGCTCGACGCCCCAGCCCCACTGGAAGACGGCCGTGACGACGCCGAACGACGCGCCGATCGACAGCAGGTTCATCAGCGCGGCCTTCACCGGGACGATCACCGACCGGAACGCGACGACCAGCAGCAGGAGCGCGACGCCCACCACCGCGACCACGACGGTCGGCATGCGGTCCCCGACCGTGGCGGCGATGTCGATGATCGCCGGGTTCTCCCCGCCGAGGTAGATCCGGGCGCCCGGATGCGCGTCCCGCACCTCCCTGATCTCCACGTTCCGCAGGCGGTGGACGAGGTCGGTGGTCGAGGCGGCGTGCGGCGCGTCCCGGGGGACAACCTGCACGATCGCCGTCGTGCCGGTCACGACGGGCTCCCCGGCGAACACCACGCCGGGCACCTCGGAGAGCTTCTGCCGCAGTTCCTGCCCGAGCAGGACCGCGCGCTTGTCGGGCTTCTTGGTGGTGTCCGGCGCCCCCTTGGGAAGGGCCGGCTCCGGGGAGGGGCTCGGCGCGGCCGCCGGCGCCGGACCCGTCAGGCCGGACAGCCCCTCGCGCCCCTTCACGGTCGGGACCACGCGCTTCGGCTTGGCGCGCCTCTCCTCGCCCGGCACCTTCGCGACCACGACGAACGGGCTGTAGTGGCCCGCGCCGAACTCCTCGGCGACGATGTCGTAGGCCTGCCGCGCCTCCATCTTCGGGGACGACATGCTGTCGGCCATCACCCCGAACCGCAGGCTGAGCGTCGGCACGGACAGCGTCAGCAGGACGAGCGTCGCGACGATCGCGTACGGCCAGGCGTGGCGGTCGACGTGGCGTCCCCAGGCCGTCCAGCGGGCGGAGCCGCGGTCCGGACGCACCCGTGGCAGGCGGTACCGGTCGATGCGCGGCCCCAGGGCGCCCAGGATCGCCGGGAGCAGGGTCAGCGCCGCGGCGACCATGATGGCGACGGCCAGCGCGGCGGCGATCCCGATGCGCCCGATGAAGGCGATCCCGGACAGGAACAGCCCGCAGATCGCGAAGACGACGGTGCCGCCGGCGAACACGACCGCGTGGCCCGAGTGCGCCATGGCGCGCCCGACCGCGGTCTCGGCGTCGTCGCCCTCGGCGAGCTGCTGCCGGTAGCGCGTCACGATGAACAGGGCGTAGTCGATCCCGGCGCCGATGCCGAGCATGGCGGCGACCATCGGCGCGGTCGGCGCGATCTGGAACATCGACGCCAGGAAGTGGATCAGCGAGTACGCCACCGCCATCCCGCACAGCGACACCACGATCGGGATTCCCGCGGCGAGGAACGAGCCGAACGCCAGCAGCAGCACCAGCATCGCCAGCAGGATCCCGACGCCCTCCTGCGGCCCGCCCTTCGGCTGGTTGAGGATCATCGCGACGATCCCGCCGAACTTCACCTCCAGCCCGGCCATCCGCGCGGGCTCCACCGCCCGGTTCAGCGCGTCGAGGTCGGCGTGGCCGACGTCGCTCATCGTGCCGGTGAAGTTGAGCCGGACGACGACGGCGGCGTCGTCCTTCAACCCGCCCATCCCCTGCGCGTAGGGGTTCTCGACGAACGCGACCCGGTCGAGCTCGGAGATGTTCTCGATCGACTGCCCGACGGTGAGCGCGACCCTCCAGTCGGCGGGACTGGCCTGGCGGGTCTCGTGGAACACCACGGTCGCGGTCGGCCCGGTCATCGCGGGGAAGTCCTGCCCGAGCGTGTCGAGGGCGCGCTGGGTCTCGGTGCCCGGCAAGGTGCTCTGCTGGACGAACATCCCCCCGTGAGTCAGGCCGAGGACGCCCGCGCCGAGCATCACGGCGACCCAGAGCTCGAACACCGCGCGGCGCCGTCGCACGCAGAGCCGTCCGAGGGTCTCCAGGAAACGCGCCATGCCCGCAGAAAACACCCAATGCATGCAGTTTTGCAATAGATGCAACTTTGCAGCCATGGTAACGTGCGTCACATGGTGGAGGACGACGGCCGGCCGGGGCTGCGGGAGCGCAAGAAGATGCGCACGCGGCAGGCCATCGCGACGGCCGCGCTGCGCCTGTTCGCCGAGCGCGGCTACGAGGAGACGACGATCGCCGACATCGCGGCCGCCGCCGACGTCTCGCCCCGCACGTTCTTCAGCTACTTCCCCTCCAAGGAAGACGTGATCTTCGCCGAGATCGACGACCGGCTCGCCGAGGTCGCCGAGCGGCTGCGCCGCACCCCCGGCGAGTCCCCCATGGAGACCATCCGGCGCAGCATCGTGGACGTCCTCGAAGCGATCGTGGCCGAGCACCGCGACTACGGCCCGGTCCAGGTCGCCCTCATCCTGGAGCGCCCCGCCCTGCGCGCCCGGGCGCTCCAGCGCATGACCGACGCCCAGGACGCGATCGAGGCGCTGCTGCGCGAGCTGTGCCCCGGCATCTCCGAGATCGACGCGGTGGCCGCGGCGGGCATCGCGGTCGGCGGCATGCAGGCGGTCGTGGCGCACTGCCGCCGCGAGGGCTACGACCCGCTGTCCATGCGCACCGCCCTCGACCGCGCCGTGGACATCGTCGAGCACGGCCTCGTCTCGGTGGACGCGCTGTCGCGTCCGTCCCCCTGAGCCGCCGGGCACCGGCCGGCGGAGGCGCCCGCCGGCCGGTGCCCGGCTCAGCGCCCGCCTCCCGCCGATCGGATGGGCGAAAGATCAGCGAATGTCTCCGGCGCGGTGTAGAACTGCGGCCGTGGCAGACGAGACAGGACGGCCGGACGGCCCCGCGCGACTTTCCGAGCATGAACGCGGCACGGAGGCCGCGCTGAGCCAACTCGTGACGAGATCCGGCTTCGGCGGGCCGTCCAGAAGCACGCTCGCCCACATCGACATGGTCGGCCGGTTCCTGGCCGGAGCGGTGGACCCCGCGACGGCCGTGGCCGGGCAGACGTCCGATGTCTGCCCGTGGGGGCCGCTGGCCGGACGGATCGGGGCCGCCGCGCTGCGGGCGGTCTCGCCCGTCACCGCCGATCCCCATCGGGAGACCCTGCTGGCCCTGCTGGAGCTCTGGTCGCGCACGCCCATGGCCGACCCCGCCGTCCGGCTGCGCAGGGGACGCGTGGCCGCAAGCGTCACCGCCGCGCGGGACGAGCACGGGGCGGCCGTGACGATCGGGGGCGCCGACCCGGAATGGGTCGCCCGGAAGAATCCGGAACTGGCCTTCCTCGACCGCGCGTTCGCCGAGGGCGCCCCGCCCGCCCTCGGCGACGTCGTGGAAGTCGCCGACGCGCCCCTGGGATGGGGTACCGCCGATCAGCTCACCCGCCTGGTCGCCCTGGTCCGCGCCAAGGGCCCGGTGCCCTGGGACCGCAAGGCCGTGGACCTGCTGGCCGGGAAGACCGGCTTGTCGCGCACCACCGCGAGCGTGGCGCTGTGCGGGTTCCTCGGCCACCCCAACGCCAAGGCCGGCAAGCTGTCACCCCAGGCGCGCAAGACCCTCAAGGTGACGTTCCGCGACCTCGAAGACGCCTGGTTCCGCGACCTGGAAGGGCACACCGACGAGGACCGGCTCGAACTCCTCGCCGACGTCCTCCCTCAGGACCCGGAAGAGCTGTGGGAGCCCGGTGGCCTCGGCGAGGTCGCGCTGCGCCTCTCCCAGGCGTGGCGGCAGCGGTTCGGCGCGAAGCCGGTCGCACCGCCCGCCACCGTCCAGGCGGCCGAGACGGTGGCCCCGAACGTCACCGGCGCCCAGCTGTGCGAATGGCTGATCGATCCCGGCGCCGTCCCGCTGCTCACCAAGGACCTGGACACCTGGCTGGAGTCCGACGACACCCCCAAGTACAGGCACCAGAAGTGCGTTCCCGCCGCCGAGACGCTCCAACTCCGGAACCTGATCGAAGCCGTCCTGCTCGGGCTGCGCTGGTCCTACGACGAGCTGCCCGCCGGCGACCCGGTCCGGGAGGGCGCTTCCGCGGCCTACGACCTGCTGCTCCAGCGGCTGGCCCACCCCGGCCTGCTGCTGCCGGCCTGCCTCTTCGACACCGGGTCGGAGGGGCTGGACGCGATCACCGGCAGGTTCGGGACCACCCCCTACAGCGGCCCGAGCGAACTCACCGTCGACTACGTCGACGACGGCCTCACGGTCGCCTCACTCATCGAGCACCGGCGGCTCGCGAGCCTGTTCTTCCGCCCCGCCCTCTACGGCGTGGACGACCGGACCGAGCGCCTCGCCGAAGTGGTGGACGCGTCCCGCGACAGCAGGCACGCCTTCGAACGCGTCCGCCTGCTGCGGGGGAAGGGCGCCGAGGCCATGGCGCGCCGCATCCGGTCCGGGGCTCTGCCGGAGGGCGCGTACGAGGCCGATCCGTCGGCGTCGGCGCCGTCCCTGGTGGAGGAGGCGGCCGGGCGCCTGGACGTCCCGCCGGACTCCGCCGCGCTCTACCTCCAGTTGCTCACCCTGACCGCACCGACGGACCGCAACGTGCGGAAGTGGAACAACTGGACCCCAGCCCGCCTCCGCAAGGCCGCCGAGCCCCTGGTGGCCCGCGACCTGGTGGCCCGGCACGAGTACCGGGGCGACGGACGCAAGATCTTCCTCCCGGGTCCCTACACCCAGGGCCCGCCGCCCCAGGAGACGTGGAAGGCCGGCCTGAAGGCCGCGGCGGACGCGGAGGACCCCCGGAACCCCTTCATCTGGCGACCGCTCCCCGACCGCTTCACCTACGCCTGGCACCACGCCCAGAAACACCCGCCCGCGTGACACGCCCAGGTCGTCGATCTTGCTACCAGGGGCCGTAGGGGCCCTGGCGGGAGCCGCCGCGGCCGCCGTTCTTCTTGTACGGGCCGACGGCCGGGCGGACGTCGGCCAGGTAGACGGCGGCGGCGATGAACGCGGCGACCGGGAGGATGCCGAGGAGCAGGGCGATGGGGCTGGCGCCGAGCGCCACCGGCGCGACCGCGTAGGCGGCGCCGACCACCGTCGCGACGATCAGGATGATCATCCACAGCTTCTTGCTCTGCTTGCTCGCCGCGGCGTAGGCGTTCACGGGCACGGTCAGCGAGTCGACCAGCGCCCACGCCTCCATCGCGAACGCGATGATCAGCAGCAGCCAGAAGAAGTAGTCCAGCACGTTGAAGCCCGACATCGGCGATCAGCGCTCCTGCTCGTCTCGGACGGCGACTCCTCGTCGCACGCGGGTCTTCCTTCACCGCAACCCTATGCGCACCGTCCACCAGGGCGGCCTGATGGAACAGGCACCTGTAGGGACGACGGAGCCCGGCCGGGTGTTCCCGGCCGGGCTCCGTCGTTCGGCGCCGTTACTTCTTCGTGGTGGAGCGGGACTGCCCGGTGGCCCGGCTCTGCGCCGTCCGGCGCTGCGCGGTGCGGGCCTTGGACGCCTGCTTCGGCGCGGCCTGGTCGGTCGCGGCGATCTCGGCGACCTCGGAGGCCTCGCGGTGCACGACCTTCTTGCCGCGCTCGGCGAGCTCGTCGATGAACTCGACGGCGCGGGTGCCGAAGTGCGTGGCGTACGCGACGGCGGCGCCCGGCAGGTCCTTGGCGTCCACGCGCTCCTGGTACCGGGAGACCTCGCCGCGGTAGCGGGCGGCGGTCTCGCGGACCTGCACGCGGTAGCGGTCGACGGTCTCGCGGACCTCGCCCTGGTACCTGGTCACCTGCTCGGGGACCTCACGGATCTTCTCCACCGCGAAGTCGCCGGCGCCGGCCACGGCGTACACGGCCTTGTTCTCACGGAGGTTGCTGGCCAGCGTCATCCGACCTCTTCCTTTCCCTGTTGCTGTGGTCCGGCCTGTTCTGGGCCGGTCTCTTCCGGTACGGCGGTCTCGGCGGGCTCGTCGGGCTCGGCGCCGAGGACGCCGCTGGCTTCGTTCTCCTTGAGGAACGACGCGTAGATGTCGAGCAGGACCTGCTTCTGCCGTTCCGTCAGGACGAGGTCGGCCCGCACGGCGGCCTGCACGTCGGTGTCGGCCTCGCGGTCCTCCAGGATTCCGGCCTGCACGTACAGCGCCTCGGCGGAGATCCGCAGCCCCTTGGCGATCTGCTGCAGGATCTCGGCGCTCGGCTTGCGCAGGCCGCGTTCGATCTGGCTCAGGTACGGGTTGGAGATCCCGGACACGTCCGCCAGCTGGCGCAGCGAGATCTTCGCCCGCGTCCGCTGCTCCCGGATGTACTCCCCGATGGAGCCGACCTTCGAACTCGCCATGTCTCCACTCTCCGTCATGGTGCTTGCTATTGCAAGCACCATAGCTAGCACTTTGTGGTGAAACGGCTCACATGCCTGAAATGCCAGGTGGCGCAGGTCACGGCGGGTGGTGTCACGCGGGTCGCGGCGCCGGTGTCTTGGGGACGAACCACTCGTCCCCCCAAGGAGGAAGCTCATGAACACGGCGCTGTGGATCGCGGCGGGGCTGTTGACCGCGGTGGCGCTCACCGGTGGTTTCACCAAGGTCTTCGTCCCCACCGCCAAGCTCGCCGAGGCCCCCGGCGGGCAGTGGACCGGCAGTGCCGGCGACGGCTTCGTGAAGGCTCTCGGCGGTCTGGAACTCCTCGCCGCCGCGGGCCTGGTCCTGCCCGCCGTGGTCGGCGTCGCGCCGGTCATGGTGCCGGTGACGGCCGCCTGCTGGGTGCTGCTGATGGTCGGCGCGATGGTCACGCACGGCAGGCGCGGCGAAGGCGGGTTCGTGGCGTTGAACCTGGTCTACCTCGTGATCGCGCTCTTCATCGCGGTGGGCCGCTTCGGCCCCTGGCCCTTCACCGGCTGACCGTGCGCGGGAACCGTCATGCCCCGCCGTCCCCCACGGACGGCGGGGTCAGCTCACCTTGGACGGGGGCGCGATCCAGGTGTTGCAGACGGTCAGGTCGCGCCCGTTGAAGCCGGCGACCACCCAGCCCGCGTAGTGGCGGCCCGAGCCGTGGTCGCGCTTCTCCGGCGGCTGGCGGTCGTCGCCCCTGGCCAGCACGTCGTTGACCATGGCCGTGTACTGCTCGCGGGTCATCGGGAGGGTGGTGCGCTCGCTGCCGAGGAACGCGCCCGCGAAGCACTGGGCCTGGAGCTCGATGCGGCGGCTCGCCTCCGTGCGGGTGGCGGTGTCGCCGGACTCCATCTGGCCGTCGCCGTAGAGCAGGATCCCGGCCCGGTCCTGGACGTGGTGCCCGTACTCGTGCGCGATCACGCGGGCGTAGACGGCGTAGTGGGACAGCGGCTCGCCGCCGGACGTCTCCACGACGTGCCGGAGCCCCACGTACATCGTGTTGTTGGCCGGGCAGTAGAACGCGGACGCGCCGGGCGCCGGGTAGGAGCCGCACGGGCTGCGCCCCGGCTCGACCCAGAACACCCGGTCGGGCCTGTCGAATGCGATGCCGGCCTTGGTGAACTGCTTGGTCCACGTCGCGTCGAGGCAGTCGCTCAGGGTGTCCATGAACCCGCGCATGGACTCGGCGGACGGCTGGATCTGCGGCAGGCGGCAGCTCACCGGCGTGAGCGGGCCGGTCCTGTAGAGCTTGCTGTTGGTCGCCTTCTCCCGCGGGGTCGAGGGGCCGCCGGCCGTGGTGGTGGGCGTCCCGGTGCCGCCGGCGGCGTCCCGGCCGCCGCCGAACAGCGAGATCCCCAGGATCGCCAGGACCACCAGGGACGTGAGCCCCCCGAAGATGCCCGCGATCGTCCCGCCCGCGCTGCGGCGCGGCGGCGGGCGCATCGGGGCGTACCGGTACTGCGGGGGCCCGTAGGCAGGAGACCCGTAGCCCGGACCGCCATACCCCGGCCCGCCGTACGGCGGACTCCCCTGCGGCGGCCCACCGTACGGCGGGCGGCCGTAGGGCGGTCCGGGAGGCCGCGGCGGAGGGGGCGGCGGGGGGTAGTGACCTGCCATAGCGCAGAATCATCGCACGCATTCCCGATACCATTTGCGGCCATGTCTGCTCTTGCGGCGATGTTCCGGTCGCGTCCGGCGGTCCTGGTGGTCTCGGCGGCCCTGGCCGCCCCCCTGCTGACCTGCACTTCCGCGACGGCGGCCGAGGCCGGCGGGCCGTCCGCGGCCGGTGCGGCGGCGTCCGGTCCCGCGGCCGAGCGGGTGCTCAAGGACGACGTCGTCCTCACCGCGGTCCAGGGCGGCACGGTCAGGGTGAAGGAGACGATCGTCTACCGGTTCGCCGGGCACGACGGCTTCCAGCGGACGTACCCGACCAGGACGCACGAGAGCGTCACCGAGGACCGCGTCCACCGGATCGAGAACCTGCGGGCCGCCAGCCCGGACGGCGGGCCCACGAGGGCCACCGCGTCCGCCTCGGGCCTGAACACGACGGTCAAGGTGGCGGGCGACCGGAAGCTCACCGGCGACCACACGGTCGTCCTGGAGTACGACGTGCGCGGCGCGATCACCCGGATGGGCGCGGCGGAGGAGCTGCGCTGGCCGGTGGTCGGCGGCTGGAAGGTGCCCCTCGACGAGGCCAAGGCGGTCGTCGAGGGCGGCGCGATGATCCGCAACGTCAACTGCTTCACCGGGCCGATCGGCAGCACGATCGGCTGCACGCAGTACTACACGAACCACACGCACACCCAGGGCGTCTTCGCCCAGCAGGGCATGCTGCCCGGCGAGTACCTGACGGTCGTCGCGGGCCTGCCCGCCGGGACGACGGGCGGGCGCGCGATCTACGAGCGCCGCCACACGGTCGCGACCGCGTTCTCCGTCAACGCCGTGACCGGCGCCGCGCTCGCCGGCCTGCTGGTGCTGCTCGTGGGCGGCGTCCTCGCCCTGTACCTGCTGCGCGGCCGGGACGCGCGGACCGTCGGCAAGCGGGCCGCCGAGGGCGACCAGGTGCCGGTGGCCGGGACGGAGTTCGAGCCGCCGAACGGGGTGCGGCCCGGCCAGATCGGCACGCTGATCGACGAGCAGGCCGACGTGATCGACGTGACCGCGACGATCGTCGACCTCGCCGTGCGCGGCTACCTGCTGATCGAGGAGGAGGACCGGGCCGTCACCGGCCGCCTCGACTGGACGCTGCGCCGCCTCGAACGCCCGCAGGCCGACCTGCTCCCCTACGAGCGGATCCTGCTGGACGCGCTGCTGACGGCGCCGGACGGGTCGGCCCGCGACGCCGTCCGGCTGTCGGAGCTCGGCGGGACGTTCGCGACGAAGCTGACGCAGGTCAGGTCCGCGATGTACGACGACGTGGTGAAGCAGGGCTGGTTCGCGCGGCGGCCCGACACCGTCCGGTCCCGGTGGACGGTCGCGGGCATCCTCGTGACGGTGCTCGGCATCGCCGGGACGGTCGCGCTGGCGCTCACCACCGAGTGGGCGCTGGCCGGGCTCGCGCTGATCATCGCGGGCGCGGCGCTGGCCTATGGCGGCCAGTACATGCCGGCGAAGACCTCGCGCGGCGCCACCGTCCTCGCGCACACGATCGGTTTCCGCGCGTTCCTGGAGCGCGGCGCCCTCCCCGACGACGGCTCCATGGCGGCGCGCCAGCGGATCGCGCTGTTCTCCCGGTTCCTGCCCTACGCGGTGGTGTTCGACCTCGTGGCGAAGTGGGCCGAGACGGTGAAGGACGCGGGCGAGCGCGCGGAGGGGGCCGACAACCTCTACTGGTACGAGGGCCCGGCGGAATGGGACCTGTCGAAGTTCGCCGAGTCGATGCGCACGTTCACGCTGGCCACGTCGGGCTCCATCTCCCAGTCGCGCGGGCTGTGACGGCGCCGGGCGGTTAACCGCCGGACGCCGGGTAAAGCCTGGGGCGAGGAGGTGTCGCCCCATGGTCGCCAGCGCCGTGCTCGCCGCCCCCTTGGCCGCCCAGTCCAACCGCCTCGGCGACGCCTACTTCATGGCCGTCGGCCCGGCCGTGATCTTCGTGGCGCTCATCGCCTGGGTGACGGTCGTGCTGACGACGTCACGCAAACGCCACCACTATCCCCCCAGCTCCGCGGACGGCCTGTCCCACCGCGGGCCCGTCATGGGCGGCGTGATCACGGGCAGCCCGTCGCAGCGGACGCGCCGCGACCCGGCCCCGTCGGTGACCCACCGCGAGGTCATGGCCCATGTCGAGCGGGGGCGCGCGGAAGAGGAGGCGGCCCGCGAGCGGGGACGGGCGGAGGCCGAGAGGGTCCGCGCCGAGCCGCCCGCCAGGAGCCGCCGCAGATTCGGCCTTCCCAGGCTCCGCTGACGCGGAGCGGCCGGAACGAAGGACGCGCCGCCCGCCGGATCCGGCGCCCCCGCACCCCGCCCGGCGGGCGCCGTGGACGCCCGCGGTGGCGGCCGCGACCCCTCCCGGCCGCCACCGCGGGTCCGCGCCGGACCCGCCCCTCGTAAGATGTCTGACATCTTACTTTGGAGGCTTTCGTGGCGTTGAGTCCCGTACCGGGCGGGTCGACGGTGGACGCCGTCCTCGACCAGCTCCAGGCGCAGGTCAGCGGGGGCGCCTGGCCGGTCGGCCGGCGGATCCCGGCCGAGCTGGAACTGGCCGCGCAGCTCGGGGTCAGCCGTCCGGCCGTCCGGGAGGCGATCCGGGCGCTGTCGCACGTCGGGGTTCTGGAGGTGCGCCGCGGCGACGGGACGTACGTGCGCAGCACCGCCGACCCGCGCCCGCTGCTGCGGCGGGTGTCCCGCGCGTCCGCCCGGGACGTGTTCGAGGTGCAGCTCGCCTACGACGTCCAGGCGGCCCGGCTGGCGGCGCGCCGCCGCACCGGCGCCGACCTGGCGCGGCTGGAGGAGCTGCTCCGCGCCCGCGACGAGGCCACCGAGCCGGACGCGTTCGGCGCCGCCGACGCGCGCTTCCACCTCGGCGTCGCGGAGGCGTCCCGCAACCCGGTGCTGATCGAGGCGATGCGGTTCTTCATCGACCGGCTGCACGAGTCGATGCGCGCGATCCGGATGGACCGCGAGGTGCCCGAGGCGGGTCCGGCCCGGCACCGCGCCGTGCTGGACGCCATCGCGGCGGGCGACCCGGAGGCGGCCGCGTCCGCCGCCGCCGCCGTCGTGGAACCGACCCTCGCCGTCCTGCAGTCCCTGCTCGGCGACGCGCCCGGGGAGGACGCGTGACCGGGCGGCGCGCCGGGCTGGCCGGCGCCCTGCTGATGATCGTCCTGCTGGCGGTCAACCTGCGTCCGGCGATCGCGGCGGTCGGGCCGCTGCTGACCGAGATCAGCGACGCCTTCCGGCTGTCGGGGACGGCGGCGGGCGCGCTCACCACGCTGCCGCTGGCGTTCTTCGGCTCCTACGGGCTCGTCGCCGCCTTCCTGCGGCGCCCGCCGCGCAGCGAGACGCTGCTGGTGTGCGCGATGGCGCTGCTCGTCGCCGGGCTCCTGCTGCGGCTGCCGGGCGGCGTGGCCGCGCTGTTCGCCGGCTCCCTGGTCGCGGGGATCGCGATCAGCATCGGCAACATCGCGGTGCCGGCCATCATCAAGCGGGACCACCCGTCCCGGATCACCACGGTCACGGCGGTCTACACGGTCGCGGTGACGGCCGGCGCGGCCCTGTCGTCCGGGCTCGCCGTGCCGGTGGAGGACCTGTTCGGCGCGTCGTGGCGGCTGCCGCTCGGCCTGCTCGCGATCCCCGCCGCGCTCGCCGGGCTGCTGTGGCTGCCGAGGGCGCGGCGGGCGGCGCGCGCGGCCCGCTCCGCGCCGCCCGCGGCGCCCCCGGCCGGCGTCGCCGCGCTGGTGTGGCGGTCGGGCCTGGCCTGGCACGTCACGGTGTTCATGGGCCTGCAGTCGCTGCTGGCCTACGTGGTGATCGGCTGGCTGCCGACGCTCTGCCAGGACCGCGGGATGGACGAGACGGCCGCCGGCTCCGTGCTGGCGCTGGTGGCGGCGGTCCAGGCGGTCGGGTCGCTGGCCGTCCCGGTGCTGGCCCGGCGGACCCGCGACCAGCGCCCCCTGGTGATCGCCACGGTCGCGCTGACCGCGCTGGGCTTCTTCGGGGTGACCTGGGCGCCGATCGCCTCGGTGTGGGGCTGGGCGGTGGTCCTCGGCCTCGGCCAGGGCCTCGGTTTCGCGACCGCGCTGTCGTTCATCGGGCTCCGCGCCCACGACGCCCACGTCGCGGTCCAGCTGTCGGGGATGGCGCAGGGCGTCGGCTACGTCATCGCGGCGCTCGGCCCGCTCGCCCTGGGCGCGCTGCACGACGCCACCGGCGGATGGACCGTTCCGATGCTGGGCGTGCTGACCGTCTGCGCCGCCCTGGCCGTCCCGGGCCTGCCCGCCGGGCGGCTCCGCACCGTGGGCGCCCCCGCCTCCCCGGCGCCCGACGTGGTTAACACCGGTTCCAGCGGACACATCCCTAACTGACCTGGCGTGGGCCGATCCGCGCCTCGGGAGGTGGTCGCCTTGCTCACCACGATCGTCGCCGACCCCGTACTGGCGAACACGGCCCCCACGGGAGCCCGCTACTTCGTCTGGATCATTCCGTTCGCGATCGTCGGCGCCCTGCTGACGTGGCTGTACGCGACCCGGGCCGCCTCGTCCAGGAAGCTGCACTGCTCGCGCCGGAACAACCAGCTGAACCAGCGCGGCATGGAGCAGGGCGGCTACTACACCTACGCCCCGGGGATGTTCTCGCACAGCTACCCGCCGGCCAAGGAGGGCCAGCCCGAGGAGTTCCGCAAGGACAACCCCCAGCCCGGACGGGAACCGAAGAAGCCCTGGCCCGAGGGCGTCCTCTACGAGCAGACGATCTTCAAGGAGGAGTTCGAGACCCTCAGGGCGTCCAAGAGCACCGAGAACCGCTAGCGCGTCCGGCAATCCGCCCCCGGGTGTCGGCGGGCCTCACTACGCTCCCGGCATGATCAA
This sequence comes from Actinomadura sp. NPDC048021, assembly GCF_040653135.1. NCBI lineage: Bacteria > Bacillati > Actinomycetota > Actinomycetes > Streptosporangiales > Thermomonosporaceae > Actinomadura > Actinomadura sp. NPDC048021. Next base: position 68,105 of record NZ_JBEZJQ010000012.1, read on the forward strand.
GTCGAGCGCCGCGCCTCCGGACGAAGACACCCTCGAAATGCCGAGGTCCTGGATGCGGCATCTGCATCCGCGGCGCGGCGGGCATCCGGGACCGAAACTCGCATCGGCCGACGTCCACGAGGACGAACTGCTCGCACCATACGCGGGCGCCATCGAGAAAGTCCTCGGCCGCACCGGGGCCGACCCGGCGCTGACCGCCGTGGTGCGCGAACACCTGGACGGCAGGGGAAGCGCGCTGGAAGCGGCGGCGATCGTGGCCGTCCACGGCGCCGAGAAAACGTACCTGGACCCGTCGCGGCAGGAGGAAGCGCTCAAACGCCTGCGCGCGTTCATCGCGCAGACCGGCGACGCCGAGTACCGGCGCGTCGTCTCGCTCATCGACGGGCTGCGCACGACGCCCGCACGGCGGATGGTCGCCGCCTACCTCGTCCCGACCGAACTCGACTGGGTGGCCGAATGCTGCGCGGCGCCTGCGCATTCGGTGCCGCGGGAGCTGCTGCTCCGTTCCCTGGGCTCGGCCGAGCATCTCGAAATTCTCGGCGCCGGAGCCCATATCTCCGTCTCCGACTGCTACTACGTCGAGAACCTCATCACTCTGGCGGACGGCGTGGGTCCTGCGATCGCCCCGTTCATGGCCGAGGCCTTCGACCTGTTCCACGACAGCGCGCCGCGCCGCAAGGGCCTGCTGGACGTCCTGAGTCGCCTGCCCGGCGACGAGGCGTTCCGGCAGATGCTGGAGCGCGCGGGCAACCTTCACATGATGGCGGCGCTCCGAGACACCATGCGGCGGTTCCCGGTCCGCGCGATCCGCGTACTGGCGGCCGCCTCGGCGGCGGGGGACGCCACGGCACGCGCCCTGCTGACCGACCACCTGCGGGCCAATGCGGAACTGGCGCGGCAGACCCACGCGGACCTGCCCGCGGGGAGCCGCGCGGTCGTGGAGGAACTGACGGCGGCCGACGACCGGGCTCCGGACGCGGCGGCGGACGAGCTGCCCCGCGCGCTGGCCGCCCCGCGGTGGGAGCGGACGGAGCCGAAGCCCAAGCCGGTCGTCGTCAAAGGCGTGCCCGTCTCGCGGGAGCGGGCGATGGCGTGGGCGCCGGGCGAGCGCGACGCCTGGCTGAACAGCGAGATCGTCACGATCGTCGACGCGAACCACCACTCGTTCGGGCGGGTCCCGGTTCCGGCCGAGCGCACCGAGACCTGGGTCCGGCGGGTCGAGGAGGCCCGGTCCCCCACGACCGATCTGGGCCGGATGCTCTACTGGCAGGGCGCGGTCCTGGCGGCCGGTCCCGAAGACCTCGTCCGCCCCGTCCTGGCCGAGTGGCAGGCCGACTGGCGCCACGAGCGCGGGCTGGGCAGGAAAGGGAACCCCTACGACCCGGACACGTGGCTCCGCGTCATCATCGCGCGGTACGGGCTCGACGCCCTCCCGGTCGCGCTCGGCTACGCGCGGGCCCGGCCCGCGAACGGCGCCGAACTGCTGCTGCCCTTCCTCGACGGCGATGTCGCGAACGCGATGGCCGACTGGCTCCAGCGGAGCACGGCGGCACGCGGGGCCGCGACCGCATGGTTCACCCGGCACGGACGGGCCGCGCTCCCCTACCTCGTGCCGGTCGCGGTCGGCCGCGCCGGCAGGGCGCGCAAGGCCGCCGAGCACGCCCTGCGCCTCGTCGCCGCCCAGGAAGGTCCGGACGCCGTCCTCGACTTCGCGCGCGAGCACGACGAGCGGGCCGTCGAGCCGATCAGGACCGCCCTGGACGCGGAGGCGGACGAGGCGCCGCGTCCCCGCAGGAAGCCGCCCGCCGACCTGGCGGTGAACGCCGAGGTGCTGCCGCAGGTCCTGCTGCGGAACCGGGAGCGCGCGCTGCCCGTGCCCGCCGTCCGGAACCTGCTCACGCTCCTGGCGATGTCCACGCCCGCCGAACCCGATCCCGACCTCGGAAGCGTCCTGGACGCGTGTGACGAGAGTTCGCTGTCCCGCTTCGGCTGGGCGCTGTTCCGGCACTGGCGTGAGAACGGCGCCGAACCCCGGGACGCCTGGCAGTTCGCCGCGCTGGCCTGGCTCGGGGACGACACGACCGTCCGCGAACTCGTCCCGGCGGTCCGGGCGTGGCCGGGCGAGGGCGGCCACCACCACGCGGTGCGCGGGCTCGACGTGCTCGCCGCGATCGGGTCCGACCTCGCACTGCGCGAGATCCACGCCATCTCCCAGAAGGTGAAGTTCAAGGCGCTGAAACTGCGGGCGCAGGAGAAGGTCGGGGAGATCGCCGCCGCGCGCGGCCTCACCACCGAGCAGCTCGGCGACCGCCTCATCCCCGACCTGGGCCTGGACGTCCACGGCACACTCGTCCTCGATTACGGCCCGCGCCGGTTCACCGTCGGATTCGACGAGGCGCTCAGGCCCTACGTCATCGACGAGGCCGGTAAGCACCGGTCGTCCCTGCCCAAACCGGGACAGCGCGATGACGCCGCCCTGGCGCCCGCCGCCTACCGGCGCTTCACCGACCTGAAGAAGGACGTCCGCGCCCTGGCCGGGCTCCAGCTCCAGCGCCTCGAACGGGCGATGACCACGGGGCGCCGGTGGCCGCTGCCGGAGTTCCGCGAGTTCTTCGCCGGACATCCCCTGGTGTGGCACATCGCGCGGCGCCTGGTGTGGATCGCCGAGCACGGCGACACCGTGACGGCGTTCCGGCTCGCGGAAGACCGCACCCTCTCCGACGTCGGCGACGACGCCGTCACGGTGCCCGACGACGCCGTCATCGCCATCGCGCACCCGCTGCACCTCGCGGAGGCGCTGCCGGCCTGGGCCCAGCTGTTCGCCGACTACGAGATCATGCAGCCGTTCCCGCAGCTCGGACGGGAGGTGCACGCGCTCACCGGTGAGGAGAGGGCGGCGGCCCGGCTGGCCCGGTTCGAGGGGGTGACGGTGCCGTTCGGCAACGTGCTCCGGCTGGAGCGGCGCGGCTGGTATCGCGGCCCCGTGGACTCCGACGGCGGGATCTCGTGCCTCGTCCGCCCGGCCGGCGCCGACCGCTACGTCGTCGTCACACTGGCCACGGGACTGTACGCGGGCTCCGTCAGCGCGTCCGGCGATCAGACCCTCGAAGCGGTCTGGGTCGGCGCCGACCCCGCCCCCGATTACTTCTCCCGCGGCGCGTCCGAGGGCGCACCTCACACCTTCGCCGAACTGGACGCGGTGACCGCCTCCGAAGTGCTCGCCGACCTCACCGCCGTCGTCTCCCCCTGAACCGACGCGGGCCGGCATGCCCGGGCGGCTGCTCCTGAACGGCTTCATCGCCCCCGCCATCACCGCGTCCTACGACACCGGCGCCCTGATCGAGACGATGGTGGCCCGGCTGCCGCCGGAGGAGCGCCAGAGCCTGCCTCGAAGGGGGCCGGGACTGGGGAACACCGCGCTAGACCGCCCGGTCGAAGACGCCCGGCGCCGGGCGGATGGCGCCGACGACCCGGTCCCCGCCGCGCACCTCGACGGTCGCCAGCTCGTCCAGGGCGACCCGGTCGGCGCCGTCGTGGACGCCGAGGGCGCGCAGCAGCGCGACGGTCACGGGCGTCCGCGCCCGCATCGCCCCGTCGTCGATCTTGACGACGCCGGCGCGCCCGTCGGCGAACGCGAAGGCGTCCACGCCCTCCGCGCCGCACTTGACGAGCAGCCCGGGGACGGCGTTCATCAGCTGCCGCTCCTCGCGCCGGGTCCCGGACGTCCACTGCGGGTGCGTCCGCATGGCGTCGGCGACGCGCCGCTCGTGCGTGCCCGGCTCGGCGAGGACGAGCGCCCGGAACGCCCGCGCGACGCCCGCGATGGACACGGCGAACAGCGGCGCCCCGCACCCGTCCACGCCGACCGCCGTGGCGGGCTCGCCGGCCAGCTCTTCGACGACCTCCCGGACGGCCTGCTGCAACGGGTGGTCGGGGTCGAGGTAGGAGTCGGCGGGCCAGCCCGTCGTGACGCACGTGGCGAGCATCGCGGCGTGCTTCCCGGAGCAGTTCATGCGCAGCCGGGAGGCGCCCCCGCCCGTCCGGGCGACCTCCTGCTGCGTCGCGGGGTCGAGCGGCCAGCTCTCGGGGCAGCGCAGATCGGCGGCTCCCAGCCCGGCGCCCGCGAGGACCTTCTCCACGCCCTCGACGTGGAAGTCCTCGCCGGAGTGGCTGCCGGCCGCGAGCGCGAGCAGCTCGCCGCCGAGTTCGAGGCCGGCGCGCAGCATCGCGACCGCCTGCATCGGCTTGTTCGCCGACCGGGGGAAGATCGGCGCTCCGGTCTCCCCCGCCCGGAACGCGACGCCCCCGTCGGCGGCCAGCCCGATCGCCGCCCCCCGATGCCGGGACTCCACGAACCCGGAGCGCTCCACCTCGACCAGCACAGGATTGACGTCCACCGCACTCCTCCATCACCACGACACCGGCGCCCGCCTCCGGCGCTCTCCCACCCCGGAACGGTGACCTCGAAGGTCACGTACCCGGCGGACCCCATGAAAGCGGCACCCGGCACCACGAAAACGGCCAGGTTGCCCCATCCCGGCTTGACCCGCCGCCGGGGTTCAGCGGGGCTTGGTGGCGAGGAGCGCGCGGGCTTCGGCGGGCGCCATCGGGGGGCGCTGGGCCAGGCGGGCCGCCTGGGCCGCGCGCTCCACCAGCTCGGCGTTCGCCGTGACCGGGCGGCCCTTGGCGAAGGTGACCGTGTCCTCCATGCCGACCCGCAGGTGGCCGCCCGCCGACAGGGCCGCGAACATGACCGGGAGGGACGTCCGGCCGATGCCGGTGGCCGACCACGTGGCGCCCTCCGGGAGGGCCTCGACGGCGGCCACCAGGGTGCGGGCGTCTCCCGGCATGCCGCCCGGGACGCCCATCACCAGGTCGCAGTGGACGTGCCCGCCGTAAGGGAGCCCGTGCTTGTCCAGGAGGCGATGCAGCGCCGTGATGTGCCCGAGGTCGAACAGCTCGAACTCGGGGACGACCTCCAGACCCTGGGTGCGCTTGTACAGCTCCACCATGAACGACCAGGGGTTCATGAACACGTCGTCGCCGAAGTTGACCGTCCCGCAGGTGAGCGAGCACATGTCGGGTCCGGCGTCGAGGACGCGCAGCCGGTCCTCGTAGGGATCGGTGACCGCGCCGCCCGTGGACAACTGGACGATCAGGCCCGTGCTCTCCCGCAGCGCCGTCACCGTGTCCCGCAGCCGGGACGGGTCGAGCGTGGGCCGCGCGTCGTCGTCGCGGATGTGCACGTGGATCACGGCCGCGCCGGCCGCCTCGCACTCCTTGGCCGTCCGGACCAGTTCATCCAGGGTGACGGGCAGGGCCGGGACATCCGCCTTGGCGGACTCCGCGCCCGTGGGCGCCACCGTGATGAGCGTCGTTGCTCCCATGGCGGCAGAATGCATGGTCATGCGTGCTGTAGTCCAGAGGGTGAGCCAGGCCAGCGTGTCCGTGGACGGGCGCGTCGTCGGCGCGATCGAGGGGCCGGGACTGCTGGTCCTGGTCGGCGTGACGCACGACGACGGCCCGGAAAAGGCCCGCAGACTGGCGTCCAAGCTGTGGGGGCTTCGGATCCTGGAGGGCGAGAAGTCGTGTTCCGACGTGAACGCGCCGCTGCTCGTCGTGAGCCAATTCACTCTCTACGGGGACGCGCGGAAGGGCCGCCGCCCGTCCTGGACGGCCGCCGCGCCCGGCCCCGTCGCCGAGCCCCTGGTGGACGCGGTGGTCCGGGAGCTGCGCGAGCTGGGCGCGAAGGTCGAGACCGGGGAGTTCGGCGCGGACATGAAGGTCGCGCTCGTCAACGACGGGCCGATCACGCTGATCCTGGACGTCTGACCGCGCCGCCGGCCGGGCGCGCGGGTCAGCGGAACCCGTAGACCATGCCGACGAGCGCCGCGACGGTCCCGCCTGCGGCGAGGAGGATGAGGGCGCGGTCCTGCGGGACGAGGCGGCCGCGCACGTCCGAGGACACCACCACGGTCCCGGTGTCGCTCTCGTCCCCGACGGGGCCGTGCTCGAACGGGTTGCGGAGCCCGGCGAGCCGCCACAGCGCGTCGTTGCGGAGCCGCTGGTGGGCCGGGCCGCAGGCGAAGAGCCGCCCCCGGGTGCGCTCGGTGCAGGCCGCGCCCTTCGGCGTCAGGACCCGGCACAGGGTGGGGACGAGGACGAACTCGTACAGGCACCAGGCCAGCAGGCCGAGCAGCGCGAGGCGCCAGGACCGCTGCCACCACGCGATCCCGGCGATCGCCGCGAACAGGGTCCACCACGTCAGAGCGGACTCCCGGCGCGGGCGGCGCCGGGTCCCTCCCCTCCGCGCCGCGGGCGGCTCCCTTTTCCCCAGGTTCGGGACCATCGGTAGGAATCCACCTTCCCCGGGCGCCGAGCGGTCAGAAATCGTCTTATCAGACGATATTCGCCCCGGCGGCGGGCTGCTACCCGTGTTTCGCGGGCCGGCGGCGCAGAGCGATCTGCGCGTTCGCGCCCGTCTCCGGCGACACGACGACCTCCTGCGCCGCCGCGACGCCGCCCGCGAGCAGCTCGGCGTCCACCGGGACGTTCCGCTTGACCAGCGCCAGCGCGACCGGACCCAGCTCGTGGTGCCGGGCCGCCGACCCGACGAACCCGACCGTCCGGCCCCCGGGGACCTCCACCGGGTCGCCGTGCGCGGGCAACCGGTCGACGCTGCCGTCCAGGTGCAGGAACACCAGGCGGCGCGGAGGGCGCCCGAGGTTGTGGACGCGCGCGACGGTCTCCTGCCCCCGGTAGCAGCCCTTGTTCAGGTGGACGGCCGTCTCCACGTACCCGGCCTCGTGCGGGATCGTCCGGTGGTCGGTGTCGAGGCCGAACCGGGGCCGGTGCTCGGCGATGCGCAGCGCCTCGTACGCCCACATCCCCGCCGGCCTGAGGCCGGCCGGGAACTCGCCCCGCGGGACGATCCGCGTCGTCGTCCCCGCGACGTCCGGCCAGGCGGGACGGCCGTCGCCGGGGCCGCCCGGCCCCGTGACCACCATGAACTCGTCCGACACGTCCGCGACCTCGACGCGCAGCATGAACCGCATCCGGTCGAGGAACTCCACCAGCGCCGGGGCCGTCCCCGGCTCGACGTGGGCCCACACGGCCTCGCCGTCGTCGACGAGGAACAGGTGGTGCTCGATGTGCCCGTTCGGGCTGAGCAGCAGCGCCTCGGACGGCTCGGACGGCTTCAGCCCGTCCAGGTGCTGGCTCAGCAGGCTGTGCAGCCAGCTCAGCCGGTCCGGCCCCGAGACGCGGACGACGCCCCGGTTGCTCCGGTCGACGAACGCCGTCCCCTCCTCCAGGGCGCGTTGCTCGCGCGCGGGGTCCCCGTAGTGCGCGGCGACCTCCTGGTCGGGCGCGTCGGCGGCGACGGCTCCGGGCGACTGCAGCAGAGGGCTCTCCATGCCGTCCAGACTATGCCGCGGACCGGCGGATCATGCCGCCCCGGCCGCCCCGCCTCGGCTAGCCCTCGCGGCAGTCCTTGCAGCGCCCGTACACGGTCAGGTGGTGGACGTCGGTCTCGAAGCCGAAGTCGCGCGCCAGGACCTCGGCCAGGCCGGCCGCCGCGCGCGGGTCGACGTCCTCCACGGTGTGGCAGCCCCGGCAGACGAGGTGGATGTGCTCGGCCTCGGCGGCGAGGTGGTAGTTCGGCGGGCCGTGCCCGAGATGGGCGTGCTTGACGAGCCCGAGCTCCTCCAGGAGTTCGAGCGTCCGGTACACGGTGGAGATGTTCACACCGCGCGCGGTGCGCTGCACCTCGGTGCAGATCTCCTCGGGGGTCGCGTGCTCCAGGTCGGTGACCGCTTCGAGCACCAGCTGCCGCTGCGGGGTCACCCGGTACCCCTTCGCCCGCAGCTCCTCCTGCCACGACTCGACCATGCACCGAGTCTAGGCTGTGCTTTCGAAGTCCCGGCCCACTTCGCTCGCCTTGCGGCTCGCCACGTGACCGGGCCTGGGCGAACGCGGCATCGCTTCGCGATCTGCCCGGCTCCGGTCCGGACGTCCTGTTTCAGCCCTCGGAAAACCCGCTTGCCTCTCCACGGGGGCGTCGCATACGTTCGGGATACGCGCGAAAGGAGGTGGTCCTAACCAATGGTTGCTTGTAGGACTCGCGAGGTGGCTGTCCGCTAGTCGCCGTTCCGCCTCGGATCCTCCGCCCATGGGCAGAGGTAGTCGGTCGCGACGGTGACCGGCGAATACCAGGCAGTTACCCGGTCCCCGGACCGATGGACCCGTCCTGTCCATCGCCCGCCACCCGGCGGGAAGGTCCGGGGATCGTTCATTTCCGGGGGCCGGCCGCCTCCCGGGGCGCTCACCCCCGGAGCCCGCCCCCTCCGGCGCTCAGGAGACCTTCTTCAGCTGGGCCGACAGGTGCGACTGGAGCTGGTGGCCCATCGCCGCCATGTCGTACGCCCAGCCGAGGTCCTCGCCGATCAGCCCGTAGAGGCGGTGGCCACCGGTGACCTCCTTGGCCGACTCCGTCCGCGCGACGACGTCCGTGTGCAGCTCCACCCGGTTGAACGCCACGTTTCCCACGTAGATCTCGACGATGCCCGTCGGGTGGGCCAGCGTCACCTCGACCTGGTGGTCGGGGCGCGGGCGCCAGTACCCGGTCTCCATGCCCAGCGGACGCCCGAGCGCGCCGTCCTCCTCGATCTTCCAGGTCCGGCTCGCGTAGATCAGGAAGGGCTTCCCGACGTGCGTGAACGAGATCTCCTGGCCGAAGTTGAACGACTCGATCGTGGGATAGCCGCCCACGCCGGCGCCTTCCCAGGTGCCGAGGAGGAACTTCAGCGGCTCAAGGTCCGGGTGCAGCTCAACGTCCATGGGCACCGAGCGTAGCGGCGTCCGCGGCCCGCCGCGGCCGTCCGCGTCCCCGCGCTCCGTCCCCTCCGGCCCGGGACCGGCGTCCCTGTCCTAAGCCGGGCGGCGCCCCGATCATGGGAGCGTGTCGCTCCTCACCGCGAGCATGCTGGTTCCGCTGGTCATCGCCGCTGGCCTGCTGGCCGCGGGCTGGGTCTGGCGGCTCCGGCTCGGCAACCTGCACCGCGCCGTCCAGACGGACTGCGCCGGCGTCGCCGCGCTCCACGACGGCGTCCCGTGCCAGGTCAGCGGGACGGCCCTCGCCGTCCAGCCCGCCCCGTTCTCCGGCCGTCCCTGCGCCTGGTACAGGACGAAGGCGACGGCCCACGCGAAGACGGGCAAGCGGGTCTTCATCGACGAGAAGTCGAAGACGCCCTTCCCCCTGCGGGACGGGTCGGGGCACGTTCTCATCGATCCCGCCACCGCGGCCGTCGACGGCGCCGTCCAGACGATGGACGAGCGCCGCCCCGCCAGCGGGGAGCTCCCCGGCGTGGACGGGGAGGTCGCGGAGTACCGGTACCAGGAGTGGATCCTGCCGGCCGACCAGCCGCTCTACGTCCTCGGCACCGCGACCGGCGGCTCCGTGGGCAAGGACCGGGAGACCGGCCAGTACGCCATCAGCACGCGGACGCGCCGCGAGTACCGGCGCCGCGCCGTGATGTTCACGGGCATCGGGTACGGCGGAGGCGCGGCCCTCTTCCTCGCCTGCGCCGCCGTGGTCGCCGTCGACCACCTCTTCTCCGGCTGACGCGCCCGGGCTACCTGAGCCGGCCCAGCTTGATCACGAGGAGGACGGCGGCGACCGCCATCAGCCCCAGCACGACGACGAGGATCCCCGCGTTCACCAACCCGGCCACAACGCAGGATGCTACGCGGAACACCGGGCTAGAGTGCCCCCCATGGCAAGACCACTGGTCATCAAGGTGACGGCTGGCGCGGACGCCCCCGAGCGCTGCAACCAGGCGTTCACGGTCGCGGCGGCCGCCGCGGCGAGCGGGGTCCCGGTCTCCCTGTGGCTGACCGGGGAGTCGGCGTGGTTCGCGCTGCCGGGGCGGGCCGCCGAGTTCTCACTGCCCCACGCCACTTCCCTGGACGACCTTCTCGGCGTCGTCCTCGCCGCGGGCCGCGTCACGCTCTGCACCCAGTGCGCCGCCCGCCGCGGCATCGGCCCGGACGACGTCCTGCCCGGCGTCCGCATCGCCGGCGCCCCGACCTTCGTCGAGGAGATCACCCTTCCCGACGTCCAGGCCCTCGTGTACTGACACGAGGCGGACGTCCGCCGGCACGGGACGGGCGCCGGGGCTCGCGCTCTCCGGGCCGGCCGCCCGGAGGCGAGGCCGCCGTGCGCTCCGCAGGGCGAGCGCGAGGCCGGCGGCGGTGGAGCCGGCGAGGCCGAGCATGAGGTCGCCGATGGTGTCGCGGTAGATCGTGACGGTCTCGGGGGTGTCGAGGATGAAGACGCCGTACTCGAAGAACTCCCACAGGATGGCCGCGACGGCGCCCAGGCCGGTGCACGTCAGGGCCAGCGTCCAGGCGTCGAGGCGCGCCCAGCGGCGCAGCGCGACACCGGCGGCGGCGCTCAGCAGGGCCCAGTTCCCGAAGTGGCAGGCGTCGTCGAACCAGCCGACCGTGTCGTAGAGGTCGGCGGCGTTCCCGGCGACGTCCACCACGAACGGTGCGGTGACGAGGAGGTCGACGTCCCAGGGGAAGGGCCGCCCCCGCCCGCGCAGCGCCCAGACCAGGGTGACGATCATGACGGCGGCGGGGTAGGCGGCCACCCGCACGCCCATCGCCTTGTCCGCGAACCGGTCCCACTCGGGGAAGGCGACGGCGAGCGCCAGCAGCGCGGCCAGGGCGGCCTTGGCCGCGAGAGCGGGCGGGCGCCAGCGAGAGGAGTCCATGACCGGAGCATCGCCCCCCGGCCGCTCCGGCGGCATCGGCGCGGATACTCAGACCCGCCTGAGTGCTTTCGCCCCGCGCCGGAGCCGGATCTCACGGCCGGGGCGTGAGGCCGCGACGGTAGAACGGCCCGATAACGGATATAGGACTGCCGACCCGCCCTCGAAACTGGAGCCGCCGGATGGCCGACATCCCCGCCTGGGCCTGGGGCGCGACGATCGCACTGATCATCGCGCTCTTCGTGTTCGACCTGCTCGTCGCCGTCCGGCGGCCGCACGTGGTGCACATCCGGGAGGCGACGTTCTGGTCGGTCTTCTACATCGCCGTCGCGGTCCTGTTCGGCGGCGCGGTGTGGGCGCTCGCCGGGTCGGCGGCGGGCACCGAGTACTTCTCCGGCTGGGTCGTGGAGAAGAGCCTGTCGGTCGACAACCTCTTCGTCTTCGTGATCATCATGGCCAAGTTCTCGGTGCCCGCCGAGTACCAGCAGAAGACGCTGCTGTTCGGCATCGCCGCGGCGCTGGTCCTGCGGGCGATCCTGATCGCGGTCGGCGCCGCCGCGATCAACCTGTTCTCCTTCACGTTCCTGATCTTCGGGCTGGTCCTGATCTGGACGGCGGTCCAGCTCATCCGGCACCGCGACGAGGAACCCGACGTGGAGGACACCTTCCTCGTCCGCCGCGCGCGCAGGATCCTGCCGGTGAGCCAGGACTTCCACGGCGGGCGGATGCTCGCCCACGAGGACGGGCAGCGCGTGATGACGCCGCTGCTGCTCGTCTTCGTCGCCATCGGGAGCACGGACCTGCTGTTCGCCCTGGACTCCATCCCGGCCGTGTTCGGCGTCACCGACGACCCGTTCATCGTCTTCACCGCCAACGCGTTCGCCCTGCTCGGGCTGCGCGCCCTCTACTTCCTGATCGAGGGCCTGCTCGAACGCCTCGTCTACCTGTCGATCGGCCTGTCGGTGATCCTCGCGTTCATCGGCTGCAAGCTGATCCTGGAGTTCCTGCACCAGGACGTCTCCACGTCCGTCCCCGAGATCCCGACGACGCTCTCCCTCGGCGTGATCCTGGTGATCCTGCTGTTCACCACCGGCGCCAGCCTGGTCCGCGTCCACCACCACCCGGAGGAGCGGGCCAAGGCCGGCTCCCTGCGCGGGCGCCGTGAGAAGAAGCCGCGCGAAGAGGAGCCGGCCGCCCGCTGACCGGGCTCAGCCCATGCTCTTGGCGCCGTCCAGCGACTCCCGGATGATGTCGGCGTGGCCCGCGTGCTGGGCCGTCTCGTTCGTGATGTGCAGGAGCACCCGGCGGACCGACCAGTGCGTCTCGGTGTTCCACGGAGCCTTGGGCAGTTCCCGCTGGAGGTCCAGGTCGGGAAGGGTGGGGATCAGCTCGTCGGTCCGGCGGGCCACCTCCTCGTAGGCGGCCAGCACGCCGGCCAGCGTCTCGCCGGGGAGCATCCTGAACTCGTCGGCGCGGCGCTTCCAGTCCTCCTCGGTCATCTGGGTGAAGTCGCCCATCGCGGCGGCGCCTTCCAGGATGAAGTCCACCCAGCCCCGCTCGCACGACGTGACGTGCTTGACGAGGCCGCCGAGGCACAGCTCGCTCGCCGTGGACCGCTGCCCGGCCTGCTCGTCCGTGAGGTCCCGCGTGGTGAACCGCAGGAAGTGCCGGGCCTTGGCGAGCGCCGCCAGCAGGTCCGCGCGCTCCCCGGTGACGGCGCGCGTGTTGTCAACGTTCATGGTTCCCGCCTTCGGTCGTGTCTCTTGGGCTGCGAGACCACGGTAGGAACCAAGGCGGTCAGATCCTGGCCTCGATCGCCGGGCCGGGGAGCTTCCTTGGCCGCGTCATGGCCGCGCCAGGAGCTCTCGCGTGCAGTCCCGTTCCGCTTCGGCGCCGAGGGCGCCCCAGCTTTCGGCCGCCCGGGCGAGGCCGCCGGCGTCGCCCGCCAGACGGCCGCGGGCGCGGGCCAGGCACGCCGCCGCCCACCTGTTCTCCTCGGCGAGCGGATCGGCCTCGGCCAGCAGTTCCGCCGCGTCCGGCAGACCGGCGGCCACGGCCAGTTCCGCGCCCGCCGCCCGCGCGTACGCCAGGTACGGGTCCAGCGGCGCCCCGGCGGCGAACGCCTCGTGGACCAGCGGCTCGGCGTCGTCGAAGGAACCGTCGTGCAGGGCGAGACGGGCGTCCACGAACGCCACCGCCGCCGCCGGGCCGTCGGCCGCACGGGCGACGCGGGCCCGCCACAGCGCCGCCCGTTCGCGGTCCCCGGACATCCCGCACGCCAGGGCGGTCGCGCACACCGACGCCAGCATCCAGCGCGGCGCCGGCCTCCCGGCCCGCTCCCACCGGTCCCACATCCGCTCGCCGTGCCCGATCGCGTCGCGGAAGCGGCCGGTCAGCGCGAGCGGCTGGACCAGGCGGCCCGCGGTGATGTGCGTGTCGCGCAGGAGGTCGTCCTCCATGCCGGCCCGCGCCGCGGCCATCCCGCCGCGCAGGTCCCCGGCCATGATCGCGTAGATGCAGGCGCGTCCGTAGGTGTTGCAGACCTCCGGCGCGCAGTACGGGTCGTCGCGGTCCATGGACGCCAGCAGGCGCAGCCGCTCCCGGGTGATCCGGTTCGCCTCCCGCAACCGCCCGGCGCGCAGCGCGGCGGTGCCCGCCGCGCACAGCGCGGAGCTGGTCAGCACCGGGTCCCCGGCCGCCCGCGCGGCGGCGACGGCGGCCGTCGCGAGCCCGGCGTCCGGGACGCCCTCGCCCGGCCCGGCGAGCCACGCCCGCGCCACGGCCATGCGCGCGGCGACCTCCGGGTCGCCGTCCCGCCCGGCCGCGGACGCCTCGGCGAGCAGGCCGCGCAGCCGCTCGCGCGGCACGCGGGCCTCGAACGCCTCCGGGAACCGGCACGCCGTCTCCACCGCCCGCGCCAGGTCGATCGCCCGGCCGCGGTCGTCCCCGGCGCCGCGCGCCCGCTCGGCCGCCTCCAGCAGCAGGTCGAACACGTGCTGGTTGGACGTGGTGCTGACGTGCGCGCATCCGGCCCCCGCCCGCAGCTCCCGCGCGGCCGAGCCGGGGTCCGGCGCGAGGGCGGCGGCGGTCCGGTGGTGCGCGAAGGACTCCAGCAGGTTCCGGCGGGCGAACGTCAGGTGCGCCAGCGCGCTCGCCAGCCGGTACGTCGCCTCGTCCGGGCGGGGGCACGACGCCAGCGCGGCCCGCAGGTCCGCGGCCATGGCGTCGAAGTCGTCCCGCCACCCCGGGTCGCCGAGGCGGCCCTCGGCGGCGGACGCCGCTGCCGCCGCCCACCGCAGGTGGCGGGCCCGCGTCCCGTCCTCCTCCCCGGCGTCGGCCAGCCGGGCGAGCGCGAACGCCCGGACCGTCTCCAGCAGCCGCCACCGGCCGGTCCGGCCGCGCACGTGGACCACGAGGCTCTTGTCCACGAGCCGGCCGAGCAGGTCCGCGACGCCCGCGCGGTCCGCGCCCCCGCCGTTCCCGCCGTCCCCGCCGTTCCCGCCCACGGCCGCGGCCGCGTCGATGTCGAAGGCCCCGGCGAAGACCCCGAGCCGCCGGAACAGCGCACGCTCCTCGTCCGCGAGCAGGTCGTGGCTCCAGGACAGCACCGCGCCGAGGGACCGGTGCCGCTCCTGCCCGCCCCGGCCGCCGGAGAGCAGCCGCAGCGCGTCCTCCAGCGCGGCGAGCAGCCCGGTCGCGCCGAGCGACGCCGCCCGGGCCGCGGCCAGCTCGATCGTCAGCGGCATGCCGTCCAGCCGGGCGCACAGCTCCGCGACCACCTCGGGCTCGGCCGCGAACCCCGGATCGGCGGCGAGCGCGCGGTCCCGGAACAGCCTCTCGGCGTCGGAGCCCAGGGACAGCGGCGCCACGGGCACGCAGCGCTCCCCCGGGACGCCGAGCCGCTCGCGACTCGTCACGAGCACGCGGGTGCCCGGGCACGCGGCGAGGACGCGCCCGGCGAGCGCGGCGGCCTCGTCGGCCAGGTGCTCGCAGTTGTCCAGGACGAGCAGCGACCGCCCGGTTCCGAGGCGCGCGGCGACCGCCTCCTCCAGCGGCTGGTGGGAGCCCTCCGTCACCCCGAGCGCGGTCGCGACGGCCCTGGCCGCGAACCCGGCGCGCACCGGGACGAGGTCCACGAACGCGCCGCCCGACGGGAACAGCGCGGCGGCGTCGCCGGCGACCACCGCCGCCAGCCGGGTCTTGCCCACGCCGCCCGGCCCGAGCAGAGTCACCAGCCGGGCCTCCTCCAGCGCGGCCAGCAGGGCGGCGCGCTCGGCGTCCCGTCCCACGAACGTCGTGCCGGAGACCGGGAGGCCCGCGACGCGCCCGGGGTCGCTGGCCCCGGAGCCGGCCAGCTCCGCCAGCGCCCACCGGTCCGGGACGCCGTACTTGCGCAGCAGCGACGACACGTGGCTCTCGACGGTCCGCACCGAGATGTGCAGGCGGCGGGCGATCTGCGCGTTGGACATCCGCGCGCCCAGGGCGGCGAGGACCTCGGCCTCCCGCTCGGACACGTGCTCCACCGCGACCCCTTTCCGTGGCGTCGTCCGTGGTGCTCTGCGGGCGCCACGGATGACGGCGGACCTCCCCGGCGCCGAGGCTGGAGGCGACCCGGTACGAGGAGGACGGCATGACCACCCTATGGTCCGAGCTGCTGCAAACCGCGCGAACCGCCACCGACCTGGACGTCCTGACCGCCGCCGTGCGCGCGGCGATCGCCCGCGGCGCCGACTGGCAGGACACCGCCGAACGCGTCGCCGGCGCGCTGCGCGAGCAGCTTCCGTCGCCCGGTGAGCTGCTCCGTCCCGACCAGCTCGCCGGGGAGCCCGGCACCTCCAGCGGCCACCGGCTGCACGTGGAGCCGGACGGCTCGTTCTCCATGACGGCCATCGTGTGGCAGCCCGGCGCGGTGACCCGCGTCCACGACCACGTCGCCTGGTGCGTGTTCGGCGTCCTGGCCGGCGCCGAGCACGAGGACCTCTACACCCTCTCCGACGACGGCGCCGCCCTGATCGGGGCGGGCGCGAACCCGAACCCGGCGGGCGAGGTCAGCGGCTTCGCGCCGCCCGGCGACATCCACCGCGTCCGCAACCTCGGCGACACCACCGCCGTCTCCCTGCACATCTACGGGACGGACCTCGACCGCGTCGGCTCCAGCGTCCGCCGCTTCTACGACCTGCCGGTCCGGGACTGAGCCGGGCCCGGCCGGGGCCGCGCTCAGCCGAGGACGAAGGGGACCCGCGCGGCGAGATCGCCCAGCTCGGCCTTCTCCGCGGCGGTCGGCGCCCGGCGTCCGGTGCCGACCAGCAGCGCGTCCCGGTCGGAGAACGCGGCCGGGAAGGGGGCTCCGGCGATCCGCTCCAGCAGCGCGCGGGCCGCCGCGAGGGTCTCGGCGGGCGGCTCGGGGCCCTCCGGCAGGTGCGCGATCAGGTCGAGGTGGTGCAGCGTCCACTCCATCACGTACGCGGACAGGTAGTCGCCGACGGTCAGGACCTCGTCCTGCGTGCCGACGCGGGCGGCGGGATCGGCGAGCCCCGCCGCGCGACCCGCGGCCGAGCCGACGTCGTCGAGGTGGAACCTGAGCAGCCGGGGCTCCCCGTAGGCGGCGGCCAGCCGAGGGATGAGCGCGTCGAGCGGGTCGTCGCCCGTCGGGGGCTCGACGAGCTTCCAGTAGGTGGCGGCGTCCACGGTCGGTTCGGCGCCGGCGGGGGTGACCAGAGTGATCAGGACGTCCTGGGCGTCGATGACCAGGTGGCACACGAGGTCCCGCACGAGCCAGCCGGCGCAGCCGGACGGGCGCGCGAAGTCCTCGTCCGGGAGGCCGGCGACCGCCGCGAGCAGTGCCGTCCACGAGCGCGAGAAGTGGTCCACCTCCGGCACGGTAATGCCGCGCCGCGACGGCGGACAAGCGGGTTCGGACCGTCCTAGACGGCGGTCGCCGGTGCGGCCGTCCGGGCCTCCAGAGCGCGCACGACCGCGGCCATGTCGGCCTCGCCGTGCCCCAGCGCGGCGGTCTCGCCGTAGAGGGCGTGGCACGCGTCCAGCAGGGGCGAGGCGAGCCGCGCGGCGCGGGCGGCCTCCGCGATGAGGCGGTTGTTGTCCAGGACGTTCGCGATGGACGCCTGGACGGAGAAGTCGCGGTCGAGCAGCTTGCGGGCCTTGGCGCGCGACACGGTGCTGGCCATCGGGCCGGCGTCGAGCACCTCCAGCAGCCGCCGCCCGTCCAGGCCGTGCCGCTCGGCGAAGTGGAACGCCTCCGCCAGCCCGGTGACCATGGTGATCAGGTACAGGTTGACGGCGAGCTTCATCTGGAGGGCCTGCGGGACCGGCCCGCAGACGAACACCTCGCCGCACATGGGGCCGACCAGGGGACGGACGGTCTCGACGGCGGACGGCTCGCCGGCGAGCATCGCGATGAGCTCGCCCGCCTCGGCCGGGCCCCGCGAACCGGACACGGGCGCCTCGACGTACCGTCCGCCGGCGGCCCGGACGTCGGCTTCGAGGCCGCGCGAGTAGCCCGGCGACGTCGTCCCCATGTGGACGACGACCCGTCCCCGCACGTTCGCGGCGAAGCCGGGGGCGCCGCGTCCCAGCGCGGAGTCGATGGCGGGGCCGTCGGCGAGCATGAGGAACACCACGCGGGTGCGGCGGAGGACGTCGGCGGGGCTTCCGGCGACCGACGCGCCCGCCGCGCGCAGCGGCTCGCTCTTGGCGGCGGTCCGGTTCCAGACGACGAGGCCGGTGCCCGCCCGGACGAGGTTGAGCGCCATGGGCCGCCCCATGACGCCGAGGCCGAGGAAACCGACGTCGCTGTCCACCATCGCCTCCAGAGCTTGCGACTTATGACAGTGGTCATGATAATGGCGCAGGTAAATAGGGCAATAGCCTGCGACATTTTCACGGAGGAGGCGATCGTGGCGACCGGCGAGCGGGGCCCGCGGGAGCGGATGGTCTTCAGCGCGGCGCAGCTCATCCGCCGCGACGGCGTCACCGCGACCGGCCTGCGCGAGGTCGCCGAGCACGCCGGGGCGCCGCGCGGCTCGCTCCAGCACTACTTCCCCGGCGGCAAGGAGCAGCTGGTCAACGAGGCGGTCGAGTGGGCCGGACGCTATGCGAGCGACCGGATCGCCCGTTTCATGGCCGCCATGGCGCGTCCCACGCCGGGCCGGCTCTTCGCCGCGATGGTCCGCCAGTGGACCGACGAGTTCGAGGCGGCGGGCTTCGACCGCGGCTGCCCCGTCGCCGCCGCCACGGTCGACTGCGCGGACTCCGCGGCGTCCACCCGGACCGCCGCGGCCGCCGCGTTCGCCGCCTGGCGGCGGCCGATCGCCCGCGAGCTGACCGCCATGGGCGTTCCGCCCCGAAGGGCGACCGCGCTGGCGACCCTGATGGTCAGCTCCCTGGAAGGCGCCATCCTCCTGGCCAGGGCCGAGCAGAGCGTCCGACCCCTGCGCGCCGTCGCCAGGGAACTGGCCCCCTTCCTCGACTCCTGCGCCGCCGAGGACCCCGCCTGACCTCCCGCGCCTCAGCCCGTCATGACGCCGGGGCGGCGGGTCCGGAAGTCGATGACGCCGACCCAGGCGGGGCGCAGGGCGATGCGGGCCATGCGGGTCTCGGGGTGGTCGGCGCCGGCGACGTAGCCCGCGCCGCCCTCCTCGCCCAGGAACCGGCGGGCCGCCTGCGCCTGCTCGGGCACCATGCCGTCCACCTCGGTGACCGAGACGCGGCCGCGCAGCAGGAGGACCTCCGGGGGCTGCGTGTCGGTGTCGATGCTCACGGCGACGTCGGGACGCTCGCGGAGCGCGCGGATGCGGGCTGCCGGGCGCAGGATGCCCATCGGCGGGCAGTGGACGTAGGTCGCCATCACCAGCTCCTCGCCGGTCCAGGTGAACCAGGACGACATGATGCGGGGCGTCCCGTCCACGGCCGTGAAGGCGAGGCGGGCCGGGATCGTGGAGTGGAGCAGGCGCTGCGCGACGTCGGTTTCGAGCAGGCGCACGTCGCCCTGGGGAAGGTCCATGGTCATCTCCTTGTAGCGGTCGGAGGAGATGACCGCGGACGGCGGGGAAACTCATCGCCGTACGGCGAGATCCATCGTCGGGTAGTCGGTGTAGCCGGTCGCGGCGCCCGTGTACATGAGGTGCCGGTCCTGGACGGGGTTCAGCGGCGCGCCGAGGCGGAGGCGCTCGACGAGGTCGGGGTTCGCCAGGAAGGGGCGGCCGAGCGCGACGAGGTCGGCGCCCGCGGCGACGAGGCGGGCGGACTCCCGCGCGACGTGCTCGGTGGTGACGTCGGGCAGCTTCGGGTTGGCGATCAGCGTTCCCGGCCACATGCGGCGGATCGTGTGGAGGAGGGCGCTGTCCGGGTCGGCGTGGACGACGTGCAGGTAGGCCGGGGAGATCTCCGCCAGGGCCCGGACGAGGGCCGGGTAGACGTCGTCCTGGTCGTCCTCGTGCATGGCGTTGGCGGTGACTCCGGGCGAGATCCGCACGCCGACGCGGTCCGGGCCGATGGCGCCGGCGACGGCGCGGGTCACCTCGGCCGTCAAGCGGATGCGCGCCTCGGCCGGGCCGCCGTAGGCGTCGGTGCGGCGGTTGGTGGCGCGGGACAGGAACTGGTGCAGCAGGTAGCCGTTGGCGGAGTGCACCTCCACCCCGGCGAAGCCCGCCTCGACGGCGTTGCGGGCGGCGGCCGCGAAGTCGTCGACGGTGGAGCGGATGTCGGCGGCGGTCATCTCCCGGGGGACGACGGCGGCCCGCGGCCCGGACGGGGTGTGGATCGTGTCCGGGAGCGGGACGGGCGACGGCGCCACCGGGCGCAGGCCGCTGTTGTCGGGGTGCCCGACCCGTCCGCCGTGCTGGAGCTGGAGGAACATCCGTCCGCCCGCGTCGTGGACGGCGCCGGTGACGCGCCGCCACCCGGCCACGTGGGCGGGGGCGTGGATCCCGGGGATGTTCGGGTACGTCTGGCCGACGGCGTTCGGGGTGGCGGCCTCGGCGATGATCAGTCCGGCGGTGGCGCGCTGCGCGTAGTAGGTCGCCATGAGGTCGGTCGGGACGCCGGCGGCGTCCGCGCGGTTGCGGGTCATCGGGGCCATCACCAGGCGGTTCGGGAGGACGAGTCCGCCCAGGCGGGCCGGTTCGGTGAGCGCGGTCTCCATTGCCTTGTCCTTTCAGCGGTGTGCGGGGAAGCCGTGGGTCCGGGCGGCGAGGACGACCGCGAGGACGGGCGCGAGGAGCGCGAGGGTGCTCCAGGCGAGCGAGGTCGAGCCGGCCAGGTGCAGCAGGACGCCTCCGGCGATCCCGCCGCCGGCCATGGCGACGTTCCAGAGGGTGACGAGCATGGCCTGCGCCGCGTCGGCGGCGTCTCCGCCCGCGTCTCCCGCGGCGGTCTGGAGCAGGGTGGGCGCGCCGCCCCATCCGAGGCCCCAGAGCACCACGGCGGCGTAGACGAGGGCGGGGGCGTCCGCCCACAGCGCGAGGACGGCGGCGGCAGCGGCGACCAGCAGCGTCCCGGCGACCATGAGGGCGCGCAGGCGGCGGTGGATGTGCGCGCCGACCACCCAGATGCCGGCCAGGGACGCCGCCCCGAAGGCCAGCAGGACGAGGTCGGTGGACGAGCCCATGCCGAGCCCGTCGAGGATCGCGGCGATGTAGGTGTAGAGGATCGTGTGGGCGAGGACGAACACGAGCGTCACGAACAGCACGGCCGCGACCCCCGGGACGCGCAGGACGCTCCCGCCGCCCGTCCGCTCCCCCGCGCGGCGGCCGGGGAAGTCCGGGACGGACACGGTGATCCAGCCGAGCAGGACGACGGTCAGCCCGGTCATGGTCAGGAACGCCGCCTGCCAGCCCAGCGCCGCGCCGAGGAACGTCCCGGCGGGGACGCCGAGGGAGAGCGCGACCGGAATTCCGGCCATCGCGACGGCGATCGCGCGCCCCTCCAGGTGGGCGGGCACCAGGCGGCGGGCGTATCCGGCCAGCAGCGCCCAGGCGAGACCGGCCGCGACCCCGGCCGCGAACCGGGCCGCCATGGTCACCGCGTAGTGGGTCGACAGCGCCGTGACGGTGTTGGCGACGGCGAACCCGGCGACGGTCGTCAGCAGGAGCCGGCGGCGGCGCCATCCGGCGGTGGCCGCGGTCAGCGGGACGGCGGTCAGCGCCGTCCCGATCGCATAGATCGTCACGGTCTGCCCGGTGGCGGACTCGCTCGCGTGCAGGCTCGCGCTCATCGCGGGCAGGAGCCCGGCGGGCAGCGTCTCGGTCAGGCTCGTGATGAAGACCGCCGTCGCCAGCGCCAGCAGCGCCGGCAGGGGCAGGCCCCCGTCGGACGTTTCGTCCGGAGCGGTCGCACTCTCCGCGGTTCGCATGCCGCGACTGTGCCGGGCGGCGCTTCGGATGCGCTGACGGTCCGCTGACGGCCGGCGGACCGCCGCCGAGTAGCGTGCTGGCATGCGGTTTGGCGTGCTCGGTCCGCTCATGGTGCGGGACGGCGACGGGGCGTCCGTCCGGATTCCGGAGGCGAAGGTCCGGGCACTGCTCGCCTGCCTGCTGGTCCACGAGGGGCGGCCCGTCTCCGCCGACCGCCTCGTCCACGACCTGTGGGGCGACGACCTGCCCGGCAACCCGGCGAACGCGCTCCAGGCCAAGGTCTCCCAGCTGCGGCGCGTCCTCGGCCGCGACCGCGTGGTCCGCGAGGCGCACGGGTACCGGCTCCGCCTTGACGGGCCCGACGACGAGATCGACGCCGACCGGTTCCGCGCGCTGGCGGCGCGGGCCCGCACGCTGGACGCTCCGGCGGAGCGCGCCGCCCTGCTGACCGAGGCGCTGGGCCTGTGGCGCGGCGCCGCGTTCGCCGACTTCGCGGACGAGGAGTTCGCGCGCGCGGCGGCGGACCGCCTGGCCGACCAGCGCCTGGCCGTCCTGGAGGAGCAGGCCGAGGCGCGACTCGACGCGGGAGAGCACCTCCTGCTCGCCGGGGAGCTCGCCGGCCTGGTGGACCGCCACCCGCTGCGGGAGCGGTTGCGGGCCGTGCAGATGCGCGCGCTGTACCGCGCGGGACGGCAGGGCGAGGCGCTCGCCGCCTACGCCGGGTTGCGCAAGGTGCTGGCGGACGAGCTCGGCCTCGACCCGAGCCCCGAACTGGCCGCGCTGCACGAGGCGATCCTGCGGCAGGACGCGTCGCTCGCCCCGCCGGAACCGGAGGCGCGGTCGAACCTGCCCGTCCCCCTCACCGGACTGGTCGGCCGGGACCGCTGCCTGGACGACGTCGCGCGGCTCCTCGGCACGGCGCGCCTGGTGACGCTGACCGGCCCCGGCGGCGTCGGCAAGACGCGGCTCGCGCTCGAAGCCGCCGCGCGCCTCGCCGGGGACGCCTTCCCGGACGGCGTCTGGCTCGTCGAGCTCGCCGCCCAGCGTGGGGACGCCGCCGGGCTGGCGCAGGAGATCTCGGCCGTGCTCGGGCTCCGCGACGACATGCCGCCCGGCGTCCCGGCGGCCGGAACGTCCGGGAGCGGCGGCGGAAGCGTGGAACGGCTGGCGGCGGCGCTGCGCGGCCGGCGGCTGCTGCTCGTCCTCGACAACTGCGAGCGGGTGGTCGACCCGGCCGCCGAACTGGCGGAGCTGCTGCTGCGCGGTGCGGCGGGCCTGCGGATCCTCGCCACCGGCCGCGAGCCCCTCGGCCTGACGGGCGAGACGGTGTACCTGGTCGAGCCGCTCCGGGAGGACGACGCCGTGCGGCTGTTCGCCGACCGCGCCGCGGCGTCCGCTCCCGGCTTCTCCCTGGACGCCGACCGGGCGGCGGTCGCGGAGATCTGCCGCCGCCTCGACGGCGTCCCCCTCGCGCTGGAACTGGCGGCGACCCGCGTCCGCGCCCTCGGCGTGCGGGAGCTGGCGCGACGCCTCACCGACCGGTTCGGCGTCCTCACCACCGGGCCTCGCGGCGCGCCGGCCCGGCAGCGGACGCTGCGGGGGATGATCGACTGGAGCTGGGAGCCGCTCGGCCCGTCCGAGCGCGCCGTGCTGCGCCGGCTCGCCGTGCACGTGGACGGCTGCGGCCTGGAGGCGGCGGAGGCCGTCTGCGCGGGCGGCGGCGTCCGCCGCGGGGACGTCCTCGACCTGCTCACCCGGCTGGTCGACCGTTCCCTGGTCGTGGTGGTGGAGGGGCCGCGCGGTCCCCGCTACCGCCTCCTGGAGTCCGTGGCCGCGTACGCGATGGAGCGGCTGCGCGAGGCGGGCGATCTCGACGGCGCCCGCGACCGGCATCTGAGCCACTACCTCGGCCTCGCCGAACGCGCCGAACCGCACCTGCGCGGGCCGGACCAGCGCGCCTGGCTCGACCGTCTCGACGCCGACTCGGCGAACCTGCGCGCCGCCCTGGAGGAGGCGCTGCGGCGTCCGGGCGCGGCGGAGGCGGTGCGTCTCGGCACGGCGCTGTGCTGGTGGTGGCTGCTGCGCGGCCGCCTGCACGAGGCCCACCGCACGCTGTCGGCGGTACTGGACGCGGCACCGGAGGCCGCCGGGTTGCGCCTGTTGCGGGCCGCGTTCGCCCTGCTGACCGGGGACCTGACGGCCCACGGCGTCCAGGGCGAGGACGGCGTCCCGGACCCGGTGCGCCGCGGCCGCGCCCTCTGGCTCTACGCGCACGGGCTCTACCACGCCGGTCTCCCGGACGCGAGCGAGCGCGCCAACGAGCACGCCCTGCGCCTGTTCCAGGAGGCCGGCGACCGGTGGGGCGCCGCCGCCGCGCTCGGCCTGCGCGCGACGCTCGCGCTCGTCCGGGGCCGCCTCGACGTGATCGCGGACGCGGGCGGGCGCTCCGCCGCCCTGTTCGCCGAGCTGGGCGACCGCTGGGGGCGGCTGCAGCCCGTGTCGCCGCTCGCGATGCTCGCCGAGATCAACGGCGACTACGCGGAGGCGGAGCGGCTCCAGCGCGAGGGCCTGCGGATCGCCGAGGAGCTCGGCCTGCGCGCGGAGGTCTCCGCGCGGCTGTCGGGCCTCGGCCGCCTGGCGCTGCTCGCGCGCGACTGGGACCGGGCCCGCGACCTGCACGAGCGGGCGCGGGCGACGGCCGTCGACCAGGGCCACCGCTTCAGCGAGACGCACGCGCTGATGGGCCTCGCCCTCGGGGCGCGCCGCTCGGGCGACCTCGGCGCGGCGCGGGAGATCCTGCACCGCATCCGGGACGAGTACGACTCGTCCGAGATCGGGGAGCATCTGCTGCACGCGGAACTCGGCTTCACCGCCGAGCTGAGCGGGGACGCCGCGGGGGCGCTCGCGCACCACACCCGGGGCATGGAGATCGCGCGGTCGATCGGCGAGCCGCGCGCGCTCGCCCTGTCGCTGGAGGGGCTGGCGGGCGCGGCGGCGCTCGCCGGGGACGCCGTGCGCGCCGCCGGACTCCTCGGCGCGGCCGACGCGGCCCGCCGGAGCGTGGGCGCCCCGCTGCCGCCCGCCGAACGCGGCGACGTCGACCGCATCACGTCCGCCGCCACCGCCGTCCTGGGCGAGCGGGCCTTCGCCGAGGCGTTCCGCCGGGGCGCCCCGGCGGTCAGCTGAGCCCGGAGAGGTCGCGGTCCACGACCGTGTTGCGGTCGGTGGGGCGGTTCCCGAGGGAGAGCTGAGGCCACTGCCCGGAGAGTTCCTGGCGGCTGCGCTCGCTCCAGGCGCGGGCCTCGTCCCCGCGGGTCTTGTAGAAGTTGAGCGCGTACCCGCCGGTGTGGACGCGCAGGAGAGTGAACCCGCCCGGGTACTCCTTGACCGCCCCGACCTCCTGCTGGACGACCCGGGGCGCGAGCGGGAAGACGGAACGCTGGTTGCGGTGCGTGTGCCCCGCGTGGTGGAGGAAGACGCCGGGCGCCCGGTTGTAGGCCGTGAGGATCCGCAGGGACTGGCCCGCGTCGAGGGAATGGGCCCCGGTGACGGCGAGCGGGTCGTTCTCGGTGAAGAGCGGGTGGTGGCCGAAGACGAGAGTGGGGCGCTCCGGGTCCTTCTTCAACTCCGCCTCGAACCAGGAATGCTGCTCCGCCGAGAGGCCGCCGGAGTCGCCGCCGTCGCCGGGCTTGTCGTAGGTGTCGAGCCCGATGACGCGCAGGCCCCGCAGGTCGTGGGAGAAGTACGTCCGGTCGGACGCCGAGAACGCGTCCTTGAAACAGTCGTTCCCTTGGTGCTCGCCCGGGCCGCACCCTCCGTAGGGCGCCCCGCTGTGCGCCCGGTCGTGGTTGCCGCGGGCCACCAGGTAGGCGTCGCCGAGGGTCCCGAAGGTGTCGAGGATGCTCTTGGCGCTCGCGAGATCGGCGGGGGCGGCCTCGCTCGACACGTCCCCGGCGGCGAGGAGGAAGTGCGCACCCCTGGCCCGCGCGTCGGCGATGAGGGCGTGCGCCATCACCTCGGGATAGGGCGGGTGGCCGGGCACCTGCTCGATGCCTTTGATCCAGGGGAGCTGGCCGACCAGCCCGGCCACGGTCTCGCCCAGGTGCAGGTCGTTGCAGAGGGCGACCGAGAAGAGGTGGCGGCCCGGAGGCGGTTGCGGGGTCGTGAAAGCGAAGACCTCCCCGTGGGGAGTGCCCGCCGCTTGGCCCGCGGCCAGCCAGGTGGGAGCGGCGTCCCGTCCTCTGGAGCGGGCCCTGTAGTAGTAGGTGCGCCCGGGCTCCAGGCCGGTCAGCTCCACGTAGTGGTACGGGGTGCCGGCGGGGCCGTACGCGACGCCGGTGAGGCGGGACGGGTGCGTCCCGTAGAGGACCTCGGCGTCGGACGGCGCGGGTCGCATCCGCCCCAGGCCGTCGTCCGTCCCGGGGACGCCCGTGTACCAGGTGAGGACGGCCGTCGTCTCCGTGACGGTGACCAGTTCGAGGTTCACCGGCCGGACGTCGTCCGAGGCCCGCGCGGACGCCGCCTCGACGGCGGGCAGGAGCGAGGCGCCCGCGACGACGGCGCTCCAGCGCAGGAGCGCCCGGCGGGAGGGCCGGCAGCAGATCACGACCGTCACGGTCGCAGCACGAGGCCCCCCGCGCCAGACCCAAAGTCACCACGAACGACAGACCCGGCCGCCGACCGGCGAACCACCGAAAGCGCCCCGGCCCGTCAGCTTCCGAAGGACGCCGACAGTCCGCGCAGGCCAACCACCCGCGCAGGCCCACCCGCCGCGTGAGCCGACCCACCCACAGGGGTCAGCTCACCACGGGGGTCAGGGCATCACCGGAGTTACGGCATGACGGCCTGGAGGCGCTCCTCGCGGAGGCGCCCGGCCCACGAGTCGTCCAGCGGGGGGAGGTCCCTCCCGACGGCCCAGCGGAGCAGCAGGTCGGCCAGGCCGGGGTTGCGGACGAGCGCCGGGCCGTGCATGTAGGTGCCGAGGACGCGGCCGCTGTAGGCGCCCTCGAAGCCGTTCCCGTCGCCGTTGCCGACGCCGTGCAGCACCTTCGCGAAGGGGCGCGCGTTCGGGCCGATGTGCGTGACGCCCTGGTGGTTCTCGAAGCCGGTGATGCGCGGGACGTTCAGCTCGCCCGCGACGTCCCCGACGATCTCGCCGACGGCGCGCTGCTCGCCGCGCCCGGAGCGGATGTCGAGCAGGCCGAGGCCCGGCACGGGCTGGCCCTCCTCGCCGCCGAACTCGTGGCCGAGCAGCTGGTAGCCCGCGCAGACCGCGAACACGACCGCGCCGGACTGCACGGCCCGCGCGAGGCCGCCGTCGCCCCGCAGCCGCTGCGCCGCGAGGATCTGCGGCCGGTCCTCGCCGCCGCCGAGCAGGTAGATGTCGCCGTCGGCGGGCACGGGCTCGTCGGACCGGAGGCTGACGGTCTCGGTGGGGATGCCGCGCAGCGCCGCGCGCCGCTCCAGGACGATCGTGTTGCCCTGGTCGCCGTAGGTGCTGAGCAGGTCCGGGTAGATCCAGACGATTTTGATGCGGTCAGACGACACGGCCGTACCTCGTTCGGATGGTCTGGAAGGCGGTGTAGTTGGCGATCACGTCCAGATGCCCGGGCGGGACGGCCATGACCGCCTGGTCGATGTCGTCCACCACCGTGAAGGACACCTCGGCGGCCTCCAGCCGGGCGGCGAGGTCGATGCGGCGCTCGCCGGTCACCCACACGGGGCGGCCCTGCAGGATGCGGTAGTCGACGTCCCACAGCCAGGACGTGTCGCGGCCGTCGGGGCCCTGCGCGTTGATCGACAGCGCGACGGGGCCGGGCGCGGGCTGCAGGACGTCGAACGCCTCCAGCCATCCGGCGGGGTTCTTCGACAGCAGCAGCCGGATCGAGCGGCCCTGGTGCTCGACCGTCGTGTACCGGCCGGCGACGGAGGTGACCTGCGACAGCAGCGGGAGGGCCTGCTCGGGCGGCACCCCGAACTGCGCGACGACCGCGAGGGCGATCAGGGCGTTCGAGCGGTTCGCGCGGCCGGGCAGGGACAGGCCCGTGAGGGAGTACGCCCGGCCGTCGGGCGCGGTGATCGTGTCGCCGCGCAGCGCCCAGTCGGGGCGGGGGCGGGCGAAGTGGCACTGCCGGCAGCGCCAGTCGCTGTCCTCGTCGGTGTCCTGACGGTCGAGGGGGCCGCCGCACTCGGGGCAGCACCAGGAGTCCTCGCGCCAGTGCTGGCCCGCGGCGACCCAGGTGACGCTCTTGGCCGTGGACGCGCCCCAGGTGACCAGCGGGTCGTCGCAGTTGGCGATGACGTGGCTGGTCGGGGACGCCTCCAGCGCGCGCCGCCACTTGCCGGCCAGCAGCCAGATCTCGGCGGCGCGGTCCATCTGGTCGCGGCTGAGGTTCATCAGGGCGACGATGTTCGCCCCGGTCTCCCTCAGGACCATCGGGACGTACTTCTCGTCGCACTCCAGCACGCCGTAGCGCGCGGACGGGGCGGACGCCAGCGCGGACACGTGCCCGGTCGGCATGTTCGCGCCGAACGCGTTGGTGGCGACCTCGCCGAGCGGCGTCATGGCCGAGGTGATCAGCCGGGTCGTCGTCGTCTTGCCGTTGGTGGCGCTGACGAGGACGAGCTTGCGGTCCTTGGCGAGCCTGGTCAGCAGCTCGGGGTCGAGTCGGAGGCCGACCCGGCCGCCGATCACCGAGCCGTCCCCGCGGCCCGCGATTCGGGACATCTTGGCGGCCGTACGACCGAGCGCGACGGCCAGCTGCGAACGCAGCGGAAGATCGCTCATGGACTCCGTCTTCTCTGGATGCGCCGGGAAACCGCTCCGAGCCTAGCCGCTGAGTGCGACGCGCGCGGCGCGCCCGGCGGTTCGAGGGACGTCCGTCACACCATTGGTGCACAATGTGAGCAGCATCACAACGATCCCGGTAAACCACTGGCAGCAATCTTGACCAGTACCAACATGTCGTGATTGCGTGCGACCTCCGACTGCGGTGCGCCGGATTACCAACCACGCGTCCAAGAACGGCGTCACCCACTACTTTTGTCGGGAGCCCCGCTGATGATCGCGGGGAGCGGTGCCCGCCCGGGCGGCGGGCCTGGATCGCAAGCGTGGACAAGCGGCTAAAAGGCGAGGTCTGAGCGATGCAGTGTCCGACGTGCGGGAATGACACGCCTGGGACGCTCGGCAAGTGTTCGCACTGCGAGGCGCCGATCGACGTGTACTCGGTCGGTCCCTCCGTCCCGCTGGCGTCGCCGGTCGCGGAGGCCGCCCCGGCGGGCGTCCCGGCCGGCGCCGACACGTTCGGCGACCGGACGATGACGGCCCCGCCGTCCTGGGCCTCCGGCCCGCAGGGCGCGCCCGAGCCTCCGGCGCAGCCGCCGATCCGGCTGTCGGCCGAGCCGCCGATCCGGCTGTCCGTGGAGCCGCCCGCGACCGCCTCGGCGCCGACGCCCGCCGTCGCGTCCCCGCTGCCGTCCCCCGACCCCGACGACACCGCGGCCTGGACGTTCGACCCCGACGCCGACGACGACTCCGGCGCCTTCGCCGCCCCGCCCTCGCAGCCCTCGTGGGCCGGCGGGCAGCAGGCGCCGCCCGCCGCGGAGCTCCCCGCCCCGGCCTCGGCGTCGAACCCGTTCGGTCTCCAGGACCAGGCCCCCCGCGCGGAGTCGATCGTCCCGGACTCGTGGTTCGCCCAGCCGCGCAAGCCCGAGGCGCCGGACGCCGACGCCACGCAGGCGTGGGGCCAGCAGCCCCCCGGCGGCCCGCAGTTCCCCGCCCTTCCCGACGCCGACGCGACGCAGATCGCCCCCGCCGGAGCGCCGGGCCCGGCCATGCCCGGCGCCCAGGGCTTCGGCGACGACCTCGACCGGACGCGGATGGACCCCGGCTCCCCCATGGGCGCCCCCGCCCCTATGGGCGGCATGGGGAACATTGGCCAGCCCCCGATGCAGACGATGCAGATGCAGAACGGGCCCATGCAGCACGGCCCGATGCAGAACGGCCCCATGCACCAGGGCCCGATGGGCCCCGGGATGCAGCCCATGGGCGCGATGGGGCCGGGCGACCCCGCGTACGGCGGCTACCCGCCCGGCCAGTTCCCGCCCGGCGGACCGGGCGCGCCGGGCCAGGGCAAGAACGGGACGAGCAAGCCGCTGGTCGCCGCCGTGGCCGCGCTGGTCACGGTCGCGGTCGGCGCCGTCGCGTTCGTCGCCTGGCCGTCCGGGGACGACACGCCGGGGGGCGGCGACCCGTCTCCGGCGGCGTCCCAGAAGCAGGTCGCGCAGAAGAACGCGATCCCGCCCGAGATGAAGCAGCAGGCCGCCGTCCTCAACGGGATCCTCAACGACAGCGTCGACACCCGCCGCATCCTCGCCGGGGCGCTCGGCCGCGCCGGCAAGTGCAAGACGCTGCCGCAGGCCATCCAGGGATTCCAGACGGTCGCGCAGCGCCGCACGAACCAGATGCGCCGCACGCAGGGCCTCAAGGTCGACAAGCTGGCGAACGGCGAGCGGCTGCGCGGCTCGCTGCACCAGGCGCTGGGGGCCTCGCTCCAGGTCGACCAGGTGCTGCTGAAGTGGGCGCAGGCGAACCAGCGCAAGTGCAAGGGCAAACCGCGCCCGAGCGCCGCGCAGGTTCCCGGACGCGCCGACGCCGAACGGCGCGCGACGGCCTCGAAGAAGCAGTTCGTCGTCCTGTGGAACCCGGTCGCGCAGAAGACCGGTCAGCCGCAGCGGAGCTGGAAACGGGTGTAACGGTCGGTCACGCAGTATTCTCTGACCGTTCGAACTCACCGGGCAGGGGGCCGTCATGCGGTGTCCGAACTGCGGAACCGACTCCGCTTCTGGGTCGCCCAGGTGCGCGCGATGCGACGCGCCCCTCGTCACGCCTGGCACGGGCGACGCGGCGGCCTGGACCAACGCGGCCGGGGCAGGCGACGCGACGGTCCAGGACGAGACCGTCCGCGACCCGTTCACCGCGCCACCGGGCGGAGGGGCGCCAGACGCGGACGACGCCACCGTCCAAGACGACCCGTACCGCTCCCTCTACGGCGGCACCCCGTACGGAGCTCCGTCGGGCAGTGCCCCGCAGACCGGAAGCCCGCCCGACGCTGACGACCCGACCATCCAGAACGACCCGTACCGCGCCCCGTACAGCGGCACCCCGATGGGCAGCCCCCCGCCGAACGCGGACGACGCCACCGTCCAAGGCGCCCAGTACGGCGGCGGGGCGCCGGGTGAGAGCGCCCCAGGCGGGGTGCCGGTGCCGTGGGAACCGGCGCCGCCGCCGTGGGCCGACCAGAGCCCCGTCCAGTGGGAGGCGCGGCCCGACCACACGCTGCACATGCCGCCCGCCGAGGAACGGACGACGCATCTCTCCCCCGAGCCGTGGGCCGAACCGTGGTCCGAACCCGCGATCTGGCAGCCGCCCGCGCCGCCGAAGCGCAGCACGATGCCCTACTTCCTGGGCGCGGCGGGCGTCGTCCTCCTGATAGGGGTCGCGCTGGGCATCGTGTTCTGGCCGAGCGGATCGAACTCGTCGCCCCCCGCGGCCTCCGGCCCGTCCACGGGCCAGAGCCAGGGCGTCGCGTCCGCGTCCGACAGCCCGACGAGCGAGGGCGACCTCGACGCGCAGGCCCGCGCCGTCAACGACCTGCTGGAGGAGATGGGCGGGACCCGCTCCGAACTCGGCACCGTCGTCACCCAGGGCTGCCCGGTCAGCGGCGTGCGGCGCGTCCTCGACGCGCGCCGCGGCGAGCTGGAGAAGGCGCGGGCCCTGGAGGTGAGCGCGCTCCTCGACGGCGAGGAGATGAAGGCCGCGCTCGTCCGCGCCCTTGAGGCGTCGACGGAGTCGAACCAGCGCTACCTCGCGGGCGCCCCCGGCTGCCCGTCCGAGAGCGAGGTGGCCGACGTCAACCAGCGCGCCAGCTCCGCCAAGAACGAGTTCATCGGCTACTGGAACGTGGTCGCGGAGAAGGCGGGCCTCCCCACCCGCACCGAGAGCGACATCTGAGTCATTCGGCCTGGGGGCTGAGGAACGCGAGCCCCTTGGACGGATCCTCGAACGGTGTGACGAAGCGGTCGTACCAGCTCAGGACGGGCTCCAGCCATCCGGTGACGCGCATCGTCCCGGCGACGTGGTCGATCTGCTCGTCCTCGTCGAACCCGATCGCGACGACGGCCAGGTCCTTGAAGAAGCCCGACTGGTCGTCGTCGCCGTAGAGGGCGGTCGCGGCGATCGGACGGTTGCGTTCCAGCTCCATCGACAGCGGGTGGCGGCGCAGGGCGCGGAGCCGGTGGCCGAGCTTGGCGTGCGGCGGCTGCTTGAGGCCGGGGAGCTGGTAGTCCAGGGGCGGCGCGAGGGCGTGCTTGTCGGGCGCGCCGCCGCCGTAGGGAAAGAGCCTGTCGAGCTCGTGCAGCCACCTGACCTGCGGAACCACCCACTGCGGGCCGGGGGAGGCGCCCGGCGCGCCGCCGCCGAGCAGCCGCTGCGCGACCTCGGCGACGGCGGCGGTGAGGTCGGCCGGCGGGTAGGCGGTGCGCAGCCCCCGCGACCGCCGCGACACCGCCCGTTCGAGGACGGTCGCCAGCGCGCACTCGCGGAGCCGGGGCGTGAGCCGCGACCAGGCGCGCCCCAGTTCGGGCGGGACCGACGGGATCGGGCGGTTCGCCACATGCGCCAGGACGAGCGTGTCGGCCCACAGGCGCAGCCACGCCCAGTCGGCATGGCCCGCGATCAGGTCGGCCTCGCGCAGCTCGTACAGGGTGCAGGCGCGCCCCGAACGGCACTCGCAGCCGCACGCCGCCGACCGCCTGCCGTCCACGGGCGGGGGCGGGCCGGGCAGCTCCGCCTCGCGGCCCTCGCCGAGCGGCACCCGCACGCGCAGCGGACGGTCCATGCCGTCCGCGAACACGGCGGCGACGCCCGGACGCAGCGACACCACCTCGCGGGACTGGTCGCCGTCCAGGTTCATCGCCGCGCCGACCTGGTGCCGGTCGTCGAACGCGGGCAGCCGGTGCACCACTTTGAGCGCCGTGTTCTTGATGACGTCCGGGACGAGCTTCGTCGGGATCTGCTCGGCGACGATGATGCCCTCGCCGTACGCGCGGATCTCGGCGAGCATCCCGGCGAACAGCTCGACGGCGTGGGAGCTGCCGCGCTCGGGCCCCCGGTTGCGCAGCAGCCGGTGCGCCTCCTCGATCACGATGACGTGCCGCAGCGCCGACCCCGTGGCGCGGTCGCGCCTGCGCTCCCGCATCCGCAGGTGCTCGACGATGCGGATGATGAGCGTCCCCATGAGGAACGCCTTGTCCTCGTCGTTCGCGACGTCCTCGATGGCGAGCACGATGTTGTCGCGGAGCATCCCGCCGATGTCGGCCGGGTGGCCGCCCTCGAAGAACCGTCCGGCCGAGCCGATGCGCAGGGACCGCAGCCGCACGTCCACGAACCCCTGCACGTCGGCCATCAGCTCGCGGCCGTAGCCCACGTCCTGGATGACCTGGAGCGCCGCGTTCTGCAGCTGCTCCAGCGTCGGCACGGCGGGCTCGATGAGCGACCCGGGCACGCCCCCGCCCGTCACCACGTCCCACCCGTTGTTCTCGTAGACGCGCTGCAGCGCCTGCGCCATGATCTGCGGGAACGGCTCCTCGGCGTCGAACGCGGCCTGGAACAGCGCCCGCACCATGTCGATGTGCGCCTGGACGGGGTAGCCCGGCTCCGGCGCGAGCGGGTTCACCGACAGCGGCACCGAGTCCGGGTCCGAGGGGTTGACGACCGTGACGGGCCCGCCGAGGTCCTGGATGCGGCCCGCCATCGCCGCGTACTCCGACTTCGCGGGCTCGATCGCCAGCCACGGCACGCCCGCCCGGGTGAGCTGCTCCAGCAGGTGCCGGACCGTCTGCGACTTGCCCGCGCCGGTCGCGCCCGTGACGAACACGTGCCGGTTGATGGTCGAGCGGGGCACGGCGAACCGCCCGACCTCGCGGTCCTGGCCGTCCAGGATGGCGCCCAGCTCGATCTGCGCCTCCCCGCTCGCCGGGGCCGTCTCGGACGTCACGTCGAAGTACCCGGCGTCCAGCACCCGCAGCCCCGGCACCTCCCGCCGCGGCAGCCCGGCCAGCGCCGCCAGCGCCCCGGCCGTCGCGACGAACGGGAACCGCTGCTCCGCCTCGCTCATCGGCCGCACCTGAGCGGGCGCCGTCCCCGGGCCCAGCATCTCGGCGAACGACCCGCTCCCCTGCCCCGACCTCAGCCGGTACGGATGGTGCCCCAGCTCCATGGACCCGACCAGCACGGGCGCGATCTGCCCCAGCTCCGCCTGCGACGCGGCCCCGGCCACCACCCGGACCTGCCAGAGCCCGGCCTCGCGGAACGCGTCCAGCTCGGCGAGCCTCCGGTCGGCCCGCGCCACCGCGAGCCGCGCATGCTCGTCCTCACCCCGCCGCAACATCCGCAACTCGTGGTGCAGCTCGCGCATCTCGGCGTCGACCAGCCGCTCGTCGCACGGATCGGCGACCACGAACCACCCGAACGGCCGCTCCATCAGCGTGACGAGCGTCGACTCGAACAGCCCCGGCCCGGCCCCGGACCCCTGCGGCGCGAGCCGTCCCGGACACCGCGTCCACTCCATCCGCTCGGCCTGCCGCAGCCACCCGTCCCCGATCGGCACGCCCCGCGCCCCGCTGGGGAACAGCAGCCCGTGCGTCTCCGCCCCGGCCTCGGGCGTCCCGATCGGCCCCGCGTTGGTGATCAGCTCCAGCGGCGCCCCGCCGCCCGCCGACAGCCACCCGACGACGAACGGCCTCCCCGACCGCGCCGCCGACAGCGCCGCGGGCAGCACGCTCACGAAGTCCCACTCCGCGGACGCCTCCCGCTGCGGCACCGGAATCGCCTGGATCCGGTACCAGGGCCCCGGCAACACGAACGGCGCCCCCTGCACAGCGACCGGCGGCCCGCCCTGCGCCACCCCACCACCCCACCCGGAAGGCGGCCGGCCAGCACGAGACGAACCAGGGGGCATAGTCACCCCAGCATCCAACCCCGCCCCCACCCCCAACGCCAATGCCCGTCAAGGAAGAACCCGCCCCCCGCACGTCAGGGCGCGTCCCGCAGACCGCGGTCGATGTCGTCGGCGTGCTTTCCCAACCACACGATCTCCTGATGCAGCCAGGTGCCGGGGGTAGTGATCCGTCCGGCGCGCCGGTGCATGGCGAGCTCGTCCTCGACCCGGGCGACGATGAGCGCGCCGAACCCTCGCCGGCCCTCCTCTCCGAGCCCGTACACGTCGAGGAAGGTCCGCAGCAGAAACGTCTGCCGATCGAGAGGGCGGGCGACATCGGCGCCGAACAGCCACAACCAGGCGGCGTAGGCGAGATCGCGCGTACGCGGGCCGGGAGCCGCCTGGTCGAAGTCGAAGGCGGCCACGGGCAGGCCGTCGACGAAAGTGACGTTCAGCGGGGAGAAGTCGTTGTGGCACACGGTCTCCTGACCGCCCGCGATGGCCGCGCCCGCACTGGCGTCGTGCAGCCGGCGCAGCAACCGCGCCACCGCGGCGATCTGGGCGGACGTCCATTCCCGGGACCGGAACTCGGTCCGCGTCTCACCGCGCTGGAAGCTGAGGACCTCGCGCCCCTTGCCGTCGATCCCGAGCAGCCGGGGCGCCGCGTCGCAGCCCACCGCCTCGAAATGCCGGAGCAGTCGATGCACGAACGCCGAATGCGCCCCCATCGGCCGCCGCACCGTGTCACCGACCCGCACGACCCCCTCGGTGATGCGGCCTCCGCTCAACGGAATCTCCCGCTCCCCGGCGGACCTCCCGAGGGGGTCAAGGCGCGGAAACGGACGCGGTTCGCTCGACGGTGCCACCTAAGCTCCTCCTAGTCGTCGGACTGCCGACCGGATTGGCAATCAGAGCCGAACCCGCCCGGCGGCGTCCAACAACCGACACGCCGGCGCAGAACAACCAGGAGTTGTCGTTGGAGCTAGATCTCGGTGCCGTCCGAGCGTTCCTCGCCGTCGTCGACGACGGGCGATTCACCGAAGCCGCGGACCGCCTGGACATGACCCAGCAGGCGGTCTCCAAGCGGATCGCCAAGCTCGAAGCGGCCCTCGGCGTCCCCCTCCTGCACCGCTCCCGCACCGGCGCCGAGCCGACCGAGGACGGTGCGGCCTTCCTCCCCCAGGCCCGAGCACTGATCGGCCTCGCCGACCAGGCCACCGCGATGCTGCGCGCCCGCCACCGCGCCCTGCGCATCGACGTGCTCGGCCACAACGCGGCCCCGATCGAGATCGTCCGTTCCTTCTACGAGACCGGCGACGCCGAAGTCGACATCGTCGTCTCCCGCGGCGCCGGCTCACGCTGGACGGCCCTCACCGACGGCTCGATCGACGCCGCCTTCGGCCGCGTCACCGCACCCCTCCCACCTGGGATCAGGCGCGTCCCGGCCGCCCTGGAGCCCATCCCCATCCTGGTCGGCCACC
Organism: Actinomadura sp. NPDC048021; assembly: GCF_040653135.1. Lineage (NCBI taxonomy): Bacteria > Bacillati > Actinomycetota > Actinomycetes > Streptosporangiales > Thermomonosporaceae > Actinomadura > Actinomadura sp. NPDC048021. The sequence goes on from NZ_JBEZJQ010000012.1 coordinate 103,726, forward strand.
GGCACCGCCTCGCCGAGCACCGCCAGGTGCCGATGAGAGAACTCTCAGGCTCGACGGCATGGATGCCCGGCAACACCCCCGAAAGCGAGTGGGCGGACTACTACCGCCACCTCAGCGCAGAGTTCGGCGTCCACATCGACACATCAGGCCCGGTCTTCGGCCACGACCACATGATGGAGAGGATCGGCGCCTCCCCCGACCTCATCACCTTCGGAAACAAGACCCAGTTCCCCGGCCACCCGGACGTCGTCCAGATCGCCATAACCGACCCCACCCCGGCCTACCCCTGGTCCCTGATGTGGCACGAGGCCAACCGCCACCCGTCCCTCCCCAGCTTCATCACCCACGCACAACACCACTACCGCCCTCAAACGGAATGGCTCCCAACTCCCGACCGCCCCCACTTCCCAACGCCACAATGACGGCGCCGTCGCGGCGGGCGGCGGGCGCGGACCCCCTTCCAAAGTCGGTGGTCGGCTTCTCTTTCGAGCGGCTCGGTCTGGTCTGCGGTGTGATGTGCCGTTCCCGCCCCTGCCGCGATGCTCATCGGCATGAGCAACGACACGCAGCAGACCGCGAAGACCTGCACCACCGCTCGGCGCAGGGGCCGCGCGATCAACGTCGCCGCCGCAGCGGCCGGCGCTCTGCTCCTCTGGGCCGTCAATGATCCCTGGGCCGGCAGCGCCCTCACCGTCCACCAGGGCGACTCCACCCAGCACATCGGCCCGGCTGCCGTCGTCGGCGCCGCGCTGGCCGCCGGACTGGCCGCCTGGGGGTTGCTCGCCCTCCTGGAGCGCACCGTCCGCCACCCCACCCGGGTCTTCCGGATCATCACGCTGATCACACTGGCCCTCTCGCTGGTGGGACCGCTGGGCAGCGGCGCCGACACCAGCAGCCGGCTCGTGCTGCTCGGCATGCACCTGACCGTCGGGGCCGCGCTGATCATCGGACTGCCCTACCGACGGAACCGCTGCTGATCAGCCGCCGGGCGTGCCCCCTCCGCCGTCATGAGGGGTCGACGACTGCGAAGACGACCTTGCCCGCGTTGCCGGCCAGGGGACGGACGCCCCAGCAGCGCGCGAACTGGTTCACGATGAACATTCCCCGGCCCGTCTCGCTGATGGTGTCCGCGCGCTGGACGCGGGGCAGATCGTAGGTCTCGTCCTGCACCTCCATCCACAACGCGCCGTCGTCCGTGCGCCCGACCCGGAACGTCACGTCACCGTCGGGCGCGGACGCGTACCGGAGGGCGTTGGTCACCAGTTCGCTCGCCACCAGGCAGGGGACGAAGTCGTCCATCTCCCACTGACCGGCGACCAGCCGAACGAACCGCCGCACCTCGGCGACGACCGCAAGATCGTTCTTCACCACGATCTCGTTCCCGTGACATGCCGACTCGCCCATGATCGATCTCCTCACTCTCTGTGGCGAACTCCACACGATTAGCAAGGTTTCTCAGTAGGATGTTGTTGCCAATTCGTCTTGGTGACGACTGGAAACTGGAAGGCCGCCGTGGTGAGGTGCCAAGGAGAGGAAACTTCGCGCTCATGCCTGCACGACGCCAACGCCCCAAAGAGTCCCCCGCGTTGATCGCCTTCGGTGGCCAGTTACGCCGCATGCGTGAGGCGAGGGAGATCACGCAACAGTCCATTGCCGATCACACAAACATCAGCAAGGCGCAGGTAAGCCGCATCGAGAACGGCACCAGGCGCGCCACTCGGGACTTCGTTGACGCGGTTGATCGTCTCCTTAAGGCTGACGGCGCCCTGATCAAACTCTGGCTGGACCTGAACAGGAACGGCCACCCTGTGCCGATCTGGTTCGACTGGCCCGAAGTCGAGTCTGAGGCGGCCATGCTCGTGTGCTGGGAACACTCCTTGATCCCTGGCTTGGCACAGACCCAGACTTACGCGTTGGCGATCCTGCACAACAACAAGGACGCCGCCGACACCCGCATCAGCCGCCAGGCGATCATCACCAGAGAAGGAGACAATCCCGCCCCCACCCTCGTGCTTCTCATCGATGAACAGGCCCTCTATCGGCCGGTCGGCACGGCCGAGACGATGCGAGAGCAACTGGAGCATTTGGTAGAGATCAGCATGTTGCCCAACGTCACGGTTCAAGTAGTGTTGACAAGCGGCGAGCATGACGGGAACACCGGCGCATTCGTGGTCGCGACGATGGACGATCGAAGCGAGGTCGCATATGTCGAGACGGCCATCCGCGCCATCACTACCGACGACCCCACAGACCTGTCCGCACTAGCACGAACCCTGGTCGCGCTTCGCTCGCGCACCCTTACAGAAGACATGTCCCGCGAGCTAATCAGGAAGGTTGCTCAGGAAAAATGGACCTGACGGACACCAAGTGGCGTAAGAGCAGCTACAGCGCTTCTAACGGAGGGAACTGCATCGAGCTTGCGGGCGCGGGGGACGCCGTGGCGGTGCGGGACAGCAAGGATCCGGACGGGCCCGTCCTCCTGCTCACCCGTGTGGCCCTGCGCCGCGCCGTGGACTCCGCCCTCGCGACTCGCTGAACCGGCCGCGACCGCCGGTCAGGGGGTGGACGGGGGGTCGGCTTTGTGGCGGCCGTTGGGCTTCAGGGGTGGGACCTTGCGGGGCTGGCGGGGGGCCGTGCCTCTGGGGAGGGCGTGGCGGGCTTTCTGGAGGCGCTGCGGAGCCGGCGCTTCGGGGGGCTTCGAGGGCTCGGGCGGGTCCGGTTCGGCGGGTTGCTCCGGGGTCTGCTGCTGTTCCCGGAGGTACTCCTCGAACTCCATCGAGTGGGCGGTCGGCAGCGTGATGATGCCCGGGTTCGCGTCCACCAGGAGGGTGCGGCGGCCTGTCGCGCCCGAGTGGGTGAAGACCATGGCCGTGGGCGGGAGCTCCTGGAGTTGCAGGGGTTCGATGAGGAGTTCACGGAAGCGCTGCTTGTCGGGACGGGGCCGGGCGACCGTGCGGCCCCAGGCGGTCGCGGAGCTGATGCCCTCCACCAGGACGGAGTCGTCGGCGGCGGGGGCGGGCAGCGGCGTCCAGACGGGGTCGGTGAGGCCGTCGCCGCGGGGGCGCGCGTAGGCGACCGTGCTGGCGTAGGACTCGCCCGCCACGTCGAACAGCGTCTCGGCGGCCGAGTCGGTGATCTCGGCGACGAGGAGCGGCTGCCCGGCGCCGATGTGCTCGGCGGCGACGCGGGCGTCCTCGGGGTTGCCGAGGCGCATGAACCCGACGGCGGCGTGGCCGCGGCGGCCGAGGCGCTCGCGGACGTGGCCGGGGATCGACCGGTACATCAGGACGAGCCCGGTGCCGGTGGCCTCGCAGGCGTCGATGAGGCGGTCCAGGACGTCCCCGCGCAGCTTCTCGGCCCCGCAGAGGAAGAGCGTGTGGTCCCAGCGGCCGCCGGGCGGGGCCTCGCGGATCCGGTGCGTGAGGGCGGTCGTCACGTAGGTGCCGAGGATGCGGTTGGTGAGGACGCCGGCGCGCCGGTCCATCGACACCACGTGCAGGCGCGAGGGCGGCAGGCGGACGGGCTCGGTGGCGAGCTTCTCCAGCTTGCGGAGCTGCGCCTCCAGCGCCCACGCGCGGCGGACGACGATGCGGTCGGTCGCGTCGCGGCCGAACAGGGTCGCGATCCGCTCGTGCTGCTCGTCGGTGAGCAGGCCCTTGCGCAGGTCGTCGCGGGGGTCGCCGACCTGGGCGAGGACGCGCAGGGCGGCGGTGATCTTGGGGATGGTGGTGTCCGGGCCGAGGACCTCGATGAGGCGTTCCAGGATCGAGTTGTCGAACGACAGGTCGCGGGTGCCGCCCTCTTCCTCGCCCGCGCTGACGACCAGGGACAGCACGTCGGCGAGCGCCTCGGGGTTGAGGCCGCGGGTGGCGTCGAGGCGCGGGAGGTCGGCGGGCAGGACCCAGACGAGCGGGTCGTCGCCGCGGTCGGCCGCGAGCCGGAGGAGGTCGTGCGCGACCGCCCCCTCGGACAGGTCGATCACGGTCAGCCGCGCGCCCACGGCGAGCCTGGCAGCGCCCATCGTCGTGACGGCCGCCGACCATCCGGCGAGGGTGCCGCCCACGACGTCCACCCGGTCGACCCCGGGCGGGACGGCCACCGGGTACCACTCGCGCTGGCTCTCGTACGCCGACTGGCGGCGCTCCCACTCGGCCCGCTCCTTGGAGTAGGCCTCGTCGGCCTTCCTGCGGGCCCGCTCGCGTGCGGCCCGGTCGCGTGCCTCCACGTCCCGCTCGTGGGCGATCCGTTCGCGGACGCCGCGTTCGTCCCGCCACAGCGCACCGCCGGTGATGGCGAGGACGACGCCGCACGCCAGCAGCGCCACGATGGCGAACGCCCACGGGATCACCCCGGCGGCGCCGCACAGGAGGAACAGGCCGACGAACACCAGCGTGCCGGCGAACGCGATGCGCAGCGGACGCCCGGCCATGTCCTCGCCGGGCCGCCGCGCGGGAGGCGGCAGCGGCGCCCGCGGCGGCGCCTCAGGCCGGTCGGGAGGCGGCCCCGGGTCGGGGTGCACCTGCGCGTAGCGCCAGCCCACGTAGACGCGGTCGGCCTGTGTGAGCCGCGCCATCGCGGACCCGCTCGCCATGTCCGTCACGTCGAGAGACCCCTGGGAGTCGCGGGAATGTATGGAACGCCTGGGGGTGGCCGGTTCGGTTGCTTACGGTCGGTTTCCTACACAGCACAGGGTAAAGAGCTTCCCGCGTTCCCGCGCCACGTTCAATGGAACAGCCCCGCGGACGACCCGTCTCGCTCGTCAAATCGGTCACCAGGTCAGCCCGCGGGAAAGATCGGGCACACTCCCGCTCGGGGTTGGCCGGATCCGGCCACCGTCAGCCCGCGGGGGACGCTTTCACCGGCAGGAACGCCTCCAGCTCCATGGCGGGATACGGGTACTTCCACTCCACCCCGTCGAACGGGACGTACATCCCCTCCGGCTGTCCGGCGAGGAAATAGTTCCCGTTCCATCGGTTCGGAACGGTCACCGGCGCCTCAGGCGGAAAGTTCGCGCCGAGCGCCTCGTACTTGACCCCCGCGCCGAACATCGCGTGGACGGCGGCGTCGACGAAGTTGAGGTACTGGATGTCGCCGCGCAGGTGGGTGGCATGGATCGCCAGCCCGTGGACGCGGTCGCGGACGAAGAACAGCGAGCTCAGGTCCCGGACGACCTGGTCGAAACCGTGCGCACCGTCGTGGTGCACCAGGGCGCGCGTCTGCGGCTCGGCCTCCAGCACGTTGGCGACATAGGTCGGCAGGTCACCGTGGAACATGCGGACGCGCGTCATGGCGCGCGGGAAGATGCGGCGCAGCCGCTCGTAGGTGAACTGCAGGTAGGCGGCGTTGACGTCGACGAGGTCGAGTTCGAGGCCCATCGGCTCGACGCAGCCGGCGAGGACGGCCGCGGAGCCCCCCATGAAGACCCCCAGGTCGACCAGCCTGGTCAGCTCCCCGTGGCAGCGCTCGACGCAGCAGAACAGGTCGTAGTAGTGGTAGGCGCTGCACTGGTCCTCGTAGAGCAGTCCCGCCTCCCCGATCCTGGCGGCCGCGCGGTCGAAGACGGCGTTCCTGCCGGCGAACTTTCCCAGCTCGGCGCGATGGCCTCCCCGAATCGGGATGTGCAAGGCCTCGTGCAGGTTCTCGACGTCGACGAGGTTCGGGTCAGGTTCGAGGAAGGTTCCCCAGGTGGCCCGGTGCATCGCCACGGTCGAGACGTAGTCCGTCATTGCCTGCTCCCTCTCCTGGAGTTGGGGCGTCCACGGCCACGGGATCCGGGCCGGTGGCGGTGGCCGCGGCGGGCCAGGTCACGGCGCCCGGCGACGGCGTCCAGCCGCCGGACAGCGGGTTCACGGCCGGGGTCCCGGCGACTTGCGGATGCGGGCGGAGAGCGCCCGGCCGAGGTTGGACACGGCCGCCCCGAGCTCTTGCTCCGGAACCGGCGACGGAGCGGGCGGCGTGTCGCGCAGCCGCTGAAGCTCCTGGCTCCTGGACGCGTTCTCCGTGGCGGCGCGGTCGAGTTCGTCCTTCAGGCGGGCGATCTCCCGCTGCTGGGCGTTGATGGTCTCGGTCAGCCGGGTGGCCTCCCTGGTGCGGGCCGCCGCCTCGTACTGGAGCTGCAGGACGCGGGTGTAGAGGGCGATGCGGTTGTTCTCCATCGCGGCGAGCAGGCGCGAGGACGTGTAGGGCCGCAGCGCCTCGAAGACGGCGTCCGTGCCGGGTGCGCCCGTCCTGGCGAGGACGCCGAAACCGAACACGGCCGGGACGATCTGGAACCGCCAGTCGCCGGTCCCGTCCAGCGCGTCCTCGACGGCCGTGAGGACGCCGTTGCGGGGTCCGCCCGCCCGCTCGGCCACGGTGTAGGCGCCGTCGCCGACGAACCCGGCGGGGGTGAGCTCGTCGTGCCAGACCGTGGGGCCGTCGGTCGTGGCCGGGTGCGCGTCCTCCGGCGCGACCGGCGACGGCTGGTAGTAGAAGTCGCGGCGACCGCACGGCCACAGCACGTCGTGCAGGACGACCACGGCGTCCGGGGCGTTCGCCATGATCCAGGCGAGTTCGTCGCGGACGACCGCGTAGTTGTGGTCGCCGTCCAGGATGTAGAGGTCCGCCAACGGCAGGTCGGGCAGCACGGCGGGCGAGAGGCCCTCCACCAGGTTCAGGCGCGGGTCGCCGTCGAGGACGGCGCGCAGCTCCTCGCCGGGTGCGGGCTCGACGCAGTGGACGGTCGCGCCGAGGTCGGCGTACAGGGCGCTGACCTGGCCCGACTCCACGCCGACCTCGACGACGACGCCGATGTCGCGGCAGCGGAAGACCGCCTCGAACAGCTCGCGGAACACCGCCATCGAGTGCAGCAGCAGCGGCTGCTCCCGGGCGGCGCGGGACTGCTCGTGCGGGTCGTCCGGGGATCCGGTCGACGCCGCCCCGAGGTCACGTGTCACCGAGCTTCCTCCTGGCCACTCGTCCGGCTCCGGCGGCGATGCCGCGGACCCCGGCGGTCCGGTACTCCGTGCGGACGCGTTCGGTGATCCGCGCGGCCCGGGCGGCCCGCTCGGCCCTCCGGTCGACCGGCATGCGCGGCGCCATGCCCGTCGCCGACTGGGGCAGCATCGCGAACGCGATCGTGATCTGCCCGGACGAGACCGCCGGCACCCCGGCGCGGCGGGCGAGCGGGAGCCACACGGCCGCGTAGGAGGTGTCGAACTCCATGAGGTTGCCGCCGAGGTAGCGGCAGTCGGCGTAGTGCAGGCCGACGAAGTCCTCCGGCTTGTCCCAGCGCAGCACCTGCTCGCGACGCCGCCCCCCGGCGATGACCCTGGCCTCGATCCAGTCGACCCGCACGATCGCGGGACGGCCGGGGATCGCGAGCGAGATGTCGACCGTGTCGTGGTGCTCGAAGGAGAGCCGGGAGAACGACAGGCCGTTGTGATTGATCCGGACGCGGCGCCGGATGGGCTCGTGCCACCGGTCGTCGGCCGTCCGGAACCGCAGCCGCGTCTCGTGCTTCTCGCCGGACGGGTCGAACGCCTCGGCGTCGATGGCGCCGTCGGCGATCGCCCTCGCCATGGCGCCGAGCCCGGTGTCGGACGCGGCGATCAGCGCGGGCCAGAACGAGTCGCGCATGTGCAGGTCGCCGAGGTCGCCCGGCGACAGGTACGGGACGGCCGCCTTGAGGTCGGCGGGCAGCAGCGTGGTGACCAGGGACGAGCCGAAGTTGTCCTCGTGGGTCCAGTTGCCGAAGACGGCGGCCTCGTCGGGGGTGGGCGACTCCAGAGCGGCCACCAGGATGCGCGCGAGCCGGTTCCGCGCCGCCTCCGGGCGGGCGAGGTCGGGCCAGGCGCCGCCGGACGCGGCGACGTACCGGTTCCACATGCGCTGGAAGGCCAGGACGCCGTCCTGCACGGTCCGGCGCTCGGCGTTCTGGGACGGCGAGTCGGCCGTCCGGCCGAGGACCGGCGCGCCGTCCTCGGTGTAGCCGATGAGGGAGCCGCACAGCGCGTTGACGCACTGCTCGACGATCTCGGGGCTGCGGGTGACGGTCGCCGCGACGTGCGTGGGATGCCCGGACTGGGCCAGGTAGCCCTCGGCGCGCAGGCCGGCCATGTGGACGCGCTCGGCCCGGCCGTCGGTGGCCAGGTACAGCCCCGCCGGCCTGACGTCGATGCGGGCGATCTCCAGGGCGCGGGCGAGCTGGCGCTGGATCGTCCCGCCCCAGCCGAGGTCGACGAGCGTCAGCTCGCCCGCGGCGAGGGCGTCGTCGTCGAGGGCGCCCGCGTCCCGCAGCGACTTGATCATGCGTTCGCGGGCGGCGGTGACGGTCACCGCGAGCCGGTTGCACAGGTGCGGCGTCTCGGTCAGCGCGCGGGCGACCCGCTCGGCGATGTCGCCGTTGTCGATGACGGTGTCCAGCTCGGTCGCGAGGCCGGGCACGTCGCCGGGCTGGAGTTCCAGGACCGACAGCGCCTGCCGGACGGTCAGCCGGTAGCCGGTGCGGACGAAGGCGTGCACCGCGCCGGTGTCGTGGGGGTCGAGCCCGGCGAGCGAGGTCGTGAACCGCGACAGCCACACCGGGGCGGCGCGCACGTCCCAGCCGCGCGCCGCGGCGGCCTCGTTGATCAGCCGGGACAGCAGTTCGCCCTCGCGCATCGGGCACCACAGCCGGCGGATGCCGGTGTCGTGCGCCCGCCACGCCGCCCATTCGGCGAAGCCGGTCAGCACCGGGCCGAGGACGCCGGCGCCGTAGCGCCACGCGACGTCCAGCGCGGAGGTGGTGAACGGGACGCCGGAGTGGACCGCCTTGGCGCGCAGGCTGGTGAGGCCGAAGTCGCCGTGCCGGTCGTCCAGGTCGGGGGCGTGGTCTCCGAACGGTCCGACGGGTTCCTTCTCGCGTCCGAGCACGTCGAGGTAGGGGTCGTCGAGCCTGCGGTAGTGCACGGTGCGGATGCCGAGCTTGCGGGGCACCTCGTGGTCGGCGATCTCGTGGTCGCCGACGTGCACGATCTGCTCAGGGCCGCGGTCGAGTTCGCGCAGCACGATCTCCCAGAGGCCGGACGCCTTGTCGGTGCCGTGCTGGTTGGAGCGGAAGACGCGCACGCCGTCCAGCGGGCCGAGTTCCGGCCGGTCGAGGAGCCGGGAGAGGTGTTCCTCGGTGAAGTAGGTGTCGGACACCAGGACGACCTGGAGGTCCTGCTCGCGCGCCGCCCGGACGACCTCGGCGACGTCCAGGTCCACGACGGTGAGCTCGCGCTCCACCTGGACCTCGGCCTCGACCAGCTCCTCCAGGGACGCGGCGCCGAAGATCCCGTCCGGCATCGCGCGCCAGACGTCGAAGAGGGAGACCTCGGTGCCGAGGGCGTCGCGGCCGCGGCGCGCGGCGTCCTCGGCGGCGATGCGCATGCGGCGGAACGTCGCGTCCGTCACCCAGGGCGGGCAGAGGCCCGACTCCCGCATCCGGGCCCCGAGCAGGGCGAACGCGTCGGTGGGACGGGGCACCCGGCGCCACAGCACCGTGTCGAAGACGTCCAGCGACAGGACGGCGCACGCCCGGTCGGCGATGACGCGGTGGACGTCGTCGAGCAACGGGCTGCCGGACTCCTGCTTGGTCAACGCCGCACCTCTCCCCTGGTCCTGCATCCCCTGGTCCTGCACCGGCGGGCGCGGCCCCCGGCCGCGGCTCGGGACACCCTATCCACCGAGAACTCCGTTTCCCCCGGAAACTCCCGGTGCGGCCGTCGTCCCGGCCGCCGCGGCGCGGCGGGCGGCGCGGTCCTCGCGGACGAGCCGGCCGGCCTCCTCCGTCGGCCCGTCGAAGATCACCCGGCCCTGCCGCATGGTGACGCCGCGGTCGCACAGCCCGACGAGCATCCGGATGTCGTGCGCGACGACGACCATGGTCCGGCCCTCGCCGCGCAGCTCGCGGATGCGGTCCAGGCACTTCTCCCGGAACGGCGGGTCGCCGACGGCCAGCACCTCGTCGATGAGGAAGACGTCCGGCTCGGTGTGCGCCGCGATCGAGAAGGCCAGCCGCATGAACATGCCGGACGAGTAGAACTTCACCTGGTCGTCCAGGAAGCGCTCGACGCCGGAGAACTCGACGATCGCGTCGAACTTGCGGGCGATCTCGGCCTGCGGCATGCCGAGGATCGCGCCGTTGAGGTAGACGTTCTCGCGGCCCGTCAGCTCGGGGTGCAGGCCGGCGCCCACGTCGATCAGGCCGGCGATGCGCCCCCGGACGAGGACCGACCCGCTGTCCGGGCGCAGCACCCCGGAGATCATCTTGAGCAGGGTGCTCTTGCCGGAGCCGTTCAGCCCCATGAGCGCGACGGTCTCGCCCTGGCCGATGGTGAGGCTCACCTCGTCCAGCGCCCGGAACCGGTCCGACAGGCGCTGCCCGCGGAACGCGCGGACGCTCATCTCCTTGATCGAGCGCGCGTGCCGCAGGGTGAAGTTCTTCGTGACGCGGTCGATGACGATCGACGGGGCCGCGGTCGGGTGCGAGGCGTTCAACGGCTACAGCTCCTGCGCGAAGCGCGCCTGCATGCGGGAGAACGCCGCGTGCCCGGCGGCGAACACCAGCACGCTGGCGGCCAGGGCGACCCCGGCGTGGGCGTAGAGGTGGGGCGGGAAGGCGTGGTCGCCGCGGGTCCCGGGGTACCAGAAGGCCCGCTGGAACAGAGAGACGGCGCTGACGAGCGGGTTGGCGAGGTAGACGTCCAGCACCCAGCCGGGCGCGTGCTCCCGGACGTGGGTCCATGGATAGATCATCGGCACCGACCAGGTGATGACGATCATGGAGATGTCCACGACCTGCTCCAGGTCGCGGAAGAACACGTTCACGGCCGCGCAGAGCAGCCCGAGCCCGAAGCCGAGCACGAGGACGATCGCGAACCCGTACAGGGCCGCGCCGAGCTCCGCGGGCGACGGCCGCCATCCGGCGGCGACGGACCCGCCCAGCAGGATCATCATCCCGGGCAGGAAGTGGACGAGCGAGACCAGCACCGACGCGGTCGGGAACAGCTCGCGCGGCAGGAACACCTTGCGGACGAGCGCGGCGTTGCCCGTCACCGAGCGGGTCGTCGAGTGCAGCGTCTCGGTGAACAGGTTGATCAGCACCATGCCCGAGAACAGGTAGACCGGGAAGTCCTCGACCCGGTCGTCCATGCCGAGGAACACGCCGATGACGTAGAAGTAGACGCCGAAGTGCACGGCCGGCCGCACGTAGGACCAGCCGAGGCCGAGCAGCGAGCCCTTGTAGCGGGCTCTGAGCTCCCGGCGCACCAGCAGCCGCAGCAGGTACTTCTCCCGGAAGGTCCGCCGGAGGCCGCCGTCCCCTCCCGGCGCCCGCAGCCCCTCGTCGGCGCGGACCGGCGTGGCGGTCATCCGCGCCCGCCCCCGTCGGCGCCCCCGCCGCCCGCGTCGGCACTCCCGCCGCCCGCGGCGTCGAACGTCGCCCGCCATGCCTCGGCGGAGGCGAGGTCGGCCATCGCGGCCCGGTAGCGGCGGCTCAGCTCCGGCCACTCGCGCCCCAGCCGGGCGTGCAGCAGCGACGTGCGCCGCAGCAGCGTCCGGAAACGCTCCGGGTCGCGCTGGTACCAGGCCACCCTGGTGCCGTCGGCGGAGGAGACGAGCGCGCTGTCGACCTGCGACAGCAGGCTCCAGTGCCGGTCGATGTGCGGGACGACGGCCTGCGGGTTGCCGCGCGAGCCGGGTTCGACCGGACGGAGCTGCCTGACGGTGCCGAGCATCGCGCTCGCGAGCACGTTCGCCGTCCCGCGCGGCGGCTTGAACCCGCGCCCGCGCTTCGGCGGCTTGGCGCGCCGGACCTGCGGGAACTCCTCGTGGCTGGCGCGGTTCTGCGCGTCGGGGAAGTCGGCGCGGAACGCGAGGATCTCCGGCAGCTTCGAGGCGATGCCCGCGTGCATGTGCTCGGGGCCGCTCAGCACGTCCTCGATCGCCGACAGCATCAGCTCGGCGGTGGAGTACTGCATGGCCAGCGCGTGCTTCACCGAGATGATGAAGCTCTCCTTGAGCAGGTTGCCGCCGCGCTCGTACGGCGAGTGCATGAGGGCGGTGACCAGGCGGTTGCGCTCGTGGAAGTACGCCTGCCAGTCGATGCCGTCGTCCTTGTCCTGCCAGGGGACGTGCCAGGCGGCCATGCCCGGCAGCGTCACGGTCGGGAAGCCGGCCTCGCCGGCGCGGACGCAGTACTCGGCGTCGTCCCACTTGATGAACATCGGCATCGACAGCCCGACCTTGCGGACGACGTCGGTGGGGATCAGGCACATCCACCAGCCGTTGTAGTCGACGTCCACGCGCCGGTGCAGCCACTTCGTCTTGAGGAGGCTGCCGGAGCTGGTCCGCGCGCGGGGGCTCGGGTCGGGCGGCCTGGCGAAGTCGTGCTCGCGCTTGGTGTGCGGGGCCTCCTCCCACCACCAGCGGTACCGTCCGATGGTCTCGCCGTAGGCGTGCAGCTGCGAGCGGACGAAGAGGTTGAACATGTGGCCGCCCACGATCGTCGGCGTCCGGGCGAAGTCCGCGAACGCGACGGCGCGCAGGACGCCCTCGGTCTCGGTGACCACGTCGTCGTCCAGCAGCAGGACGTAGTCGCTGGTCCCGGCCTTGAGGGTCTCGTCCATCGCGCGGGAGAAGCCGCCGGAACCGCCGAGGTTGCCCTGCTCGATGACGTGCAGCTTCGGCCCGAGCGACGCGGCGGCGCGCGCGAAGCCGTCGTCGTCGCGGACGCGCTGGTCCCCCTGGTCGACGACGTAGACGGCGTCCACCACCTCCAGCACCTCGGGCGCGCCGCCGAGCGCGACGAGCTGGTCGACGCAGAAGCCCGGGCGGTTGTACGTCGTGATGCCCAGGCTGACCCGCCCCTGCCGGACGGGTCCGGTGGCGCCCGTGTCGGCGCACCAGTCGGCCCGCTCCAGGACGGCGTTGCTCTCCCCGGCGAGCACGTCCATCCAGTACCAGCCGCCGTCGATGAACGGGCGCAGCGTCAGCCGGAACGTCTCCTCGCGGGAGGTCGCGGAGTCGACGCGGACGGAGTCGACGCGCTGGACGTGGCCCTTCGCGCTGGACCGGTAGACGATGACCGTGGCCTGGCCCCGCAGCCGGACCCGCAGCACGACCTCCTCCACCGACGTCCAGCGGCGCCAGTAGCTGGCGGGGAAGGCGTTGAAGTAGGTCGCGAACGAGACCCGGCGCCCGACCGGCACGACCACGCTGCGCCGGCCGACGCCCTCCGGCCCGTCGGCCGGGGCCCCGGCCGAAGCCTCGGCGGCCGTCTCCGCCGCGACGGCCTCGGCTCCACGGGCGATCTCGCCCTCGACGTACAGCTTGAGCACGTCCAGGTCGCGGTCGACCGGCATGACGACGCGCTGCAGGACCCGCAGCCCGGGGGCGGCGCCGGACTCCCCGGACGCCTCGGCGTGTTCGGTCACTCGTCCATACCTCCGCTAGTGAGACGCGAACCCTCGCCGAAATGGGGACGCAGCCGGTTGTCGACCATGGTGAGCGCGCTCGCGATGGCCATGTGCATGTCGAGGTACTTGTAGGTGCCGAGCCGCCCGCCGAAGAGCACGCCGTCCTCACGCCGGGCCAGTTCCCGGTAGGCGAGCAGCCGGGCCCGGTCGGCGGCGGTGTTGACGGGATAGTACGGCTCGTCGCCGCGGGCGGCGGCCCGCGAGTACTCCCGCATGATGACCGTCCGGTCGGACGGGTAGGCGGCCCGCTCGGGGTGGAAGTGCCGGAACTCGTGGATCCGGGTGTAGGGAACGTCCTCGTCGGCGTAGTTCATGACGGGGGTGCCCTGGAAGTCGCCGGTCGGGACGACCTCCGTCTCGAAGTCCAGCGTCCGCCAGCCCAGCTCGCCCTCGGCGTAGTCGAAGTAGCGGTCCAGCGGGCCGGTGTAGACGACGGGGACGTTGCCGACGAGGTCGTCGCGCAGGTCGAGGAAGTCGGTGTTCAGCCGGACCTCGATGTTCGGGTGGTCGGCCATCCGCTCCAGCCAGGCGGTGTAGCCGTCGACCGGGAGCCCCTCGTGGGCGTCGTCGAAGTACCGGTTGTCGAAGGTGTAGCGCACCGGGAGCCGGGTGATGATCTCCGCGGGCAGGTCGCGGGGGTCGGTCTGCCACTGCTTGGCGGTGTAGCCGCGGATGAACGCCTCGTACAGCGGGCGCCCGATCAGCGAGATCGCCTGCTCCTCCAGGTTGGCCGGGCGGCGGATCTCGGCGGCCTGCTCGGCGATCAGCGCGCGCGCCTCGCCGGGGGTGAAGACCCGGCCGAAGTACTCGCAGATCGTGCCGAGGTTGATCGGCATCGAGTAGACCCGGCCCTTGTAGGTGGAGTACACGCGGTGCCGGTAGCCGGTGAAGGCGGTGAACCGGTTCGCGTACTCCCAGACCCGCTCGTTGGAGGTGTGGAACAGGTGCGCGCCGTAGCGGTGCACCTCGATGCCCGTCTCCGGCTCCGCCTCGCTGTAGGCGTTCCCGCCGATGTGGTCGCGGCGGTCGAGCACGAGCACGCGCAGGCCGAGGCCGGCCGCGCATCGTTCGGCGACCGTGAGACCGAAGAAACCGGCACCGGCCACCACGAGATCAACGTTCACTGGACGGCGTCCATCCGACTCGTGCGGGGAGCGAGGGACCTGGCCGCACGGGGGCGCCGGCCGGATCCACTGTACGGAATGCGGCTAAGATACCCGGGGTTCGTTCGGTACCGTCGCAGGAAGCCAAGGATCGCGGTGGCCCCACCCACTCCCGGCAGTGCGGCGCACAGCCCTGCCAGCGGTGCGGCGCGGGGGGCGCGCCCCGCGGTCTTCCTGCACGTCGGCGCCGCCAAGAGCGGCACGACCTTCCTCCAGCACGTGCTGTGGCACAACCGCGACCGGCTGCGCGAGCACGGCGTCCTCTACCCGGGCCGCGACCAGGCCGCGCACGTCCGCGCCGCGTTCGACCTGCGGCGGACGTTCTTCCGCGAGGCGTCCGACCCCGCCACCCGGGGGGCGTGGCACGACCTCGTCGCCGAGGCCCGCGACTGGCCCGGCACCGTGGTCATCTCGCAGGAGCTGTTCGCGCCGGCCCAGCCGCAGTGGATCCGGCAGGCCATGGCCGACCTCGATTTCGCCGATGTTCACGTGGTCTTCACCGCGCGCGACCTCGGCCGGCAGATCCCGGCGCACTGGCAGGAGGACGTCAAGAACCGCTTCACCACCTCGTTCGGCGAGTTCGTGGCGTCGCTGCGGCGGAAGGACTGGCACGCCTACGAGAGCGCGCGGCTGTTCTGGGGCCTGCAGGATCCGGTCGCGGTGCTCGGCCGCTGGGGCGAGGACCTGCCGCCCGAGCGCGTCCACGTCGTCACCCTCCCCCAGCCCGGCGCGCCCCGCGACCTGCTCTGGCGGCGCTTCTGCGCGGCCACCGGCCTCGTCCCGGACGACTACGACCTGTCCCGGACGTTCGCCAACCCGTCGCTCGGGCTGAGCGAGACGCAGTTCCTGCTGCGCCTCAACGAGACGCTCGGCGACCGTGTCGGCTGGCACGCCTACAACGAGGACGTCAAGCTGTTCCTCGCGCAGCGGCTCCTGACCGGACGTCCGTCGCCGGTCAGGATCGAACTGCCCGGCGAGCACGTTCCGTGGGCCGTGGAACGGGCCGTGGAGACCGTCGAGGCGCTGCGCGCGGCGGGCTACCACGTGGTGGGCGACCTGTACGAGCTGATGCCGGCGGCGGCGTCAGGCCCCGCCCTCGGGACCGCGCCCGCGCCGCCGCCCGACGAGGTCCGCTGGGCGGAGATGGCGGACGTGGGCCTCGACGCCGTCGCGGCGCTGCTGCGGCGCGTCCAGGACAATCGGAGGCGGGCCGAGGCGGTGCCCGGCGCCGGCCTCCCCGCCCGCGACCAGATCGGCATGCTGCGCGCGGGCTCGGCGGGGCTGCTCGCCACGACGGACCGGCTCGTGCAGGACGCCGCGCCGTTCGTCGAGCGGGCCAAGCGCACGGCGCGGGAGCGCTACCCGGCGGCGCTCCGGCTGCGCGGCGCCTACCGCAGGTTCCAGGGCGGGACGCGACGGCCCGACGCCGAGACGAGAACGAGGTGAGCGCCCGTATGGGGGATTCCGGTAAGTCCGTCTACCTGCATGTCGGGGCGCCGACGGCCGAGGCGGACTTCCTGCACCGAGCGCTGTGGAGCAACCGGCGGCGGCTGGGCGACGCCGGTGTCTGCTACCCCGTCACGGGGCCGCAGGAGCACTTCGCGGCCGTGATGGACCTGCGCGAGATGAGCTGGGGCGGCCACCGGGACCCGGACTGGGACGGCGCGTGGGACCGTGTCGTGGAGCGCGCCCGCGACTGGGACGGCCCCGCGGTCGTCTTCTCCCAGCCTCTGCTGGGCGGGGCGACCGAGCAGCAGGTCAAGCGGGCCGTCTCGGCGCTGGAGCCCGCCGAGGTGCACGTGGTCCTCGCCACCCGCGACCTCGGCTGGCAGCTGATCCTCGACTGGCAGGAGCAGATCCGCCACGCGCACACCATCACGTTCGAGCGCTTCGTCGACGATCTCGTCGCGCTCGGCATCGACGCGCCGGAGCCGTACGGGGAGATGTTCTGGGGGCTGCACGACCCGGTGCGGGTGCTGCGGGCCTGGGGGTCGGCGGTGCCGCGGGAACGCGTCCACGTCCTCACGCTGCCGCCGCCGGGCGGCCGCGCCGGCCTGATGTGGGAACGCTTCAGCGCCCTGGTCGGCGTCGAGGACGGGGTGTGCGACCTCGGCGGCATCCCCGGCGACGAGCCGCTGTCGGCGGTCGAGGCGGAGCTGCTCCGCCGCCTGAACGAGAGGATCGGCACGACGCTCGGCGGCGACTACGAGCACATGGTCCAGGACCACCTCCTCGGGCGCGGCGCCGCCGGATCCGGGGGGTCGACGCGGCTCGCCGACGGGACGGACCGCACCCGGATGGGGCTGCCCGCCCGGCACGCCGAGTGGGCCGCGCACCGGACCCGCGAGCTGGCCGAGTCGCTGCGCGCCTCCGGCTACGACGTGGCCGGCGACCTGGACGAGCTGACCACGTCCCGGGTCCCGGAGGCCGCGCTGCTCCCCGGCGACGTCCCGGAGGAGCTGGTCGCGACCGCGTCCGTCGAGGTGGCGGCGCACCTGCTGGAGGAGCTGTCGCTGGCGCGCGAACGCGTCGGCCTCGCCCACCTGCACAGCGAGATGGCGGGCGTGAAGGAGAACCTGGAGCGACTCATGGAGACCGCCGCGTCGCCGTCGCCGGCGCTGCAGCGCGCCGCCCGCAGGGCCGCGGGCAGGCGCAACCCGTGACCCCGGGCGCGAGGAGCGGCAACGGACCGTCCGTCACCGCGGTCGTCGTCACCTACAACCGGCGCGACCTGCTCGGTGAGGCCCTGACCGCGCTCGGCGCCCAGACGCGGCCCCCGGACCGGATCGTCGTGGTCGACAACGCGTCCGCCGACGGAACCGCCGCGATGGTCGCCGAGCGGTTCCCGGGCGTGCACCTGCTCGCCCTGCCCCGCAACATCGGCGGGGCCGGCGGGTTCAGCGCGGGCATGGCCCGGGCGATGGGCGAGGGCGCGGATCTGCTCTGGCTGCTGGACGACGACACCGTGCCCGAGCCGGAGGCGCTCCGAGCCCTGCTGGACGCGCGGGAGGCCGCGACCGGCGAGGACGGGCCGCCCGTGCTCGTGGCGAGCCGGGTCGTCTGGACCGACGGCCGGGACCACCCGATGAACACCCCCCGCCCCAAACCGCGGGCGACGGCCGCCGAGTCGCGGGTCGCGCACGCGGCCGGCTGCGTGCCGATCCGGTCCGCGTCGTTCGTGTCCGCGCTGGTGGACGCGGCGGCGGTGCGCGAGCGCGGGCTGCCGGTCGCCGACTACTTCCTCTGGAACGACGACTTCGAGTTCACGACGCGGCTGCTGCGCGGGCGCCGCGGGCTGCTCTGCCCCGGCAGCGTCGTCGTGCACAAGACCAGGGAGTTCGGCGGGACGGACGCGGACCCGGGCGACCGCTTCTTCTACGAGGTGCGCAACAAGATCTGGCTGTTCACCGGGAGCCGCGGGCTCGCGCCGCCCGAACGGGCCCTGTACGCGGGGTCGACGGCGCGGCGCTGGGCCCGCACGTTCGCCGGCTCCTCCGACCGCGCGGTGCTGCGCCGGGCGCTGGCCCGGGGCGTGAAGGACGGCCTGTTCACCCGTCCGAGGCCGACCGCCGCGATCCTGCGGGAGGCCGGTGTCCTGCCAGAAGCCGAGTTACCTCCCGACGGTCGCGGCCATGGTCGCGACGGCTAGCCGGCCCCGGGACGGGACCGCGCGCGTCACTCGCCTGCTCGCCGGTCCGGCGCCGCCGGTCGCGTGCGCCGCGCTGACGCTCGCCGTGGCGCTCGTCGGCATCGGCACCCCGTCCCTGTGGCTGGACGAGGGCGCCACGATCAGCATGACGACCCGGTCGTACGGCGACATGCTGCGCGTCTTCCCGCATCTGGACCTCGTGCACGCCCTCTACTACATGCTCATGAAGCCGTGGGTGGCGGTGTTCGGGACGGGCGCGCTCGCGCTGCGGCTGCCCAGCGCGCTCGCCATGGCGGCGGCCGCCGCGGGCCTCGCCGTCCTCGGCCGGCGCTGCCTCGGGCCGCCGGCCGGGCTCGCGGCCGGGCTGGTGTGGGCCGCCGGTCCGCAGACGAGCCGGTGGGCGCAGGAGGCGCGCTCCTACGCCATGACCGCGGCCGTCGCGGTGCTCGCCACCTACCTGCTCGTACGGGCCCTCGACCGGGACGAACGGCGTCCCTGGCGGTGGTTCGCCGGCTATGCCCCCGCGGTCGCGGTGCTGGGGTTCCTGCACCTGGACGGGGCCCTGCTGCTCGCGGCGCACGGCGTGACCGTTCTGCTGACCCGTCCCAAGGCCGGAGTGTGGCTGCGCTGGCTGGCGTCCGCGGCGGTGGCCGCGGCCCCGCTCGTGGTTCTGACGCTCGCGGCGCAGGACCAGAAGCGCCAGGTGGAGTGGCTTCCCCGGCCGTCGTGGGACGTCGCGTGGACGCAGCTCCAGTTCCTGACCGGAGACCGCGCGCTCGTCGCGCCGGTCGTGGCGCTCGCTCTGCTCGGCGTGGCGGCGAGCATCTCGGGCCGCGTCTCCGTCCCGCACCGCACGGCCTCCCTTGCCGCCGTCGCGCTCCCCTGGGCGCTCGTGCCGACCGTGCTGCTGCTCCTCGTCTCCAGCGTGACGGACCCGGTCTTCTACTACCGGTACACGACCTACTGCCTGCCCGCCGTCGCGCTGCTCGTCGGCGCCGGCCTGGCCGGGCTGCTCACCGTCGCCCGCCGCCCCGCCGCCCGCGCCGTACCGGTGGCCGCCGCGGCGGCGGTGCTCGTGGTCCCGTCCCTGCGCGTCCACGGCGACATCCGCCGCCAGGACAGCCGCCTCGACGACATGCGCGCCGCCGCCGACGCCGTCCGCGCGCACGCCCGGCCCGGGGACGCCATCGTCTACCTCGCCGGGAGCGCCCGGTGGAGCGCCGCCGCCTACCCCGGCGTCTTCGGGCGGCTGCGCGACGCCGGCGTGAGCACCGACCCGGTGGCCGCCGCCAACCTCAAGGGCCGTGACCTGCTCCCCCGCGAGCTGCCGCCGAGGCTCGCCGGGACGGACCGGGTGTGGGTGATGAACCACCGCTCCCTCGACCCGCACAACCCGATCATCGAACGGCGGGAGCGCGCGGTGCAGTCCGCCGGGCCCTGGCGGAGGGCCGGGACGTGGACGTACCGGGGCGGCTGGCTGGTCCTGTTCGAGCGGACGGGCCCCTACCGCAGTTCCAGGTAGTCGACCTGCCCCTGACCGTCGAGGCGGCGCAGGCCGATCGTGTTCCAGCCCGCCGCCAGCTCCACCGTCGCGGGGACGTCCGCCCAGTCGGCGCCCGCCGTGGCGCGCAGCCGTACGGACGTCGCGGCATAGCCGTTCACCGACATCTCCAGGTCGGAGTCGCGGCCGGAGCGGTTGGCGTACCGGGTGCGGACCGCGTAGCTCCCGGCGGTGGGCGCGAACACCGGCACCTCGACGCGGCAGTCGTCGCGCGCGAAGGGCCCGACCGCCGACCCCCCGGACGCGTTGGGCCGCGCCAGCGCCGAGACGCAGCCGTTCAGCCGCCCCCGCTCCGCCTCGTACCGGACGGGGACGCCCCGGACGGCGGGACGCGCGCCGTCCCAGCCGAGGCGGGCGACGTACATGCCGCGGGTCACCCGGGAGCCGCCGTGGTGGTCGAGGATGCCGTGGAAGACGAGGTAGTCGCCGGTGTCGTCGGCGAACACGTCCGCGCTGCCCGGCCCCTCGACCTTCCCGCCGTACAGGCCGGTGGACTGGACGGCGCCGCCCTTGGCGTACGGCCCCTCGATCGACGAGGCCACCGCGTAGCGCGTCTGGTACTCCGGCGTGAAGTACCAGCCCGCCGAGTACAGCAGCACGTACTTCCCGCCGCGCCGGACCAGGTCGGGCGCCTCCACCAGGACGGGCTCGTCCGCCGCGCGCCCCATGATCAGCCTCGCCGGGCCGGCCGGGCGCAGCCCGTCCGGGCTCAGCCTGACCAGGTAGATCGCGGCCGTCTTCTGGTCGTCGGTCTTGTAGAGCAGGTAGCGGGTGCCGTCCGGCTCGACGTAGGACCCGGGGTCGATCGCGCCGCCGAGGTCCAGCGGGCAGACCAGCGGCCCGCCCTCCTGCGGGACGAACGGGCCCGCGGGCGAGGACGCGGTCGCGACCCCGATGCACTGCTCGGCGCCGTCCCTGCGGCGCGCGGAGAAGTACAGCACGTAGGTGCCCTCGGGCTCGCGCGGCGCGACCACCTCGGGCGCCCAGGTCCAGCCTCCGGCGGCCCAGGCCGGGAGCCGGGCCAGGCCGTCGCCGGGCCTCGTCCTCCACGGCCCGGTCGGCGATGGGGCCGTCGCGACCGGCATCGTCGCGTCCGCGTTGTTGGTGCCGTAGGCGAAGTACGTCCCCGCCACCTTGATCACGGTGGGGTCGGCGAAGGACCCGTCGATCACCGGTGCGGCGGGCGAGTAGCCGGGCGGGTCGATCGCCGCCGGAGTGCCCGCCGGGCTCGGCGGCGGCGCGCCCGGCGACGCGCCCGAGCCGGGCCGGCCGGAACCGCCCCGCGGGTGGGCGCCCGTCCCGCCGGACGGCGGGGCCACCGTCACCGCCAGCCAGACGACCAACGCGACCAGGGCGCTGATCGCGGCCCCCGCGATCAGCGGCAGCAGCGGTGCGAGCGCCCGCGGGTCACGGTCCGTCCACCTCATGGCACCCCGCATCATGCCAACAACCGGGGCGGGACGGCCAACGGGCGCCGCATGCGCGACCCGCGTCCGGATCGTTACGCTTGCCCGGCGATCTCGCCACAGAAAGGACACGCTCATCACGGAGGGGACGCTCGACACGGGCAGGACGCCCGGCGCGGAGAGGTCACGGACGTTGAGCCGGCATCGGCGGCTGGCGGCCGTGCTGTGCCTGCTCGCCGTCCTCGGGACGAGCGGCTGCCTCTTCCGGCCGGACGAGCGCCCCGCGCCGAAGGCGGTGAAGCCCCCGAAGAAGCCGAACGTCGTGTTCGTCCTCACCGACGACCTGTCCTGGAACCTCATCGCGCACATGCCGCAGGTGGTGCAGATGCAGCGGGACGGCCTCACCTTCGACGACTTCATCATGGCCGACTCGCTCTGCTGCACCTCGCGCGCCACGATCTTCACCGGGCGGTACCCGCACAACACCGGTGTCCGCACGAACTTCCCGCCCGACGGCGGCTACGAGGTCTTCAAGGACAAGGGCGGCGAGCAGGCGTCGTTCGCCCCGTCGCTGCAGAAGGCCGGCTACCGGACGGCGCTCCTCGGCAAGTACATGAACGGCTACCAGCCCAACGACACCCAGGGCGACACGAAGCCGTACGTGCCGCCGGGGTGGGACGAGTGGCACGTCAGCGGCAACGGCTATCCCGAGTACGACTACAACCTGAACGAGAACGGCCGGCTCGTGCACTACGGCGCCCGGCCGCAGGACTACCTGACCGACGTCCTGGCGAACAAGGGCGTCGAGTTCGTCCAGCGGTCCGGAGCGTCCGGGCAGCCGTTCTTCATCCAGATCGCGACGTTCGCGCCGCACGGGCCGTTCGTGCCGGCGCCGCGCCATGCCGGGCTGTTCGGCGGCCTGACCGCGCCGCGCCCCCCGTCGTTCAACGAGGCCGACATCCGCGACAAGCCGTCCTGGCTGCGGTCGCACGCGCCGTTGCGCAGGTGGGGGATCCGCCGCATCGACGAGGGTTTCCGCGACCGGGTGCGGATGGTGCAGTCGGTCGACGAGATGGTCGGCCGCATCCGGACGACGCTGAAGGAGCGCGGCCTCGACCGGGAGACCTACCTGGTGTTCGGCTCCGACAACGGCTTCCACCTGGGCGAGCACCGGCTGGCCGGCGGGAAGATGACCGCGTTCGACACCGACGTCCGCGTGCCCTACATCGTCGTCGGGCCGGGCGTCCCCGCCGGGCGCAAGGTCAGCGAGCTCGCGCAGAACACCGACCTGGCCCCGACCTTCCAGGAACTGGCGGGCGTGCGCCCGCCGGCGGCGACCGACGGCCGGTCGCTCGTCCCGTTCCTGCGCGGCGCCGCCCCGGCGGGCTGGCGCGAGTCGGCGCTGGTCGAGCACGTCAAGCCGCCGCCGTCCCCGCTGGACCCCGACCGGCAGGACTCCGCGCCCGGCGCGCCGACCACCTACAACGCGATCCGCACCCGCGACATGCTGTACGTGGAGTACACCGGCGGGGAGACCGAGTACTACGACCGGGTCCGCGATCCGCACGAGCTGGACAACATCGCCGCCGGGCTGCCGGAGCAGCGGCGCCGCCACCTGTCCGACCTCCTGTACGCGCTGACCCACTGCACGGGCTCCGGCTGCACCCCCGCGGGCCGGAGCCGATGACGAAGTTCCGTCCTTTATGCGCCGCTATCATCGCTGACGACTGCGGACGCGCCAGGGCGATGTGCAGGGTGAGACGTGCAGAGTGACCGGAAGCTGGGAGAGGGCGTGACTCCAACCGGAAAGCCGGATGACGACCACGAGGGTGAGCGTCCCGAACCCGGGCAGCCGGAGCAGACGCCTCCCCCGTCGCACTGGCTGGACGACCAGGACACCTCGTCCGGCCCTCTGCTCCCCGCGGACGATCCGGAGGACGATCCCGAGGACGATTCCGACGAGGCCGACGCGCCCGAGGACTACCCCGAGGACTCCCCGGAGGACGACCCGGAGGCGGACATGGCGGACCGCACCGTCATGGACCCCAAGTTCAACCAGACGCTGATCCTGCCGAAGCGGCAGAAGCCCGCGGCCGACCGGCCCGCGGAGACCGCCGGAGAGCCGGGCGGCGATGGCGAGGAGGCGGCCTCGCCCGTCCTGCCCGCTCCCGTCGCGGACGCTCCGGCCGCGTCCACCGACGTCCGCCCGCCGCAGCCCTCCCCGTACGGGCAGGAGATGGCGGACGTGACGAGGACGGAGATCCCTCTCCCGCCGCCCTCCTCCTACGAGGAGGACATGGCGGACGTGACGAGGATCGAGTCCCCCGCCCAGCCGCCTCCCTCCCAGGGGCATGACATGGGCGACGTCACGAGGGTCGAGTCCCCCGATCAGCCGCCTCCCTCCCAGGGGCAGGACGCGGAGGAGGTGACGTGGATCGGGCCCCCCGTCCAGTTGCCTGCCTCCCAGGGGCAGGACGCTGAGGAAGTGACGTGGATCCAACCCCCCAACCAGCCGCCTGCCTCCTATGGGCAGGACTCGGGGGACGTCACGAGGACCGAGTTCCCCGCCCAGCCGCCTCCCTCCTACGGGCAGGACATGGCGGACGTCACCCGCGTCGAGAAGCTGCCGTCCTTCCCGCAGGCCGCGCATCCGCAGCCCGCGCCCCCGCAGAGCCCCCCGGCCCACGAGCCGTTCCCGTGGGCGCAGGAGATCCCCGGCACCCCTGCGCGCCCGGCCCCCGAGCCGTTCCCCTACGCGCAGGACATCCCCGGCGCGCAGGCCTCCCCCGCCCCGCAGGCCCAACCCGCGGCGGAGCCGTTCCCGTGGGCGCAGCAGATCCCCGGGACGCCGCCCCCCGCCCCCGGCCCGGAGGCCGTCCACCCGGTGGCGCCCCCGCCGGTGATCGAGGAGCCGTGGCGGACCGGGGGGCCGGGCGGCCCGAAGGGGCCCCGCAGGAGCCTCAGGAAGCCGCTGCTCATCGGCGCGGGCGGGCTCGCCGCCGTGGCGCTGGTCGCCGCGGGCGTGCTCGTGGTGCCCGGCCTGGTCGGCGGTGACGACGACGGCGACGGCGGCGCGGGCGCCAAGCTCGCCGGCGCGCTGTTCCCCGTGGACGCCGCCGCTCGCACCGACGGCCGCGACCAGCAGGTCACCGGCGTCGCGGCGCGCGGCTCGACGGTGGTCGCGGTCGGCGGCGAGACCGACCCGCAGAACTCCCGCGGCCTGTTCCTCGTCTCCACCGACGGCGGACGCACCTTCACGTCGGTCGACCAGCAGGACACCGACGGCGGCCTCGCGCCGCCCGGCGGTGTCCCCGAGGCGGTCGGCGCGTCACGCCGCGGCTGGGTCGCCGTCGGCCGCCGTGTCAACGGCGGCGGCGCCGTCTGGACCAGCAAGGACGGCAAGGAGTGGCGCCGCCAGCCCGACGCCGTCGGCGACGTCTTCGGCCCGCAGAACCGGGTGACCCGGATCGTCGGCACCGGCGGCGGGTTCCTCGCCGTCGGCGAGAACTCCCCCAAGGGCGACTTCAGCGACGCGCGTCCGGCGGTGTGGCTGTCGAGCGACGGACGCCGGTGGGAGGCGCGGGTCGGCGACCAGATCGGGCTGCAGGTCCAGAACGCCGGGTTCTCCCTGGTCGAGACCGCGGCGAACGGCGACGTGATCCTGCTGGAGGGGCTCATCACGCCCGACTCCAAGAAGCCCGGCCCGTACCGGAAGGTCTGGCGCTCCGACGACGCCGGCCGGACGTGGGCGACATCCGACGTGCCGGCGCCGAAGGGCAGCCGCGGCCTGATGATCGGCGGGGGCGGCGGGGCGGGGTTCCTGGCGATGCGCGAGATGTCGGCGTCCGGGAAGCTCTTCGGCCAGGCCTACACGTCCAGGGACGGCAGGTCGTGGACCAGGACCGGCAAGCTCGAACCGGCCGGCTACCAGCGCACGAACGGGATCGTCTCCGACGGCCGGGGCTTCACCGCCGTCGTCGTCCGGGGCACCGACGTGCTGCTCGCGCGCACCGCGGACGGCGCCGCCTGGAAGGCGGCCGGCACCGCCGAGTCGAAGGCGGGCCGGGAGGTGCTGGGCGCCGCCGCGGCGGGCGGCCAGACGGTGCTCGTCGGCCGCGAGCCCGGCGGCGGCGACCTGGACCCGATGCTCGGCGTGTGGGACGCGGGCGGCGCCGCGCTCCCCGTCGACCCGGCGAAGATCCCCGGCGCCGTCCGGCCCGACCACGCCGTGCGCGCCGTGGCCGCCACGAACGGCCTCGCGGTCGCGGTCGGCAGCGCGAGCGGTGATGCCGCCGTGTGGTCGTCGCAGGACGGCGCGTCCTGGAAGGCCGCGCAGGGGCTCGGCGCCGCGTTCACCCGGCCCGGCCCGCAGCAGCTGGTCGACGTCGCCGCGGGAGCCGCCGGCTGGCTGGCGGTCGGCTACGACCAGTCCGCGCCGCGCCGCCCCCTCGTCGTCACCTCCCAGGACGGCTCGACGTGGCAGGCGGCCGACACCGCGCCCGCCTTCGCGGCGAACAAGCAGGGCCCGCCCGTCACCCATGCCGCGGCGGCCGGCTCCGCCGGGTACGTCGTCGTCGGCACGCAGGGCTTCTCCGTCGCGACCTGGTACTCGCCCGACCTGAAGAACTGGGCGCGGGGCGCGGGCACGGACCCGAAGATGATGGCGGGCACCAAGACCGCGAGCCGCTGGATGCTGGACGTCGCGTCCGGTTCGTTCGGGTACGCCGCCGTCGGCGGCAGCCGGGACGGCAAGGGCAACCACCCGTCGGTGTGGCTGTCGCCCGACGGCAAGCGGTGGACGCTCCAGGAACTCCAGCTCCCCGGGGCAGGGGTGACCGAAGGCCACCTCACCCATGTCGCCGCCAAGGGGAGCACGCTCGTGGCGGCCGGGATCGCGGCCACCCCGAAGGGGCTCGACTGGCTCGGCTACGTGTCCACCGACGCCGGCAGGACGTGGCGTCCCCTGCCGTCGCCGAGCGGCGGCACGACCGTCGGCGTCAGCGCGCTGACCGCGACCCCGAAGGGCTTCGCCGCGACCGGCACGACCGGGCGCGCGGGCGCGACCGATGTGGTGTCGTGGACGTCCGCGGACGGCGCGTCCTGGCGGGCCTCCACGCCCGGCGGCACCGGCCTCGGCGGCGTCGGCGACCAGGAGATCACCGGCCTCGCCGCCTTCGGGAACACGCTGCTCGGAGTGGGCCGCAGCGCCGACTCGGGCGGCGGCCAGCCCGTCCTGTGGAGCCGGCCCGTGCCGTGACCCGGCCCCGCGCCGCCCCGCGCTACTTCTCCGGTTGCGGCGGGGCGGCGTCCAGGCCGGGGAGCCCCTGGTGCCCGCCTCCCGCCGGGCGCGCATGCCGGGGGATGTAGGGGATGGCCGGGCGGGTGCCCGGCCGGGCCCGGTCGCGGTCGCGCAGGCGGTTGCGGCGGGCGCCGTAGGGGGCGACGACCGCGCGGTAGAACGGTTTGCGGATCAGCGTGGGGACGAGCCGGTAGCCGCCGCGCACCATGACGTTGCGCCAGTACTGGGGCTGGGAGATGAAGCCCTCGCGGAGCATCTCGCGCTGCAGCCGCAGTTCGGAGCGCAGCAGGTCGCGCCCGCCGCGCCGCTCGTAGGCCCCCTGGCCGACGCGGTAGTACACGAGGGGCTCGGCGACATTCACGATCCGCGCCCCGCCCGCGATCATGCGGGCGAACAGCCAGTAGTCCTCCATCAGGGGCAGGTCGCCGTAGCCGCCCGCGGCGACGACGGCGCTGCGCCGGTAGACGACCGTGGGGTGGTTGAACGGGTCGTGCAGGCGGGAGTAGCGCGCGATGTCGGCGGGGTCGCTCGGCGGGATGCGGCGGCCGACGATGTCGGTGATGTCGGTGCCGAACTCCAGCAGTCCCGCGCCCACGAGCTCGGCGCCCGCGCGCACCAGCGGGACCTGCGTCTGGAAGCGGTGCGGCATCGAGTAGTCGTCGGCGTCCATGCGGGCGACGATGTCGTGGCGGGCGGCGTGCAGGCCGGCGTCGAGGGCGGGGCCGAGGCCCCGGTTGTGCTCCAGGTGGACGAACGTGACCTCGACCGGGCTGATCCTCACGAGGTCGCGCAGGCCGGAGGCGAGCGCGGGCGGGACGGGCCCGTCCTGCACGAGGACGACCTGGTCCGGGCGGAGGGTCTGGAGGTGGACGGCGCTGCGGAAGGCGTCCCGGACATGCTCCTCACGATCACCGCCGTAGACGGTCATCAGCAGGGTGAAGGGTTCGGGCTGCATGCGTCCGTTCCGGGGGGGAGCGTGGCGGCCGTGGGGGGCGCCCGTGCGGGGGCGGGGCGGCGGGCCAGGTCGGGGGGTAGAGGGGGGCGCCGTCCTAGATGAGACGTTTCAAGAGGGTCGATGGTTTGCGCGGCCAAGATACCGCTGAGACGGCTCCCAACGGGTTCGGGCGCGTCATCAGGTCGGTGCGCAGATGTTGCGGTCGGCGCGGATCTCCCCCGCGATCTGCGGAACCATCGGGCCCAGCCCCCGCAGTTGGGCGCCGTCCCTGCCGATGACCAGGTAGACGTAGCCGGGTTTCGCGGACGCCCACGGGCGCGGCTGGTGGCCGGGCACCGCGATCGCCGTGCGCGCGGCCTGCCGCTCGGCGCCCGCGCCGTAGAGGATCCGGGTGTGGGGGACGGGCTTCCTGGCGGTGCCGACCTTGACGACCTGGAAGCCGCGCTCGGTGAGCTGGTCGGCGGTCCGCTGGGCGAGGCCGCCGGTGCCGGAGGCGTTGTAGACAGCGAGCCTGACCTGCGTGGGCGGGACGGGCTGGACCTTGTTGTTCGCGGGCACGGGCTCCGGCTGGGGGAGCTTGTTGTCCTCGCGGATGGCCCGGAACAGGGGCTCGGCGGCGGCCTGGGCGAACTGGACGCGGTTCTTGTCCTGCGGGAACGCCTGCACGGGCACGGTGACGAAGCGGACCTTGCCGGCGCTCATCCCGCCCAGGGACGCGGCGAGCTTCTGCATCACCGACAGGGTGAGCCCGTCGTCCGCCTTGATGGACCTGGTGGCGGCGGACAGGAAGGCGTAGGTGCGGCCGGGGTCGGTGAGCATGCCCTTGTCCGTGGCCTTCTTGACGACGGAGGCCATGAACGCCTGCTGCCGCTTGATCCGGTCGAGGTCGGAGCCGTCGCCGAGGACGTAGCGGGTGCGGACGTAGCCGAGGGCCTGGTCGCCGCGGACGGTCTGCCGGCCGGCCCTGAGGTGCAGTTCGGCCTTGGGGTCGTCGATCCGCCGGGGGACGCAGATCTCCACGCCGCCGAGCGCGTCCACGACCCGCTTGAACCCGGCGAAGTCGACCTCGACGTAGTGGTCGATGTGGATCTTGGTGAGCGACTCGATCGTCCGCCAGGTGCAGGCCGGGCCGCCGTTGGAGAACGCCGCGTTGATCATTCCGAACTGGGCCGGGACGGTCGTGCCGTTCTTGCGCTTGCACGGCGGCATCTGCACCATCGAGTCGCGCGGGAAGCTGACGCCGATGGCGCTCTGCCCGCCGGGCGAGATGTGCAGCAGGATCGTGGTGTCGGAGCGCTGCCCGGCCTCGGTGCCGTAGCGGGCGTTCTCCCCGGCGCGGCTGTCGGAGCCCATCATCAGGATGTTCAGCGAGTTGTTCAGCTTGGGCGGCCGGTGCTCGCCGAGCCGGCCGTCGACGTTCTCCCGGTCGATCTGCCCGTCGAGCCGGCGCCAGAACCCGTAGGCGGTGAGGCTGCCCGCCACGAGCACGACCGACAGCCCGATCGACACCCAGCCGAGCATGCGCCACAGGCGCCCCCGCACCGGCGGCTCCGGTGGCGGCGGGGCGCTGTCCGCGTAGTACACGGGCGGGGGCGCGACGGCTCGCTGCATCCGGAACATTTCAGCACAGATTGGACATGCGCCACGGGCGTCGCGGGAAAGAGCCGGGCCCGCGTTCCGACCGCCGCATAAGGGGCACCGGGTAGATGATCTAGACGTAAGGGATGCTGTACGGTCCTGCCCATGGAAGAGGCCGGTCAGCTCGACGCGCTTGAGCGGGCCGTCGAAGGGACGCTCGCCGAGGGGTCGTTCGAGTTCGACGACGAGGAGGCGGTGCTCCGCATCGAGGGGTCCCTCGTCCTCACGACCGGCTGGTTCCTCGGCCTCGGCGCGGGCGGCGTGGGCCTGCTGCTGACCGGTGCCGTCCTGTCCCTGACCGGGCTCCCGGACCAGGCACGGTGGGCGCTGGCCCCCGGCGCCGTCCTGCTCGCCCTGGTGGGCGGGTTCGTCCTGCTGCTGCGCTTCACCCCGCTCGCCGGGCTCTGGTCGGACCTCGAACTGCGGTTCGCCGAGCAGGCCATGGTCCACCGGCGCACGCGGATCCCGTTCGGCGACCTGCGCCCCGAGCACCTGGTGTGGAAGAACGGCCGGTTCTTCCGCCGCCTCTACGTCCGGCACCCGGCGCTGCGCAAGCAGCTCGCCGGGTTCTTCGGCAGCGAGGAGCGGCAGGCCGAGGAGTTCCAGCGGCGGCTCTGGGATCTGATCCGCGCGCCCGACCTGAACGGCGCCCTCGCCCGCGGCAGCGACCTCACCCCGGTGCAGCGCTGGATCATCGCGGCCGGCGCCCCCTACGGCGCCGTCAACGGGTTCCGGGTGGACCGGCTCGGCGCCGCCCCCGGCGCGTCCGCCGCGGCCGCCGACCGCCGCGCGGCGCAGGACCTGCTCCAGGACCCCTGGGGCGCCTACGACCTGGAGCAGCTCCTCGGCGCCGTCAACTGGCTCGTCCAGGACGGGCACCGCGCCGACTTCACCCAGGACGCGCACCTCGCCGGCCGCTCCCCCGCCGAGCAGCGGGAGTACGAGTCGCTGCTGCGCGAGGTCGACGGCCTCATCGCCGGCGACCGGCTGGAGCCCCCGTTCGTCGAGCGGCTGATCGAGCTGGTCCGCGTCCGGTACGGGGACGAGGGCGACTCGTACGCGCGGCTCGTCCCGCCGCTGCTGCGCGACGAGCCGGGCGCGGACGCGAGCGAGGGGGGCGCCGAGCTGGCCCAGTTCCTCCACCAGCTCTTCAACGACCGCAACCACGCGGCGGAGGAGCTGCACCGGCTGAAGGCCCTCGCCGACCCCGCGCTGCGCGCCAACGTGGGACGGTTCCTGATCTGGGACTACGGGCGCGCGCTCATGCTCTTCCGGTGGGGCCACATCGTCGGCTGGCTGACCGAGGAGTACTGCTGGGACCGGATGCTCCCGCTCGCGCTCGACATCCAGCGGCGGTACACGTCCTGGCGCGACATGGCGACCTGCTACCTGCAGGGACGCCTGCTCTGGTCGGGCGGCGGCGGCCCGGCGCAGGCCGAGTACGAGCGGCTCGTCGAGGAGCTCGCCACCGAGCCCCTCAGCCCCTGGAACCTCGTCCCCTGGGACCTGGAACTCACCCGCGACTGGACCTAGTCCGGGATTCGCCGCCCGCCGCAACCGGACCCGCGTGTGATCTATCTCTCCGGTCCCCGGAATGCCCACCGCGGAACGGTTGTGTCGGCGCGGCCATCTGTATATGGGAAATCTGCCACGAAATCACCATTCACCGCACGTAGTCTGGTCCGACCTCAGTCGGCACCCCGCACGTGAACCGCCCGGAGCGACCATGAACCCCCCACCTTGGCCCGGCCAGCAGCCCGGTCGGCCGGGATTCCCGCCGCCTGCCGCGCCCGCCGGCCCTCCGCCGATGCCCGGCGGCCCCGGCTTCCCACCCCCGTACCCGCCGCGGCGCGGCGGCGGCAGCACGCTCGTGTGGCTGCTCGTCGTCGGCGCGGTGCTGGTGGTGGCCGTCGCCGGGACGTTCGCCGTCCTCGTCTTCAGCGGCGATGACGACGACCCGGCCCGGCCCGTGACGCTGCCGTCCACGACGCGCCTCCCGAGCTACGGCTCCTCGACGGAGCCGACCGTGCCCTCGCCCACCTACTCCAGCGGCGGGGCGGTCGACCCCGCCGGCGTCCTGAAGCGGACGATCACGACGGCGAAGGGCAACGTGTTCACCCAGGCGGGGACGCGCACCGAGTCGTGCGTCACCCGCGCGAACTCCGTGCTGCTGCCGGCGCTGCGCCGGCACCCGTGCATGGGGAGCATGTACTCGGCCGTCTACGCCAGCCCGTCCAGGCAGATCATCACCTCGGTCTCGATCCTGAAGTTCGCCACGTCGACGGACGCGGCCATCGTCAAGGGCTACACGAACCAGGAGGGCTGGCCGAAGCTGCTGACCCCGTCGGACGCCAGCGGGCTTCCGCAGCCGAAGGCCGACCCCGCGTACTGGACGCGGACCTGGGCGCAGGGCTCCACGGTCGTCTACGCCCAGTCGTACTGGTCGAGCGGCGGCCCGACGGGCGACCGCACCGGCAGCGTCTTCGCCACCGCCGGGGAACTCGGCGTCGAGGTCACCAACACGCTGACGTTCAGCAACTGACCCCCGGACGCGACGAACCCCGCCGCCCCGAGGGGGCGGCGGGGTTCGCGGATCCGGACGCGGGTCAGATCGTGACTTCGAGGCCGGCGACCTCGCCGGTCTTCGCGGTGACGCCGGTGTCGACGCTCACACCGCCGGCCGCCAGGACGCGGACCGTCCAGTCGCCGTCGGCGGCGAAGAAGCGGAACACGCCCTCCTCGCCCGTCACCACCTCGGCGGTGAACTCGCCCGACGAGTCGAGGAGGCGGGCGTAGGCGCTGGACACAGGGGCGCCGTCACGCGTGACGGTCCCCTGGATGACGGCCTCGTTGGCCAGGTCGACGGTCGCCGGAAGGTGCGCCGTCTGCTCGGGCGCTGCGCAGCCCTGGGTCATGGTTCCTCCAAGTGTGGTGCTGCGGGACTTACTTGCCTGCGCCGAGCTCGATCGGCACGCCGACGAGCGAGCCGTACTCGGTCCACGAACCGTCGTAGTTCTTCACGTTCTCCAGGCCCAGCAGCTCGCGCAGCGCGAACCACGTGTGCGAGGAGCGCTCGCCGATGCGGCAGTAGGCGATGGTGTCCTTGTTCAGGTCGACCCCGGCCTCGGTGTAGAGGGCGCGGAGCTCCTCGTCGGACTTGAACGTGCCGTCGTCGTTGGCCGCCTTCGACCACGGGATGTTGGCCGCGGTCGGCACGTGGCCGGCGCGCTGCGACTGCTCCTGCGGCAGGTGCGCCGGGGCGAGCAGCTTGCCGCTGAACTCGTCGGGCGAACGGACGTCGATCAGGTTCTGCTTGCCGATCGCGTCGACGACCTCGTCGCGGAAGGCGCGGATCGTCAGGTCCTGGTCCTTGGCCTTGTACTGGGTCGCGGGACGGCTCGGGACGTCGGTGACCAGCTCGCGGGAGTCCAGCTCCCACTTCTTGCGGCCGCCGTCGAGGAGCTTCACCTTGTCGTGGCCGTACAGCTTGAAGTACCAGTACGCGTACGCCGCGAACCAGTTGTTGTTCCCGCCGTACAGGATGACCAGGTCGTCGTTCGCGATGCCCTTGCTCGACAGCAGCTGCTCGAAGCCGGTCCTGTCGACGAAGTCGCGGCGGACCGGGTCCTGGAGCTCGGTCTTCCAGTCGATCTTCACGGCGCCACGGATGTGGCCCTTGTCGTAGGCGGACACGTCCTCGTCGACCTCGACGAGCACGAGCCCGGGGTCGTCAAGGTGGGCCTCGACCCAGTCGGTGTCCACCAGGACGTCTGAGCGGCTCATGCGGGAACCTTCCCTTCGGAGCGGACTTTCGCGGTGATGCGGCGGAAGAGCGGATACATCTCGCAGCCGAGGCAGAACCCGAACGCCGCGTTCAGGAACGCCGCCGCCAGTGCGAGGGCGGTGGCACCGATGCCGAGCCAGGTCGTTCCCGTCGCGTACCCGACGGTGCCCAGGAGGGCGAAGGCGAACCCGACACCCTGCGCGAAGCGGGGCGCGGCCTCGTCCTCCAGTTCCCTGGGCGGGGCGAGACGGGGACGGATGAGCACTTTGAACACCAGTCCGTACGGGGCGTACCGAAGGCCGAAGGAGGTCGCGATGGCGAACACGACGGCCTGAGCGGCGAGCAGTGCCCAGCTTCCGGTCACCAGGACGACGACGAGGACGGCCGTGGTGACGGAGGCGCCGAAGCGCGGCCCGCGTGGATCGACCTGCATCGGGGATCTCCTGGCGGAGTGGAAGCGTGCGTACGAGCTAGAAGGAGAAGGTGCTCGGGGGCGGACGGGCTCGATGCCTCAGGCCATGCGACAGAGCGAGGCGGCCACGCGGCAGAAGTCCACCGCGCGGCGCTTCGTGAGCATCTGCTCTGTCCAGTAACGCACGGACACGATGTTAAGCCGACAATCCACGGGCTGTCACATCCGTCTCGCCTTGCGAGACAGTGACATTCGTCTTAGCGCAGGTCATGAGGCTGCGGCTCAGGGAGTGACTCACGTGATGACCTCCCCCAGAGCGGCGATGACATCGGGCTTGCGGGGCGCGCCCGCGGCGCGCCGGACGACGCGGCCGGCCCCGTCCAGGACGAGGACGGTCGGCGTCCGCACGACGTTCAGCCGCCGGACGAGATCGAGGTGCGCCTCCGCGTCGAGCTCGACATGGGCCACGCCCTCCACCATCCGGCTCACCTCGCCGAGGACCCGGCGGGTGGCCCGGCACGGCGCGCAGAAGGCGCTGGAGAACTGCAGCAGCGTGGCCTTCTCGCCGAGTTCGGCGCCCATGTCGTCCGGGCCGACGGTCTCGCCCACCTGCCCGCCCTCCCCTCGCCGGGCGCGCAGCACGCCGTCACGGCGCCGCCTCACCAGGCCGAACGCCGTGGCCGCGAGCAGGACGCCCGCCGCGATCAATGCTCCGATCATCTCGTGCGACAACCCCGGGGCCTGCGCTTTTCTTCCCGCGGTCCGCCTTCTCTCACCGCCCGCCGCCCGCCGGGCCGCTCCCGGTCACGTGGGAATCGTGAGGAGGGGCCGCCCGTCCAGGCCGACGATCTCGAAGGAGAACAGCTGGCCGCGCGGGAACATCGTGGACCCGCGGTACTCGCCGTAGCCCTCGTCGTACGGGACGTACCAGCTGCCGAGCGCGTCCCGGCGCCCGTCCCGGGCGATCACCTGCAGCCGGCAGTGCGACCCCTTCGGGACGCCGGCCAGGTGCAGCTCCACCTCGGTCCCCCACGGCTTGCGGCGGAGCACCACGTAGCCCTTGACGGCGGTCCTGGGGTCCTCCGCGGTGATCCGCTCCCCCGCCGCCCCCGGCGCGGGGGACGCCGTGGACGGCGGCGGCTTGGCGCCCGCGCCGCCGGTCCCGCCGGTCCGCGACGGGAACACCAGGCCGCCGAACAGGCCCCCGACGACCAGCAGCAGGCACGCCGCGGCGGCGAGCGGGGCCCACCCCGCGGCCCGCCCGCCGGCCAGGCGCCCCAGCGGTCCGAGCCGTCCCCTCCGCCGCTCGGCCGCCCTGGCCAGCAGCCCGTCCAGCAGTTCGGGCGGCGGTCCGGCGATCCCTTCCAGCTGCGCCTCGTCGACCCGTCCGAGCAGCGCGGGCAGGCCGGCCATCCCGGCGAGCTCGTCGCGGCAGGCGGGGCAGTCCCGCAGGTGGGCCTCCAGTTCGGCGCGCTCGCCTGGATCGAGCGCGCCGAGCACGTACGACCCGAGCGCGGTGCGCGCCCGCGTGCAGCCGCTCACGGCGCCAGCCCCCGCTCCTCCAGCGCGAGCCTGAGCGCCCGCAGCGCGTAGTAGGTGCGGGACTTCACGGTGCCCGGCGGGATGCCCAGCGTCTCCGACGCCTCCGCGACGGAGCGGCCCCGGTAGAAGGTCTCGACCAGGACGGCCCGGTGCGGCGGGCTGAGCCCGGCCAGCGCCTCGGCGACCGTCCAGGACTCTAGCGCCCGGTCGATGTCGTCGGAGCCGTCGGCGGTCATCAGGACGTGCTCGTCGATGCCCGTCTCCGGCGGCCGGGCCCGCCTGGCGCGGTGCGCGTCCACGACGAGGTTCCGCGCGACCGTGAACAGCCACGGCCGGACGGGGCGGCCCGCGAGGGCCTCCGGATGCTTCCAAGCGCGCAGCAGCGTCTCCTGCACGACGTCCTCTGCCTGGGTTCGGTCTCCGCCGGTCAGCCGCAGGACGTAGCCGAGGAGGGCGCCCCCGTGCTCGCTGTACAGGGCGCGCAGCAGCCCCTCGTCGGCGGTCGGTCCCACACCACTGTCACGTACGCTCCCCCGGCGCGGTTCACGGGTTCCGGGATTACTTCTGCGCGGGCGCCTGGAGATCGTTCAGCCGGACGTTCTCGGCGGTCGCCGCCACGCGCAGCCCGTCCGGCGTCGGCTCGATCTTGCTGATCCGCGACCCGACGGGCAGGTCGGAGACGGGCACCACCCACGTGAGCTGCCGCTTCACCAGCGCCAGCGGGATCTGCGCGGCGCCGTTCGACCCCACCGACACGGGCGAGATCGCGATGCCCTTGGCGGTCGGCCTGACCTCCACGACCGCGGTGCCGTTCACCGGGAACCCGAGGACGTTGCCGGTCAGGTCCACCGACAGGTCGTCGCCCTTCGGCCCGATCCGCTTGACCTCCTTGGGCGCCTGCTTCTGGATCACGTCGTAGGGGACGACGGCCGAGGCGGTCGCGGTGCGCGCGGTCACGTTCGCGGCGCTGCCCTTGGTGACCTCCGACAGCGGCGCGTCGACGCCCCGCATGTCGACCTTGACGCCGGTGACGGTCACGCCCTGCTGCGTCCAGTCGCCGATCCCCACCTCGATGTGCTTGTACTCGCCGCCGACCGCCTGCGTCAGGAACGGGATGCCGTGGATCGTGACGTCCGGCCGCTCCTGGAGGTTGTACTGCGCGGCCACCTGCTCGCCGATCTTGTCCTCCGCGATCCTGACCCCCAGCCGGTCCGCGGCGACCAGCCCCGCGGCCACGAGGATCAGCAGGACCAGCAGTACTTTCCGCATGTCTCTCCTTAGGCCTGGCGCATGCGTTCGCCACACGATAGTGAACGAACCACCCAAAAAGGGTCGCTCCGGAGAATGACCTCTGAGCCGGGAAAATCACCCCGGTGTGAGATCAGCCACCTCCTCCGCCCCCGCTCAGCCGCCCGCTCAGCCGCCCGCTCAGCCTCCCGCGAAGGGCGGCAGCACCTCCACGACCCCGCCCTCCGGCAGCGTCACCGACGCGTGCGGCCGCGTCCCGACCGGATCCCCGTCGACCAGGAACGAACTCCGCCCGACGACCCGGGCGAACTCGTCGCCGCGCCCGGCCCTGGCCGCGGCGACCGCGTCCTCCAGCGTCGCCGCGTCGTACGGCTCCTCGTGCGTCCCCGCGGCGGACTTGGCGGCCGCCCAGTACCGCATCGTTCCCTTGGCCATGCCTCCAGGCTCTCATCTCCCGCTGACACGGTTCCCGCTGACACGGTCCGGC
Organism: Actinomadura sp. NPDC048021; assembly: GCF_040653135.1. Taxonomy (NCBI): domain Bacteria; kingdom Bacillati; phylum Actinomycetota; class Actinomycetes; order Streptosporangiales; family Thermomonosporaceae; genus Actinomadura; species Actinomadura sp. NPDC048021. The sequence goes on from NZ_JBEZJQ010000012.1 coordinate 140,348, forward strand.
CAGGCCGCGACATGGCCGCCGGAGGCACCTCGGTTATGCTCAGGGGTGAGGGATCCGGGCGACGAGGCCATGGAGTTCATCCGCAAGGCTCTGCATGGCCGCCTCGTCTTCGAGCCGCCGGCCGTGCGCCGGTCTTGGGGGTGGGCCGCCTGGGTCCTACGTCTTTTAGGGACGGGAGGCGGCATTGAGCAGCTTGCTCTTGCTGACCAACGCGTTGGAGCCCTCTGACGAGGTCCTGCCGGCGCTGGGACTTCTGCTGCACTCCGTGCGCGTGGCGCCCGCCGAGGGCTCCGCGCTCATCGACGCGCCGCCGGCCGACGTCGTCCTGGTGGACGCCCGCCGCGACCTGGTCCAGGCCAAGGGCCTGTGCCGCCTGCTGCGCACCACCGGACTCGACTGCCCGCTGCTCGCGATCGTCACCGAGGGCGGTCTCGCCGCCCTGAGCTCCGAGTGGGGCCTGGACGACGTGCTGCTCCAGACCGCGGGCCCCGCCGAGGTCGAGGCGCGCCTCCGCCTGGCCCTCGGACGGGCCGCGGCGGGCGCGGAGGCCGACGAGGTCCCCGGCGAGATCCGCAGCGGCGACCTCACGATCGACGAGGCCACCTACACCGCCCGGCTGCGCGGCCGCGTCCTCGACCTGACGTTCAAGGAGTTCGAGCTGCTGAAGTACCTGGCCCAGCACCCGGGCCGCGTCTTCACGCGGGCCCAGCTCCTCCAGGAGGTCTGGGGCTACGACTACTTCGGCGGCACCCGCACGGTCGACGTCCACGTCCGCCGCCTGCGCGCCAAGCTCGGCGCCGAGTACGAGTCCCTGATCGGCACCGTCCGCAACGTCGGCTACCGCTTCGTCCCCGACCACCGCCCGGGCGACGCCGAGGAGAAGACCCCCGCCCGCGCCTGACCGCCCCGCTCCCCGCCGGCGAAGCCGCTCAGACGGAGCAGCAGCGGGGTCAGGGCGAAGAGGACGACCGCGAGCGCCGCGACCGCGACCATGGCGCCGCGCAGCCCGACGGCCTCCGCCCAGAGCCCGACATAGACCGGCCCGGCGAGGAACCCGAGGTAGGACACGGTCGTGACGACCGACGTCGCGCGCCCCCGGTGGTCGTCGCCGACGTTCCGGGCGACCAGGCGGAGCAGCGTCGGGAACAGCACGGCGGTCCCGGCGGCGGCCGTCGCGAGCCCGGCCCCGGCGACCGCCGGCGTGGACGCGACCGCGATGACCAGGGCTCCGCCCGCGGCTCCGGCCGCCCCGGCGAGAAGGATCCCGCGGACGGCCCTCGCCCCGCCCGCCGAGAACCGCGTGATCGCCACCGTCCCGGCGAAGACGGCGGGCGCGACGGCGCCGAGCCCGCCCGCGTGCAGCTCGTCGTCGGCGAAGACCGCGCTCCAGCTCTGGTGCGCGTTCTCGCCGGCGAACGCAAGCGCGCCCAGAACCCCGATGAGCAGCAGCGGGACGATCCGGTGCCGCCCCAACGGCGCCGCCGCCTCACGCCGGACGACGAAGTCACCGGGAAACGCCCACAGGCACGTCCCGGCGGCCACGCAGGCGCCACCCGCCGCCACGAACGGCACCACGAGCGGCAGGGGCGACGCCGCCCCACTGGCGAGGCTCGCGAGCACCACGAGACCGGAGAAGACACCGTGGGCCCGGGTGATGACCGCCTTGCCGGCGGCTCTCTCCGCCACCCCGGCGACCGCGTTGATGCCCACATCGGCCGCCCCGCTGGCGGCGCCCACCATCGCGAGCCCGGCGCACAGCCCGGCAAGGTTCGCGGCGGTGAACGCCACCACGACTCCGGCCCCGCCCAACGCCGCGAGGGCGGCGCCCGCGACTCCCGGCCCCCACCGGTCCAGCGCCCGCCCCGTCAGCAGCATCGCCGGGAGGGCGCCCGCGCCCACGAACAGCAGCGCGAAGCCGAGCGCGCCGTCCCCGATCCCCGCCTGGTCCTGGACGCGGGGCACCGACGCGCCCCACACCCCCCAGAACGCCCCGAACGCAGCGAACCCCACGAACGCGCGCCACGAGGTCCCGACACCCATGTGTGTAACGATACACAACTAGCATGAGGTCTCATGGAGCCGTCAGGAGGCGCGAAGCGCGTGACCCTGGCCCAGGTGGCGGAACGGGCAGGCGTGTCCGTCATGACCGCCTCCTACACCTACAACCGCCCGAACCGCGTCTCGGACCAGGCCAGATCCAGGGTCCTCGCCGCGGCGGCCGAACTGGGCTACGCCGGCCCCGACCCGAGCGCCCGGTCCCTGCGCCGAGGCAGCAACCGCACGCTCGGCGTGGTGATGGGCGAGCATCTGGGCTACGCGTTCGAGGACCCGGAGGCGGTGTCCTTCATGGCGGGCGTCGCCGGCGTCTGCGGCGAGCACGGGTACGGCATGACCCTCGTCCCCGTCACGGGCACTGCCGACGACGTCACCCGGATCACCGACGCCGCCGTCGACGGCTTCATCGTCTGGACCACCTCCGACGACGACCCCGTCCTGGCGGCGGTCCGGGCGACGAGGCGCCCCGCGGTGGTCCACGGGGGCCCGGCGGTCGGCGGCATGGCCCTGGTGGGCATCGACAACCGCGCGGCGGCCCGCGCGGTCGGCGCCGCCGCCTGGGCGGGCGCCGAGCGCCCCGCCGTGGTGAGCTTCCCGCTCTCCCGCGACCGGCGCACCATGATCACCAAGGGCGCGGCCCTCCCCAAGGCCGCCTTCCCGGTGACGCGCGACCGCCTGGAGGGCTACCGGCAGGCGGCCGAGGACGCCGGGATCGCCTGGCGGGACGTGACCGTCGCGGTGTGCGCACGCAACGACGCCGCCGAGGCGGAGCGGGTCGCCGCGGCCCTCCTGGCCTCGGCGGAGCCGCCGGACGCGATCGCCGCGATGAGCGACCAGCAGGCGTCCGGAGTCCTCCGCGCGGTCCGCGCCGCCGGCCGCTCCGTCCCCGGCGACGTGGCGATCACCGGGTGGGACGACGCGGCGGCCGCGGCACCGCTGGGCCTGACCACGGTCGCCCAGTCCCTGCGCGACCAGGGCGCGTCCTGCGCGCGGATCGTCCTGGGCCGGCCGGACTTCCGGGCGGCGGCATGGTCCCTCGTCCACAGGACCAGCACGCGCCCCTGACCTCCGGCCGGTCAGGACCCGGAAGACTCGGGCGCGCCGTTGAAGCAGAATCGGGGCGGCGCCTTCAGGGTGGGCGGCTCGGAGCCGGGAAGCTCGGCGATCTCGATGCCCTCGCGCTCCGCCATGGCCGTCACCGTGGGCAGGTGGTCGTGGTAGAAGACCGGGACCCACCGGTCGGACGGCTCGCCCCGGCCGGCGGGGAGCTCCACCAGCTCCTCATCCCGGGTGACGCCCGCCCGGGCGGCCACGTCGAGCGCTTCGCGCGGGTCGGCGTCCCCCGCGTCCAGCGCCGCGAGCAGCGCCTCGACGGCGGGACGCTCGACGTTCCCGGCGGTCACCGCGCGCATCAGGTCCTGGTACGCCAGCGCCGACGGGGATCCGTCCTCGTCGATGAACTCGTCCATGCGCTCGGCCCCGTCGGCCAGGATGATGGCGAGCCCGTCGTCCACGTGTTCGGGAAGCGGGGGGCCGCCCCAGGAGCCGTCCCACCAGCGCAGGAAGGCCACGGAGTAGTCCTCGTCCACCAGAAGGTTCTGGAGCCATTCCCACGGCAGCCACGCCGGGCCTCCGGCGAGCAGGTCGACGGGCAGGTCCTGGATGTGCGTGTCGGAGGCCTCGTTGTCGTAGCCGTACAGCAGCGCCCGGCCGCCCTCCACCCAGCGCAGGGCCCAGAAGCCGTTCCCGATGTCCTCGGTGCGCAGGAAGCCGCCGTCCACGTGGACCTGTCCGGAGCAGTCGTCGAGGTAGGGGGCCATCATGGCTTTGACGACGCCCTGGGCCCAGAGTTCGGCGGGCGGCGGCACGTCGGTGGAGACTTGGTCGAACACGGCACTCCTTCTGTCGGAGGTTTTCCGGCCGTCCGACGCTTGGGGAACCGGACTGGTTCCCGGCGCTCCCACCGCGCTCGCGGCCGTTCCCGCCGCGGCACGGCCCTCGACGCCTTGACCTCAACTTAACTTCAGGTTCTACGGTTCCCGTACTAGTGATCAACCAATGGGGGACACCGCACATGAAGACCGGAGAAGTCTCCGACGCCGAACTGGCCGCCCAGCCGGCCGCCTACTGGACCGGATTGGCCTACGAGGCCCTCATCGCGTTCACCCGAGCCCGGCAGGCTGAGTTCGGCTTCACGCAGCCGCAGTTCTGGCTGCTCCGCAACCTGTCGAAGAACGACCTCTCGCCCGACGGCCACGGCATGACCATCCCCGAACTGCGGGAGGCCATGAAGTCCTACCTGAGGCCGGAGGACGACCTGGAGGCCGAGTCGAAGGTCCTCCTGGAGCACGGCTGGTCGACCCGCGACGGCGACGGACGCCTGTGGATCACCGAGGCGGGAGAGAGGACCCGAACCGAGTGGAAGGAGCACGCCCCCGCGATCCGCGACCTCATCCACCGGGGCATAGACGACGCCGACTACGTCACCGCCCTGAAGGTGCTCCGGCAACTGATCCACAACACCAGCACCCCCGCGCCCGACCGCACAGGTCGGTGACGCGTCAGCCGGATGCCGCGTCCACGCCCGTCGGCGGCCCGGTCAGAACACGTGCGAGCAAGTCACGAAGGTGCCTCTGGTCGGAGCCGGGCAGCTCGAAGAAGTTCCGAGCCAGCGCGTGGGCCCTGGACCGCAACTGCCGGCGTTTGCTCTCCCCGGCTTCGGTGAGCACCACATGCTTGACACGACGGTCACCCGGCGCGGGCTGACGGGTCACCAAGCCGCGACGTTCCAGACCGTCGACTATGCCGGTGACGTTCGACGGCTCGCATGACAGCCAGTCGGCCAGCTGACGCATGGGGGGCTCATGACAGCTGAAGGAGTTGTGGCGATGAACGAGATCTTCGACAGCCCCACGCCCTGGGTCGCCGACCACATCCGCGCCTACCTGGAGACCGGCGGCGTCCAAGGACACCTCTACCAGGGCTGGCCGACGCTGCTGCTCACCACGCGAGGCCGCCGGTCCGGCAAACTGCGCCGCACCGCGCTGATCTACGGCCGGGACCAGGACCGTTACCTGCTGGTGGCCTCGAACGCCGGAGCCGCCCAGCCTCCCGCCTGGTACCTCAACCTCACCGCGCACCCGCAGGTGACCGTGCAGCTCGGAGCCGACACCTTCGTCGCACAGGCCCGCACCGCCACTCCGCAGGAGAAGCCACCGCTCTGGGCCCGGATGACCGCGGTCTTCCCCCTCTACGACACCTACCAGGCCACCTCCGAACGCGACATCCCGGTGGTGGTCCTGGACGCCGTCTCGCCCTGACTGGCCGGCCAGAGGGCGTTCAGGGCCTCCCGGCGACCGCTCCGGTGTCCGGGTCGATGAGGACGCGGGGCGCCCTCGCGCCGGAGAAGTCGAACATCGAGTCCAACGCATTGGCGCGGGTGTCGAAGGAGGCGTCTCCGATACGGCCGGCGCCCCAGTTGTCCTCGATGAAGCGCAGGATCGACGCCTGCTCCGAAGGGCGGTGGTCGACGTGGTTCACCCTGGCGTACGGCGAGATCACGATCAGGGGCAGCCGCTGGCTAGGCCCGCACCGGTCCTGGTAGCCCCCGGCCGCCCCGACCTTCCGGCAGGCCGGCCCGTCCTGCGCGGGGTCGGCCGAACCGTTCGTGATGCGCGGCGGGACGTGGTCGTACCAGCCGTCGGAGTCGTCGTAGGCGAGGATCACCGCCGTCGAGGCCCATTCGGGGGACTTCTCGATCGCGTTGACGGTGGACGCGACGAACCTCTGCTCGTCCAGAGGATCGGAGTAGCCGGCGTGGCCGTCCTGATAGGCGGGGGCCTTGAGGAAGGAGACGGCCGGCATGCGGTGCGCGGCGAGGGCGGCGTGGAAGTCGGCCAGGTCGTACTGGTGGTTGGCCTGGTCGGTGTGGCCGATCGCAGCCACCCCTGACGGAGGCAGGTGCTTCTCGTTGGCCGTCGACCTGTAGTACTGGAACGGCTCGTGGTGCGGGCTGTAGTCGACGACCCGGCTCTTGCCGATGTTGGCGTGCGCGGCGCCGCAGACCTTGTAGCCGTTCCTCGTGCCGGTCGGACGGAAACCGCCCTGGAACCAGCCCCACGTCACGTGCTTCGCGTTCAGGAGGTCGCCGATATTGCGGCCGGTCATGACGGTGAGGCCGCCGCCGGACGCGTGGCCGTCGCCGGAGCAGTCGTCGAACGCCGGATCAGGGTCGTTGATGACCGTGCCCACGCCGTCCCCGTCCGGGGACGAGACGACCGACGGATCCGAGACTTTCTCGTGCGTCTTCGGGTCGACCGCGTAACCGCCGTGCGTCTGCCCTGAGACGAGATTGAGGGCGCCGGGGGTGGACGGCCCGAACACCGAATCCCAGGAGTTGTCGCTCATCGCATAGTTCTGGGCGTAGTTCCACATGGCGGTGACCGTGTTGCCGTCGTAGTAGTCCATGACGAGGCCGGGCCCGCTGAAAAAGTGCGGCCGGCCGCCGCACTCACCGCGCTCGGTGAACTCGACGAACCTGTCCATGCGGCCGCCGTTGACCGCCTTCTGCTCGGCGGCGTAGCCGTGGTCCTGGTCGCAGGTGAGGGCCTGGGAAGGACCGAGCCGCCTCGGGTCGTACCGGTTGGGGTTCCTCGTCAGGAGGCGTCCGCTCAGCCCGTCGGCCTTCGGCGTGCCCGGCGCGGCGTGGAACGGCGTGCCGTCGGTGTTGGCGGCCTTCGGATACGTCCCGAAGTAGTGGTCGAAGGAGACGTTCTCCCCGTAGATCACGACGACGTGCTCGATCGGGCTGCGCGCCGCCGCACTGGTGCGCGGGGAAGGCGCGACTCCCTCGCCGCCGCAGCCAGAGCTCAGCGCCGCCGTGCCGACCACGACCATGGACGCGGCCAGGACCGAGGGCCTGCGCATCTCTCCACCACCCAAGCGTCGGGACGACTGGCGATCCCGCCCGTCACGCACCGACTGCGCGGGGCGGCGATCGATCCCTAGGGGCAATGCCCCGCCGATGACGTCCGCACCGTTCGCGACGCCTGGAAGCGCGAAGAAATGGCCTCCGCCGAACGGAGAGATGGAGTCCGAGCGTCCCAGCGGGCCGGGAAGGCTCCGAGACGCGCGGAAAGCCCGGAGCCGAAGACCGGCTCCGGGACCGATCGGGCCGGGATCAGCCGAAGCGGCCGGTGATGTAGTCCTCGGTGGCCTTCTGCTCCGGGTTCGCGAAGATCTTGCTGGTGTCGTCGATCTCGATGAGCTTGCCGGGCTTGCCCGTCCCCGCGATGTTGAAGAACGCGGTGCGGTCGCTGACCCGGGCCGCCTGCTGCATGTTGTGCGTGACGATCACGATCGTGTACTGCGTCTTCAGCTTCTCGATCAGGTCCTCGATCGCGAGGGTGGAGATCGGGTCGAGGGCCGAGCACGGCTCGTCCATCAGCAGCACCTGCGGCTGGACGGCGATCGCCCGCGCGATGCACAGCCGCTGCTGCTGTCCGCCCGACAGGCCGGCGCCGGGCTTGGCGAGCCGGTCCTTGACCTCGTTCCACAGGTTGGCCCCGCGCAGCGACTCCTCGACGACCTCGTCCAGCCGGCCCTTGCGGCGGACGCCGTTCAGCTTGAGCCCGGCCGCCACGTTGTCGTAGATCGACATGGTGGGGAACGGGTTGGGCCGCTGGAACACCATCCCGACGACGCGCCGCACCGCGACCGGGTCGACGGCCGAGTCGTAGAGGTCCTCCTCGTCCAGCATCACCTTGCCCTCGACGCGGGCGCCCGGGATGACCTCGTGCATCCGGTTCAGGGTGCGCAGGAACGTGGACTTGCCGCAGCCCGACGGCCCGATGAACGCCGTCACCGAGCGCGGCTCGATCGTCATCGAGATGTCCTCGATGGCGTGGACGCCGCCGTAGTAGGCGTGCAGCCCGGATACCTCGATCCGCTTGGCCATGGGGTCAGGGTTCCTTTCTCTGGGTCAGCGGGCTCCGCGCGTGCGCGGCTGTCGAACCAAGGGGGGATCAGCGCCCCGCGGGCGCCTTGCGCCGCGCGACGAGCCGGGCGACCAGGTTGAGCAGCATGATGATCCCGATCAGCACGAGCGCCCCCGTCCAGGCCCGGTCGATCGAGTTCTGGTTGGGGTCGGCGGCCTGCTCCCAGATGAAGGTGGGCAGCGAGGCCTGCGCGCCGTCGAACGGGTCGTTGTTGATCGCCTTGGTGAAGAAGATCGTGAGCAGCAGCGGCGCCGTCTCGCCCATCACGCGGGCGACGGCGAGCATCACGCCGGTGACGATGCCGGTCATCGCGGTCGGGAGGATGACGAAGCAGATCGTCCGCCAGCGCGGCACCCCGAGCGCGTAGGACGCCTCGCGCAGGTCGTTCGGGACGAGCTTGAGCATCTCTTCGGTCGCCCGCACCACCGTGGGGATCATCAGGATCGTCAGGGCGAGGGATCCGGCGAGTCCGGAGAAGTCGAAGCCGAACGTCAGCAGCCACAGCGCCAGCACGAACAGGCCCGCGACGATCGACGGGATGCCGGTCATCACGTCCACGGTGAAGCTGATGACCTTGCCGAGCCGCCCGTTGCCGGCGTACTCCACCAGGTAGATGGCGGTGAGCACGGCGATCGGCACGGCGATCAGGCTGGTGATCAGCACCTGCTCCAGCGTGCCGATGATCGCGTGGTAGGCGCCGCCGCCGGCGTCGCTGCCGCTGACGGCGTTCATCGAGAACTGGAAGAACGTCAGGTCGAGGCGCTTGGCGCCGTTCACGACCACGGTCCACAGGACCGACACCAGGGGGATGAGCGCCAGCGCGAACGCGAGGTAGACCAGGCCCTGGACGGCCCGGTCCTTGATCTTGCGCCCGGCGGACACCGGCCCCAGCCGGGCGCCGGGGGCGGGCTTGCTGGTGGAGACGGTGGTCACACGAACTCCTTCCGGCGCGCGACGACCGCGCGGGCGGCCATGTTCACGAGCAGGGTGATCACGAACAGCACCAGGCCGGAGGCGATGAGGGCGCCGCGCCCGGTGGTGGACGCCTCGGCGAAGCTGTTGGCGATGTTGGAGGCGAACGTGGCGCCGCCGTTCTCCAGCAGGTGGATGTTGATCCCGGGCACGAAGGTGAGGACCATCGCGACCGCGATCGTCTCGCCCATGGCGCGGCCGAGCCCGAGCATGGCGCCGCCGATCATGCCGGAGCGTCCGTAGGGCAGCACCGCCATCCGGATCGTCTCCCAGCGGGTGGCGCCGAGCGCGAGCGCGGCCTCCACGTTGGCCCGCGGCACCTGCAGGAACACCTCGCGCGAGATCGACGAGATGATCGGCAGGATCATGATCGCGAGCACCACGGAGGCGGTGAAGATCGAGTTCTTGCCGGGAGAGTCGCCCCCGAAGATCGGGATCCAGCCGAGGACGGAGTTCAGGAACGCGCTGATCCCCTCCATGTGCCGGGACAGGAAGACCAGGCCCCAGAGCCCGTAGACGATGCTCGGCACCGCCGCGAGCAGGTCCACGACGTACCCGAGCCCGGAGGCGAGCCGCCGCGGCGAGTAGAAGGAGATGAACAGCGCGATGCCGACCGCGACCGGCGTCGCGATGAGCATCGCCAGCAGCGACGACACGACCGTCCCGAACGCGAGCTGCGCGATGCCGAACCTCGGCGGCGCGGCGTTCGGGTTCCATTCCTCCGCGGTCAGGAAGTTCGCCTTGTTGTCCTGCAGCGCCGGAACGGCCTTCCACACGAGGAAGACCGCGATCGCGGCCATGATCAGCAGCACGATGATGCCCGAGCCGCGGGCCGCCGAGACGAAGATCTTGTCTCCGGCGCGCCCGGTGCTCATCCGCCTCGCGGCGGCAGGGCGGTCGACGCCGGCGGCCGCGCCGACGCCGGTCTCGCTCATCACGGGACGTCCTCCTTCGATCATGTCGCCGGAACCCGCGTCGGCCCCGCCGCCGATGTGCTCGGCGGCGGGGCTGCGGTTCCCGTCTTCTGCTGTCAGGACAGGGCCTTGACGGACGCCTGGACCTTGGTCAGCACGCTCTGGGGGAGCGGCGCGTAGCCCTTGTCGGTCAGGATCTTCTGGCCGTCCGCGCTGGAGGTGTAGGTGAGGAAGGACTTGACGAACTTGCCCTGCTCGGAGGGCAGCCCCTTCTCGCACGCGATCTCGTAGGTGACCAGGACGATCGGGTAGGCGCCCGGCTCCTTGGTCGCGTAGTCGATCTTCAGCGCGACGTCGTTGCCGGTGCCGGTGACCTGCGCGCCGGCGACGGCCTTGGAGGCGCTGTCGGGCGACAGCTCGGCGAACTCGCCCGCGCCGTTCTTGACGTGCGCGGTCTGCAGCTTGTTGTTCTCCGCGTACGACATCTCCACGTAGGAGATCGCGCCCGCGGTGCTCTTCACCTGGCTGGTGACGCCGTCGGACTTCGGCGCGCCCTGGCCGGTGGAGTTCGGCCACTTCTTGGCCTTCTCCCACGTCCAGGTCTTCGGCGCGGTGGTGTGCAGGTAGTTCGTGAAGTTCTCGGTGGTGCCGGACTCGTCCGACCGGTAGATCGGCTTGATCGGCTGCGACGGCAGCTTGGCGCCGTCGTTCTCCTTGGCGATCGCCGGATCGTTCCAGGTCTTGATCTTGCCGGAGAAGATGCTCGCGAGCGTCTCGGGCGAGACCTTCAGGCCGTCCACGCCCTGCACGTTGTACACGACCGCGATCGGGCCGACGACCATCGGCAGGTTCAGCGCGTTGCTCCCCTGGCAGCGCTTCTGCGCGGCGGCGGCCTCTTCGGGCTTGAGGGACGAGTCGGAGCCGGCGAAGGCCACCTGACCGCTCGTGAACGCCTGGATGCCCGCACCCGAGCCGCTCGGGTTGTAGTTCAGGTTGGCGCCCGCGCACTTGGACGAGTAGAGCTTCGTCCACTCCTCCATCGCGTTCTTCTGCGCGCTCGACCCGGCGGCGTTGACGCTGGCCTTCGCGCAGTCGATGTCGCCGGACGGCGCGGCGCTCGAACTCGCCGTCGTGTTGTTGTCGCTCCCGCAGGCGGAGAGGGCCAGCGCCCCCGCTACGACCACACCGCCCAGAGCAGCGAGTCGGGAACCGTTCTTCACCGGAGGGTCTCCTTGAGTTTCGTCGGGCGGGTCCCCCGAGCCGCCCCGGCCCATGTCGACCGGACGACGGGTTCGCCGTCGAGTGCGACGCTAGGCAGGCGAGGTGACCAGCCGCCCCGATCCAGGTGAACGGCAAATGAACGCAGACGAGCACAGTTGCGAAGAATGCCCCGATTTGCCGTGGACACCGGGTTAACATCGCAGCTCATCGCCCCAAAATCCCGGTCGAGACGCCTCCAGGGAGGGTTGGCCGACCGGCATCCGGGGAACCACGGATTTCCCGAGGTCGCGGGCGTTCACGAGGCGGGCCGGGCACCCCCGCGGAGCGCCCCGGGGAGCGGGCCTCATCCGGCGCCCGAACCGCTACAGGGTGGCGGGCGCCAGACGGTGACGGGCGCTACGCGGTGGCGGCGTACATGACGTCAACGGCGTGGCGGGTGAAGCCGAGTGACTCGTACAGGCGGACGGCCGCGGTGTTCGACTCGTCCACGTAAAGCATGATCTGGTCCATGCCGATGTCGCGCAGGTGGTGCAGGCCCCGCAGGGTGAGCGTGCGGCCGAGCCCGAGGCCCTGCGCGGACGGGTCGACGCCCACGACGTAGACCTCGCCGACGCCGCCCGGGTGCACCTTCGTCCAGTGGAAGCCGGCGAGCCGGCCGTCCCGCTCGGCGAGGAAGAAGCCGCCCGGGTCGAACCAGTCCTCGGCCTCGCGCTCGCGGACGTCGTCCATCGTCCAGGCGCCCTGCTCCGGGTGGTCGGCGAACGCGCGGGCGTTCACCTCCAGCCAGGCGCCCTCGTCCCGCCCCGGCTCGAAGGCGCGGATCGTCACGCCCCCGGCGACGCGCGCCTCCGGCAGCGGATCGGCCGCCGGGCGCCGCATCTGGAACAGCGCGCGGGCCCGCCCCATCCCCTCGGCGGACGCGAGCGCGGCGGCGGCCGGGAGATCACCGTGCGCCCACACCCGCAGCGGCCCTCCGGCCTCGTTCTTCAGGGCGCGCAGCAGCGCCCGCCCGTACCCCCGGCGCCGGTGCTCCGGATGGACGACCAGCTCGCCCGCCGCGGGTTCCTCCCCGGACGCCGGATCGAAGTGGGCGTAGGCGACGACGGTCCCGCCGTCGGTCACCGCGAGCCCGGACCGGCCGCCCCGCAGGGCCAGCAGAGCGTGCTCCGACAGCGGCCCCACCCCGTCGGCCTCGGTCGCGGCCCTGGCCGACTCCAGCGCCCCGGCCACCTCGTCGTCCCCCAGCGTCCCGCGCGCCCGCAGCTCACTCACGGTCCACACCCTATGCCGACGCCGCCGGCCGCCACACGGACGCCCGATCCGCCTCCCCCATGATCGACTCAGCTCCTGATCGATTCGTCATGAAAACGTCATCGGGCCGCCGGGAACCGTATGCCGAGCGAACCTAGCGTCCTCAGAATGATTCGACGACGGACCTTACTGGCCTGCGCCGCGGCGGGGGTGACGGTCGTGGGCGTGGCCGCGCAACCCGCCGCCGCGCGCCCCGCGCCCACCGCGTCCGTGCGGCTGCTCGCGCTGAACGACTTCCACGGCAACCTCGAACCCCCGTCCGGCAGCTCCGGGACGGCCATCGACGAGAACGGCGACGCCGTGCCCGCGGGCGGCGCCGCCTACGTCGCCGCCCACCTCAAGCGGCTGCGCGACCGCGACACCCTCACCGTCGCGCAGGGCGACCTGATCGGCGCCTCGCCCCTGATCTCGGCCGCCTACCACGACGAACCGTCCGTGCAGTTCCTCGGCGACGCCGGCGTCACCGCGTCGGCGGTCGGCAACCACGAGTTCGACGAGGGCTACCAGGAGCTGCTGCGCATCCAGAACGGCGGCTGCCACCCCGTCGACGGCTGTTCCCCGGCGGGACGGTGGCGCGGCGCGAAGTTCGACTACCTCGGCGCCAACGTCCTGCTGAAGAAGAATGACCGGCCCGCCGTCAAGCCCTGGACGATCCGCCGCATCAACGGCGTCCGGATCGGCTTCATCGGCCTCGTCACCAAGACCACCCCGAGCATCGTCACGGCCGAGGGCATCAAGGACCTGAAGTTCCAGGACGAGGTGGACGCCGCGAACCGGGCCGCGCGCGAGCTGAAGCGCCGCCGCGTCCGCGCGATGGTCGTGCTCGTGCACGAGGGCGACCAGGTCAAGTCGGGCGAGCGGCCGGACGAGTGCGGCGTCGTGCCGGGCGCCGGGACGCGCATCGCGCAGCAGGCCGACCCGGAGATCGACATGGTGCTGTCGGGGCACACCCACCAGCAGTACCTCTGCTCGGTCCAGGACCCGGCGGGCAACCCGCGGCTGTTCTCCTCCGGCTCGTCCTTCGGCCGCGTCATCACCGAGGTGAACCTCAGGGTGAACCGGCGGACCGGCGACATCGTGCGGTCCTCGGTCAGGGCCGACAACCACGTCGTCACGCGGGACGTCCCGCCGGACCCGGCGACGCAGACGTTCGTGCAGACCTGGAAGGACCGGGTCTCCACGATCGCCGACAAGCCCATCGGCAAGATCACCGCTGATCTGACCCGCGCCCCGTCCGCCGCGGGCGAGACCGCGCTCGGCGACGTCATCGCCGACGGCCAGCTCGCCGGGACCAGGGACCTCGGCGCCCAGGTCGCGCTGATGAACCCGGGCGGCGTGCGCACCGACCTCGTCTACAAGAAGAGCGGCTCGGAGAGTGAGGACGGGATCGTCACCTACGGCGAGGCGTTCGCCGTGCAGCCGTTCAGCAACGTGATGGGCGTGACGTCGCTGACCGGCGCGCAGATCGACGCCCTGCTGGAACAGCAGTGGACGTCGGCGGGCGAGAAGATCCTCCAGCCGTCGGCGAATCTGCACTTCGCCATCGACCGCGCCAAGCCCGTCGGCGACCGCGTCTCGGCGATCACCATCGACGGGACCCCGGTCGACCCCGCCGCCGTCTACAAGGTCGCGGCGAACAACTTCCTCCTGGGCGGCGGTGACGGCTTCTCCGTCTTCACCCAGGGCAAGGACCAGGTCCTCGGCCCCATCGACCTGGACGCGTTCGTCGCCTACTTCACCGCCCAGGGGACGGTCTCCCCGCCCGCGCTGAACCGCATCTCGGGCAAGTGAGCACCCTTCCGGACCGGTGAGCGCGATCCCGGGCCGGTGAGCACGGGCGCGGCCCGTGTGCCGGGACGCCTCAGGGCGTCCGGGCGCACGGGCCGCGCGCATGCCGGTCCGGCGTTCGACCAGGGGCGAGGGCCCCGGTATCACGCGCCGAAGAAGTGGACGACGTAGTAGACGATCGCCGCGACCGCCGCGGCGGCGGGCATCGTCAGCACCCACGCGACGAGGATGTTGCCGGCGACGCCCCAGCGGACCGCGGAGAGCCGCTTGGTGGCGCCCGACCCCATGATCGCCGAGGTGATCGTGTGGGTGGTGGAGATTGGAGCGTGCCAGATGAAGGCGGTCGCGTACAGGACGACCGAGGCGGTCGCTTCGGCGGCGAACCCCTTCGGCGGATCGACCTCGATCACCTTGCGGCCCAGCGTGCGCATGATGCGCCAGCCGCCCGCGTAGGTCCCGGCCGACAGCGCGCCCGCACACGCGATGATCACCCACCAGGGCACGGACTTGCCGTCCGAGTGCCCGGTCGTGACCAGCGCGAGGACGATGATGCCCATCGTCTTCTGGGCGTCCTGCAGCCCGTGGCCGAGCGCGAGGGACGCCGCGGACATCGTCTGCGCGATGCGGAACCGGCGGCCGACCCTGCTCGGGTTGGACCGCCGGAAGATCCACAGGATCGCGACCATGACCAGGTAGGCGAGACAGAACCCGACCACCGGGGACAGCACCATCGGCACCGCGACCTTGTCGATGACGCTGGACCAGTTGACCTCCGACAGCGAGGCCAGCCCGGCGCCGACGACCCCGCCGATCAGCGCGTGCGAGGACGACGACGGCAGCCCGAAGTACCAGGTGATCAGGTTCCAGGTGATCGCGCCCAGTACCCCCGCTGCGACGACGGTGAGGCCGTGCAGGCCGGTCGGCGGCGTGATCACCTCGCTGATCGTCTTGGCGACGCCGACGCCGAGCAGGGCACCGATCATGTTCATCGCGGCCGCCATGCCGAGCGCCACCCGCGGGGTGAGCGCCCGGGTCGAGACCGCCGTGGCGATCGCGTTGGCCGCGTCGTGGAACCCGTTGGTGTAGTCGAACACCAGGGCCACCACGACGACGAGGATCAGCACCGCCGTCTGCGCGCCCGAGCGAAGGCCCAGCGCGCCCGCGATCATGACGACCAGCACGCCCGCCAGCAGGAGCAGCCAGGCGCGTCCGGATACCCGGCGGGTCGCCTGCTCCCCCAGCGTCTCGGCGTTGGCCGGGGACTCTCGGGTGAGGGTGGCGCCGGGGTCCTCGGCAGCGCTCATGATTCCTTGACCGCGATGGTCTCGACCGTGTTCGCCACATGCTCGAAGGCGTCGGCGGCGTCCTCCAGCCGGTCGATGATCTGCTTGAGCTTCAGCACGGTCAGGGTGTCGTACTCACCGCTGAACAGCTGGGCCAGCAGCTTGCGGTAGACCTGGTCGCCCTGGTTCTCCAGCCGGTTGATCTCGATCCAGTACTCGTTGAGCTCCTTCATCGACCGCAGCCGGGGCATGGCCTCGGCGGTCAGTTCGGCGGCGCGCTCCAGAACCTCGACCATGTGGACGATGCCCTTCGGGAACTCGTCGATCTTGTAGAGGACGACGAGGTCCGCGGCCTCCTCCATCTCGTCCATGACGTCGTCGATCGTGGAGGCCAGCCGGTAGATGTCCTCACGGTCGAAGGGCGTGATGAACGTTTCGTTCAACCGTCGCATGATCGCATGGGTGTTTTCGTCGCCTGCGTGTTCGCAGGCGCGCATCTTCTCCGCGATCGCCGCCCGGTCGGCGCCGTCGCTGATGAGTTCCACGAGCAGCCTGGCGCCGGTGACCAGGTTGTTCGCCGAGTCGGCGAACATGTCGTAGAAGCTGTCCTCACGCGGCGTGAGACGCAAGCGCACGTCGTTCTCCTGATGTGCCGGAACAGTCCGCTGAGGATCGTAGGCGCAACCAGCCGTAAAAAGAACCTTTGCCCCGGCTTCGGCTGCTGTCCGCCATCCTCTCACCTACAAGACTGCCCTAGATCAGGAGGTACATACCCCGCGAGAAGGGCCCTATCTGGAGGAACGTTCGCCGTTTCGGGCCCTGCGGGCGCTCCGAGCGCACCGACGGCGGTGACCGCGAGTGAGATTCGTTACAGTGCCGCGACCTGGGCGGCGAGCTTCGGCGGGCTGAAATGACGAACCGGGGACGCCCCGAAACGGCGCCCCCGGTTACGGTGCTCAATCTCGTGGCGTCAGCTCACGTCGACCGGCGTCGCCGGACCGCACTCCCAGTACCACGTCGATCTCGGCCACGGTCAGCGGCCGCTCCGCCGCCGCCACCGCACCGAGCATCTCGGCATAGAGTTCGATCTCGTCGAGCGCGACGCGGTCGTGGACGCGCAGATCGAGGTTCTGGCGCACCGCGTCCACCTCCGTTCGTTCCCCACACCCGTCGTCGAGGCTACGCGTCTCGCCGCGGCGGGCACATGACCCAAGAGGGCCATTCGAGGGCCACCTCGGCCCCGTCCGTCCGGGGGAGGTCCGCACGCGCCGCCGGACGGCCGCACGCACCGGTTTCGGGAGCCGCACCCCGGACTGGCTAGCCTTCCCAGGTGATGCCCGTCTGATGCCCGTCTGATGCGCATGACCCATGCCCCATGGGACGAACGGGCGGTCACCGCTCCTACTGGAAGCCCTGCCCCGGCCCCTGGTGGAAGCCGCCGAGCATCTGCTCCAGCGGCGATTCGGGCAGGTCGCGGACCGTCAGCCGGGCCACGGTCGCGGCGTTGACGTCGGCCCCGGCGAGCCGCGCCGCCTGCCGCGCCACCGTCTGCTCGAACAGCGCGCGGACCGTCCGGGCGTAGGCGAACTGCGGGTCGTCCCGCAGGCGCGAGAAACGGTTGAGCAGCTCGACGCGCAGTTCCTCGTCCAGCATGTAGAGGTCGCGTTCGGCGTAGCTCTGGAAGAGCTGGACCATGTCGCGGTCGCCCATCCCGGTGAACTCCAGCGTCCGCCCGAACTCGGCGCGGAAGGCGGGGTTCCCCGCGAGGAAGCCCTCCATCTCCGCCGCCGGGCTGGAGCAGACCACCATGAACCTGGCCCTGCCCTGGCCCTCCGCGCCGCGCTTCATGTGCCGCAGCAGCTCCGCCACCACGGCCGGGGAGCGGTCGAGCAGGTACGCCTCCTGGATGAGCAGCACGCCGCCGAGCGCCTGCTCGACCATGCCCGCGACCCGGTTCTCGGTGTCGACCCGGTCGCGTCCCGCCAGGTGGACGGGGCGGCAGGCGACCACGTGCCCGGAGTTCAGCAGCCCGAGCGCCGCGTAGATGCCGCCGACGAGTCCGGCGACGGTCGTCTTGCCGGTGCCGGGCGGCCCGGTGAAGACCAGGTGCCGCGCGTCGCCGCCGGACATCCCGTACCGGGCCCGGTCGGCCGCGAGCCCCGCCTCCTCGGCCAGCTCCGCCACGGCGGCCTTGACGTCCTCCAGGCCGGTGAGCTGGTCGAGCCGGTGCAGGTAGCCGTCGATGTCGCCGGGCGGGCGCAGCGCGGGCTCGATCCCCTCGGCGACGCCCGCGAGGTCGTCGGGGGTCAGCACGAGCCGGTCGTGGGACGCCCCGGCGCGCTCCATGTTCCGCTGGGCCGCCTGGTCCAGGTACGCCTCGACCAGCCGCGCGTTGACCAGGTCGCCGGGCCCGCGCAGCCGCTCCAGGTCGGCGCGGACCGTCTCCAGGGCCGCCGCGCCGATCGTGACGCGCCGCTCCTCCGCCAGCAGGTGCAGCAGCGTCATCCGGTTGTCGAGGTCGCCGAAGTCGGGCAGCCGGTGGACGCGGAACGACTGCACGAGCTTCGGGTGGTCCTGCAGCAGCCGCTTGTAGGCGCGCGGTTCACAGGTCGCGATCACCGGCGTGGTGTTCACCGGGTCGCGGCGGGCGCGGCGCACCGCGCCGACGAGCGCGGCCGGGTCGGACGCGCCGGCGACCGCCACGTCCAGCCGCTCGAAGAGGATCACCGGGCCCGGCCGCCCGAGCAGCCGCCCGAGCTCCTCCGGCGGCGCGTTCCGGACGTCCTCGGCGTCGTGCGCGCGGATCGACCCGTCGCCGAGCCCCGCGTTGGCCAGCGTCAGCGCGATCATCCGGGCGAGCCGCCGCTGTCCCGAGTGCGGGGCGCCGACCAGCAGCACGCCGGGCACGCCGGACCTGATCGAGCTGGGCGCGCCGTCCACGCGGGTCTGCTCGACGTCCTCGTCCGCCGCGGCCTTCCACTGCTCGGCCCGCGCCTTCAGGTCGCCGAGGAGCGCGGCCGCGTCGTGCTCGCCGTACACGAAGCCGAACCCGAACCGCTCCAGGACGCGGCGGGTGCTGCGGTCGCTCGGCGGCGGGATCTCGTGGACGGGCTGGTCCGGCGACGGCGTGTCGTCCAGGAAGTCGAAGCCGCCGACCATCGTGCCGGACATGACCTTCGTCCCCGGCCCGCCCCCGGGAACCGGCGCACCTGGGCCGGGCGGCACGGGGCCGGGCGGGGCGTCCTCGAGGTCGCCCGGGCCGAGGATGCGCGTCCCCGGAGGCTGCCCCGGCTGGCTCTGCGGATTCGGCGGGCCCTGCTGGTGCTGCTGCGGGGGGCCGCCCTGGCCCTCCATGCGGGTCGCGTACGGGTCGAACGCCTGCGGCTCGGGGACGGGAGGCGCGGGGTTCGGCACGCCCGGCGGGACGTTCGGCTGCGCGCCCGGCTGGGGCGGCGGGGCGGAGCCCGCCGGCTGGTACCCCAGCACCGTGTACGGGGGCACGAAGTTCTCGTCCTGCTGCTCCTCCTCCGGAGGAGAGAAGCCGCCGAGCTCCGGCGGGGGCACCGGCGCACGGCCCGGCTGGACCGGCTCCGGCGCGGCGGGCTGAGCCGGCGGCGAGGGCGGAGGCGCGGGCTGGCTCTGCATCGGCGCCGGAGGCGCCTGGTGCTGCGCGGGCGCGGGCGGCGCCGCCCCGGGGCGCTGGAACCCCAGCTCGGTGTACGGCGGCGCGACGCTGCCCTCGTCCTTGTCCTCCTCGGCGGGCGAGTGGCCGCCCATCACCGGGTCCGGGGACGCGAACCCCGGGGCGGGCGGGGAGGCGAACGCCGCCTGCTGGCCGGGCGCGGGCGGCTGGGCGTGCCCGGCGGCCGGGCCGGGGGCGTTCTCCCAGCCGGGCTGCGCGGGCGGCTGGACGAACGGGCGGTCGGGCTCGGACGGCGCGAAGTTCGCCCCGGACGCCTCCTGCGGCGACGCGCCAGGGGCGAGGCCGGGCTGGCCCGGCATGTTGAACGGCGCGGGCTGCGGCGGCGCCGGGTTGGGCGGCGGCGTGGCCGTCGGCGCGGCGGCCGTGGCACGGGCCCGGTTGCGTCCGATGATCCCGGCGACGACCGCGGTCGGGACGGGGAAGCCGCGCGGACGGGCGGGCATGCCGCCGAGCCGGCACCACGCCAGGTCGACCTCGTACATGGCGGCGAGCAGCGACTCGGCTCCCGGCCCCGACCCGGCGGCCGACCGCAGCGGCTCCGGGAGCCGCATGTCCTGCGGCCACAGCCGGCGCAGCGGATGCCCCTTCTGCTGCGACACCGCCTGGACGGTGTAGCGGATCTCCGGGTCCAGCCAGGGCACGATCGTGCCGACCATGTCCTTGCGGACGACGTCCAGATCGGCGGCGAGCAGGGCGGCGGCCACGAGCCGGGGCTCGATGTAGGCCGGTTCGGCGGGATCGCCCGACAGCTCGGCTATCAGCTCGCTGAGCGTGTAGAAGGCGTGGCGGAAGTTGTCCCCCGGCGAGCTCTCGTTCCTCAGCGCGGGCACGAGGTTCGGCGGGCACCGCGTCAGCCACTGCTGGACGATCGCCTGGTCGCCGTAGGGCAGCGCCCCGTAGTCGACGGTCGGGTTGGACAGGGTGGCGCCGAGGATGGCGAGCAGCGCGTCCGCCCTCACCTGGAACCGGACGTCGTCGCGGAGCGCGCTGGCGACGGCCCACATCGTCCGCAGGACGACCACCGCGGCGTCCACCCGGCTGGCGCGCAGCCGCTCGGCGTAGAGCGCGACCAGCGACTCCAGGGCGGGCGGGGTGAGCCAGCGCGGGCCGTCCACGTCGGGGAGGGGCCTGGCGCGGTAGGGCTTCCACAGGTCGAGCATCTGGGCGTCCAGCCGCGAGTCGAACGCGGGCGCGGCGGAGCACCAGAGCATCACGCCCCAGGCGACGGCGACGGTGGACGGCGTCTCGCTCGTGAACTCCCGCCACCAGTGCGGGTAGTCGGGCGCCGCCAGCGTGGCGGCGGACTCGACGGTCGAGCGGACCCGCGAGGTCAGCTCGGTGGCGAACCCGTGCGCGACGAAGGGCAGCCCGGACGGCGGGTCGTAGGAGAAGTCGGGCCCGGCGGGGATGACGTGCGGCGGCAGCGCCGGGACCTGGCCGGCCCCCTGCTGCGCGGGCCGCGCGGCCGTGCGGACGGAGGGGATGCGCGGCGGCGGGCACAGGTACCACTGGCCGTCGGCCGGGTGCAGCCGGTACCAGCGGGCCCACGCGCCGAACAGCCACCACGTCCCGTCCGGCAGGA
Source organism: Actinomadura sp. NPDC048021 (assembly GCF_040653135.1). Taxonomy (NCBI): domain Bacteria; kingdom Bacillati; phylum Actinomycetota; class Actinomycetes; order Streptosporangiales; family Thermomonosporaceae; genus Actinomadura; species Actinomadura sp. NPDC048021. The sequence goes on from NZ_JBEZJQ010000012.1 coordinate 161,173, forward strand.
CGAGCATGCGGCCGGCGATGGCGTGATGGCGCTGCTGCGGAGGCGCCGACGGCCACCACGCGGCGGCCACCATCGCCCTCGTGTCGCGCTCTGCCTCCGTGAACGGATCGTGCCCCGCCGGGGGGCTGGGCGGCGGAGCACTGCCATAGCCCGGTCCCCACACCACGATGGTCATCGTAGTCAGCAGAATCCGGCCGAGGCTCCCCCCAGCACCCCTTTCTCCGCGTTATCGCAGGTCAAAGGATTATCAGAGGCAGGGAAACAGCCGTGCCGGGTAAGGCCTCGGCACTTTGGCGCCGACCCCGTCACGCGTTTCGGACCGCGCCGCGCCGTTCTCGCGGGCCGCGCCGCCGCCTCGCGCCGCCGCCTCGGATCGCGCCGTTCAGTCCCACTGGGCGGTGCGGTGCCGCTCGGCCTTCTGCACGTAGACCTCGGGCGTGTACCGCAGCACGGCGCGGTCGTCGTCGGTCAGCTCCCGGACGATCTTGCCGGGGGTGCCCGCGACGAGGACCCCGGACGGGATCTTCTTGCCGGGCGGGACGAGCGCGCCGGCCGCGATGAGCGTCCCGGATCCGATGCGGGCGCCGTTGAGCACGATGGCGCCGATGCCGATGAGCGAACCGGTCTCGACGTGGGCGCCGTGCACCATCGCCTTGTGGCCGAGGCTGACCCGGTCCTCCAGGACCGCCGGCATGCCGGGATCGGAGTGCAGGCAGCTGAGATCCTGGATGTTGCACTCCTCGCCGACGACGATCTCCTCGTCGTCGCCGCGCAGCACCGAGCCGTACCAGACGCTGGACGCGCGCCCCAGCGTCACCCGTCCGACCACGACCGCGCCGGGGGCGACCCACGCCGTGGGGTCGATCTCCGGCCGGTCCTCGCCCAGCGCTCCCAGGTAGCTCATGGCGCCGATGGTAGCCGCCCCCGGTGAAGCGATTTCTCCATAGATTGGATAGTTTGTCGCACACGCCCGTGTGACGAAACGACAGCGAGAAGTGCGTTCCGGTTGCGCGAATGGGGTGGACCGGACAAGAGTCGTCCTGACGTTTCCCACCGTGGGCCGCTCACCGGCGGGTGAGGATCGCAACTCAACCGACCCTGACGGGGCGCCGACCCCCGCCAACGACCCCCAAGGCATCATGAGCAACGAAGCCGAAATCCTGCCGAACCTCCTCCAAGAAGAGTCCTTCGAGATCGTCATGCGCGGCTACAACCGCCGCCAGGTCGACGACTACATCGCCCGCGCCCAGCAGAAGCACCGTGAACTAGAGGCGCGGCTCGCCCGCGCGCAGGACGAGGTCGAGCGGATCCGCCGCGAGATGGCCGAGGTCCGGGAGGCCCGCAAGCCGACCGGCGACGACCTGAGCGACCGGCTCCGGCAGATCATCAACCTCGCCGAGGACGAGGCCCGGGAGAAGCTGGCCGAGGCCGAGGCCAAGGGCGGCGAGATCCGCAAGGACGCCGAGCACGAGTCCAAGCGGATCATCGACGAGGCCCGCGCGCACGCCGAACGGAACCTCGCCCAGGCGCAGGAGAAGGCCGACCACGTGCTCGACTCCGCCAAGAAGGAGTCCGACAGCGTCCTGTCGTCCGCCAAGCAGGAGGCCGAGCAGACGGTGACCAGCGCCCGGCTGGAGGCCGAGCGCACCCTCACCGCGTCCGAGCGCCGCGCCAGCGTGATCAACGAGGGCGCGACCCAGCGGCTCACCGCGCTCACCAAGAACCACACCCAGGCCCTCCAGCGCCTCACCGAGATCAGCGACACGCTGCACCGGCTGCTGACCGCCGAGAACGAGGCCGGCCCGCTGGAGAAGATGGTCGAGGACGCCGTCCGGCAGAGCCCCGCGCCCCGCGCCCAGGCCAAGCAGGCCCCGCCGCAGCCCGCGCCCACGACGGGAGCCAAGCCCCCGCAGGCTCCCGCCAAGCCCGCGGCCGCCAAGCCCGCCCCGGCCAAGCCCGCCCCCGCCGCTCCGGCACCGGCGAGCCCCGCCCAGGCGAGCCCGGCACCGGCCGGTCCGGCGCCGTCGGCCCCGGCTCAGACGACCCCGGCGCAGCCGGCGGCGCCGCAGGCGAGCCCGCCGCAGACCGCGCCGCCGGTCAAGAAGCCCGAGCCGTCCCCGGCCGCCGACGCCCCGAAGCCGCCGGTCCCGCCGCAGGCCAAGCCCGCCCGCCCGGCCGACGACTCCGGCGGTCCCGCGACCACCCCCATCCCCCCGCAGCAGCGCGGCCCCATCGAGTTGTAGGGCGAGACCGAGTCGCGGAGCGAGCAGCGCGACGACGCACGCCGCCGGGCGGTGCGCCGGGCCCTGAGCAGGCCTGGTGCACCGCCCTTCGCGTTCTCGGGGATCCGGCGCCCTCTATAGGATCTTCGACGTGAGCAAACGGACCCATCCACGCGGAACCGCCCGCCCGGTCAGGCTTCTCGGCGACCCGGTCCTGCGCACCGAGTGCGACCCGGTCCGGACGTTCGACGCGTCCCTGGAGCGCCTCGTCGACGACATGTTCGTCACCATGTACGAGGAGGACGGCGCCGGCCTCGCCGGCAACCAGATCGGCGTCGGCCTGCAGATCTTCGTCTACGACGTCGAGGACGACCGGGGCCGCCGCCACGTCGGCCACGTCGTCAACCCGAGGCTGGTGGCCGCCGACGGCGAGCTGGTGGTCGAGTCGGAGGGCTGCCTGTCGGTCCCCGGCCTGCGCTTCGACACCCCCCGCCACCACCACGCCGTCGTCGAGGGCGTGGACGTGAAGGGCAGGCCCGTCCGCGTCGAGGGGACCGGCTACTTCGCCCGCTGCCTCCAGCACGAGTGCGGGCACCTGGCGGGCGCGGTCTACATCGACGTGCTGTCCGGGGACGCCCGGCGCAAGGCGATGCGGGCGATCCGCGCCCTCCGCGAGTAGGCGCCCGTCCGGCGCGGACGCTCGACCTTTACCCTGCCCGCGTTCAGGGGACGTTCAGGTTGAGATGGCAACCTCTCGATGATGTGGAGGGGGACTGTGCCAGTGGTCGAACGTACGGCGAACGGCGGCAGGGCGGCTGAGGCGACGCTGCTCGTCGTCGAGGACGAGCCCAACATCCTGGAGCTCCTCGCCGGCAGCCTGCGCTTCACCGGATTCGACGTGATCACCGCCACCAACGGCGCGGACGCGGTCCAGTCGGCGCGCCGGCACCGGCCCGACCTGATCGTGCTGGACGTGATGCTGCCCGACATCGACGGGTTCGACGTCGCGCGGCGGCTGCGGTCCGGCGGGAACCACACCCCCGTGCTGTTCCTGACCGCGCGGGACGCCGTCCAGGACCGGATCAAGGGACTGACGATCGGCGGCGACGACTACGTCACCAAGCCGTTCAGCCTGGAGGAGGTCATCGCCCGCATCCGGGCGGTGCTGCGCCGGTTCCGCGGCGGCGTGACCGAGCCGCCGCCGCGCATGGTCTTCGCCGACGTCGAACTGGACGAGGACAGCCACGAGGTGTGGCGGGGCGGCCGGCCCGTCCAGCTGTCGCCGACCGAGTTCAAGCTGCTGCGCTACTTCATGGCGAACGCGGGCCGGGTCGTGTCCAAGGCGCAGATCCTCGACCACGTGTGGAACTACGACTTCCGCGGCGACGCGGGCATCGTCGAGTCGTACGTCTCCGCGCTGCGCCGCAAGGTCGACAACACCGAGCCCCGGCTGATCCACACGCTGCGCGGCGTCGGCTACGTGCTGCGCGAGCCGTCGAGAACGGGCTGATGGCCACGCGGGTCCCTCCGGCGGCCGCCCCTCCCCCGGCGCGGGGCGCCGGCGCGGCCCCGGCGGGGGGCCTCGCGCGGCTGTGGTCCCGCACGTCGCTGCGCGTCAAGCTGATCGCCGGGATGCTCGTCCTGGTCACGCTCGGCATGACGGTGATGAGCGCGGCGGGCGCGTCCGTGCTGCGGCAGTACCTCGTCGGACGGGCCGACGACCAGCTGCGCGGTTCGGTCGGGCGGGCGATCGACCAGGTCGTCCCGCAGCTGGAGAGCGGGCAGACGCGGATCACGGTGCGGATCCCGAGCGAGATGTACGGGCAGGTCCGCACCACCGACGGCCGCTCGCTCGGGCAGAACGAGGCGTGGAGCGAGGCCGGCCATCCGCGCCTGCCGGCCGACCTGAACAGGCACGTCGACCAGCCGTTCACCGTGACCGGGACCGGCGGGTCGACGTGGCGGATCCTGGCCGAGCCGATCCCCGGCGGCGCGGTGATCGTGCTCGCGTTCAGCCTGGAGGAGATCGACCGGACCGTGCAGCGGCTGGTGGTGATCGACGCGATCGTCGGGCTGGCCGTGCTGGCCGTGCTGACGGTGGTCGGCGTCGGCGTCGTCCGGGCCAGCCTGCGCCCGCTGTCGGCGGTGGAGGAGACGGCGGGCGCGATCGCGGCGGGCGACCTGTCCCGGCGCGTCCCGGAGGCGGACCCGGGGACGGAGATGGGCCGGCTCGGACGGTCGCTGAACACGATGCTCGGGCAGATCGAGGCGGCGTTCGGGGCGCGCGCGGAGTCGGAGGCGGCGGCGCGGCGGTCGGAGGAGACGGCCCTGCGCTCGGAGGAGACGGCGCGGCTCTCGGAGGAGCGGATGCGGCGGTTCGTCGCGGACGCCAGCCACGAGCTGCGCACCCCGCTGACCGCGATCCGCGGATTCGCCGAGTTCTACCGGCAGGGCGCGGCCCGCTCCCCCGAGGAGCTGGACCGGCTGATCGGCCGGATCGAGGAGACCGCGTCCCGGATGGGCCTGCTCGTGGAGGACCTGCTGCTGCTCGCCCGGCTGGACCGCCAGCGCCCGATCGAGCGGCGCCCGGTGGACCTGCTCGCCGTCGCCGCGGACTCTGTCCAGGAGGCGAGAGTCCTGGCACCCGAGCGCACGATCGACCTCACCGTCGAGGGAGGGCTGGCCTACCAGGTGCTGGGGGACGAACCGCGGCTGCGGCAAGTCCTCGGCAACCTGCTCGCCAACGCGGTCACGCACACGCCGGAGGGCACGCCGGTCGAGGTGCGGCTGTCGCCGGGCACTCTGCGGGGCGAGCCGGCCGCGGTCGTCGCGGTCGCCGACCAGGGGCCCGGGCTGGCTCCCGACCAGGTGGAACGGGTCTTCGAGCGCTTCTACCGCTCCGACGAGGGCCGCTCGCGCGACGACGGCGGCGCGGGTCTCGGCCTCGCCATCGTCGCCGCGCTCGTCGCCGCCCACGAGGGCGTCGTCCGGGCCGACTCCACTCCCGGCGAGGGCGCGACGTTCTCGGTCGTCCTGCCTCTGGCGGACGGCTAGGGGCGACGGCCGGGGGACGCCGCCGCCCCGTTCAGGAAACGTTCAGGATCGTGGGTTCCAATGGACCCACAGGGCGCGCCCCGGTCTCGACGGGGAGCGGGAGGCCGCGCCCTGGCCAGCTTCGCGACGGTCGGCACGGCGGCCGAAGGGACCACCCTTCCGGCCGCCTTTTTCATGACATGTAGGCGTTCAGCACACTTTCAGGTTGGCTCCAGGCGGCCTGCAGACCCGGGACGCACTCTTCATGGTGAGAGAGCGACAGGGGGATCCGATGAACGCCGACCGGCCGCAGCAGCAGCCCTGGGAGCCCAGCCGACCCGGGGAGTCCAGCACACCCGGGTTCGAGCCATACCCGCCGTGGGCGGGCGACGCCCCGCCGCAGCAGCAAGCGGCGGCGCCGTCTCGTCCGGGCGTGTTCGGCATGGGGGTGCTGAGCACGACGCGGCACAAGCTCGCCGCGGCGGGCGCCGCGATGGCGCTGGCCCTGGGGGCGGGCGGCGCCGGCGCGGGAGTGGTGCTCGCGCTGACGCACGAGAGCACCGTCTACGCGAGCCCGACGGCCGTCTCGGGCGTCTCGTCCAAGAGCACGACCGCGCAGGTCGCGGCCGCCGTTCAGCCGAGCGTGGTGTCGATCCAGGCGCGGACGGCGTCGGGCGTCGAGGGCGGCTCGGGCGTGGTCCTGCGTTCCGACGGGGTGATCCTCACCAACGCGCACGTGGTGTCGGGCGCCCAGCAGGTCGCGGTGAAGTTCAGCGACGGCAGGACCGCCTCGGCGCGGGTCCTCGGCGCGAACACGGCGGAGGACGTCGCCGTGGTCAAGGCGCAGGGGGTGTCGGGCCTGAAGCCCGCCACGCTCGGCACCGGCGGCCGCGTCTCGGTGGGCGACGCGGTCCTCGCCGTGGGCAGCCCGCTCGGGCTGGACGGCTCGGTGACGTCCGGCATCGTCAGCGCCCTGGGCCGCGACATCCAGGAGGGCGGCGACCAGCAGCAGCTTCCGCCGGGGCTCCAGGGACGGCTGTCGCAGCAGCAGCAGACCGTGATCAAGAACGCGATCCAGACCGACGCCGCCATCAACCCCGGCAACTCCGGCGGCGCGCTGGTGAACGCCGCGGGCCAGGTGATCGGCGTCAACACCGCCATCGCCACGTCCGGGAGCAGCGAGGGGAACATCGGGGTCGGCTTCGCCATCCCCGTCGACTCCGCCAAGAAGGCCGCCGACGCGATCATCGCCGGCGCATCGGTCTGACCCGGGGCGCCGTCCGGCCAGGGCTCTGGGGGGAGCGGGCGGCGGACGGCGACCCGGGCCGGTAGGTCCTCCCGCCGGGTCTGGGCGGGAGGACCGAGCAAGGGAGAGCGGCCGCGTGACCTGCCTGTGGGTCGCGCGGCCGCTCACATCCGTCTCCGGCCCGCCCGGGCCCGCGGTCAGCCCTGTTCCGGCGCCGCGCTCCGCACCTCGACGGCCGGGCGGCGCTTCAGCTTCGCCAGCATGCGGCGGGTCGTGAGCAGGTAGTAGTCGCGCGGCAGCGTGCGGACGCGCAGCGGGAGCCGCGGGTACACGAGCGCGATCACGCCGACCAGGAGGCGGAAGCGGCGCTCCCGCGCCGCGTTCCAGGTCCATCCGTACTGCTCGCGGATCGGCGCGGGCATCAGCCCCGCGGTGAGCAGCCGGATCGCCGCGAGCCCGGGCGCGTGCAGCGGCCCGCCCGGCAGCCGCGGGTTCAACACCTGCTCGGCGATGGCCCGCGACGCGTCGGTGATCTCCAGGCCGCGCAGCATCCCCGCGTAGTACTCGCGGAAGCGCGGGTACGTCTCCGGCATCCGCTCCTCCGGGCAGCCGAGGATCGTCGCGTAGACCTTGGTCTGCCGGTAGAACTCCTCCAGCTCCGCGTCGGTGAACGTCCGCCGGAAGACCAGCTGGTAGAACTGCACCGCCACCGCGAACAGCGTGGCCGCGACCCACACCTGCAGCTCCGGGTCGTTCGCCTCGTAGTCCGGGCCCGTGACGGCCGCGTGTCCTTTGGTGACCAGGGCGCTGAAGGTCTCGGCCTCCTCCTTCGTCCCGAACTGCACCGCGTAGAGCCACCCCATCGTGTTCCGCAGCCGGCGCAGCGGGTCGTCCGCCGTGTAGCTGTGGTCGTAGACGCCCTGCGCGACCTTGGGGTGCGCGGTCTGGAGGAGCGACGCGGCCCCGCCCGCGGCGATCAGCACGCCCTCCCGCGTGATGACGCGGATGAGGTCGTCGTCCCGGAAGAGCCCTGGTTCGTCGGCATGGTCATCGGCGAGAACGGTCATGGCGCCCAGTGTAAGTAAGTACTTGCAACGGTCGCCAGTCGGACCCGCGAGCCGGAGGTTGGGGCGCGACGCGGCGGCGGGCACGATATTGGAGCGACCGGGCCGGCCCTTCCCTGCGACAATGGGGGCATGCCCGCCCAGATCCACGTCCGCGGCTCGGTCTCCATCCCGGAGTCCGAGCTCGGCTGGCGCTTCTCCCGCTCCTCGGGGCCGGGCGGGCAGCACGTCAACACCAGCGCCACCGCCGCCGAACTCTCCTTCGACGTCGCGAACTCGCCGTCCCTCCCCGAGCCGCTGCGCGCCCGCGCCCTGGAGCGCCTGTCCGGCCGCCTGGTCCGCGGCGTCCTCACGATCCGCGCCGAGGAGTACCGCTCCCAGCAGCGCAACCGCGACGCGGCCCGCACCCGCCTGGCGACCCTCCTGGCCGAGGCGACGGCCCCTCCCCCGAAGAAGCGGATCCCCAAGAAGGTCCCCAGGGGCATCAACGAGCGGCGGCTGGAGAACAAGAAGCGCCGCAGCAACGTGAAGCGCCAGCGCAACGCTCGCTGGGACTGACCCCGGCGGCGTCCCCCAGCACGCGGATCCGACCCGGCACGACGGCGGCGCACGGCGCGACCCGAGAACACAGCGCGACCCGAGAACACGGCGCGACCCGAGAACACGGCGCGACGCCGCGGTGCTCGGCGGGAGCACCGCGGCGCGCGGGTTCGGTCAGATCCTCTCCCAGAGGGCGGGGACGTTGGGCGGGGTCCAACCGGGCATGGCGGTGTGGGCCTGGAGGCATCGGTAGCTGGCGCCGTCGTAGGTCACCACGTCGCCGGTCTTGTACGCGGTGCCCGCGGCCCACGATCCGCTCGGGTCGCCCGGGCCGGGGTCGCCGGGCCCCGGGTCGCTGACGCGGCTGCCGACGTTGACCCCGGCCCACGCGTTGGCGGTCGCGGCGTACTCGGCGCTGGACTGCCCGTACAGCTTGGACGCGGCCGCGAGCGTCGAGCGGCGGGCGTCGGCGTAGTTCGTGGTCGGGCGCATCTCCTCGGTGAGCGCCTTGTACCAGATCGCCGTGGCCTTCTCCCGGCCGATGCCGGTGACCGGCTTGCCGTCGGAGGTCGGCGAGTTGTAGGCGGTGCCGTTGATCACCTTGGAGCCGCTGCCCTCGGACAGCAGGTAGAAGAAGTGGTTGGCGATCCCCGAGGAGTAGTGGACGTCCACGTTCCCGGCGTTCGGCGACCAGCTGTCCAGCGAGGAGCCGTCCTTGCTGGGACGGTCCATGTACCGCAGCGGCGCGCCGTCGCCGCGCAGGTTGATCTTCTCGCCGATGAGATAGTCGCCGACGTCGCTGGAGTTGTTCGCCCAGAACTCCATGGCGCTGGCCATGATGTCCGACGTCGCCTCGTTCAGGCCGCCGGACTCGCCCTGGTAGACCAGGCCGGCCGTGTTGGAGGTGACGCCGTGCGTCATCTCGTGGCCCGCGACGTCCAGCTCGGTCAGGGGCTTGCTGTTGCCCTGGCCGTCGCCGTACGTCATGCAGAAGCAGCTGTCGTCCCAGAAGGCGTTGACGTAGCCGGTGCCGTAGTGGACGCGGGAGTAGGCGCCGACGCCGTCGCCGCGGATCCCCGACCGTCCGAAGACGGTCTTGTAGAAGTCCCAGGTCTCCCCGGCGCCGTAGGCGGCGTCGACCGCGGCGGTCTGGCTGTTGCCGGCCGTGCCGTCGCCCCAGGTGTCGTCGGCGTCGGAGAAGAGCGTGCCGCGTCCCGTGGTGGCCCGGTTGAGGTTGGTGGTGTCGTGGTTGCCGCGCCCGGTGTCGCGCAGGACGTAACTGCCGCCGGACGAGCTGGTGCCGAGCTGGACCGTGCCGGAGTACTGGCTCCTGCCGGTGCCGGTCTGCACGCCCTGCCACTCGATGATCCTCTTGCCGGAGACGGCGTCGGTGAGGACGTGCAGCCGGTTGGGCGTGCCGTCCTTCCGCGTCCCGCCGACCACGGTCTCCCAGGCGAGGACGGGCTCGCCGCCCTCGCCGACCCACACGACCTTGCGCGGGGCGACGCTGCCCTCGGCCTTCGGCGTGTTCGGCCTGGTCGACACCAGGGTCTTCGGTGCGGTCTCCACCTGGAGCGGCTTGGTGAGCGCCTGGGAGACCCGCTCGATCGAACCGGCCTTGGAGCGGTGCACGATGAGGTCGCCGCCGAGGACGGGCAGGCCCTCGTAGGTGCTCTCGTAGTGCGTGTGGGTGGTGCCGTCCTGGTCCTTGACGACGGTCTTCACCTTCAGGCCGACCTTCGCGCCGAGCTTCAGCGCGGACCGGGTCTCGTCCTGCCGCGCCTCGGCCCGGCCGACGAGCGTCCGGTACTCCTGCGCGCTCACCTTCGCCGGCAGCTGGCCGGGGTCGCCCTTCGGCGCCCGCGCGGGTGCGGCGGACGCCGGGCCCATCGGCATGCTCAGCAGCGCCATGGCGGCGACGGTGACGAGGGAGGTGCTCAGGGCGACGCGCCTGTGGGCGCGTCCGGGGGTCGTGGATCTCACGGGGGTACTCCTTGTCTGCCGGCCGTCGCGGGGACGCCCGAGGGGGAGCGCTCCTGCGGCCCGGTGGGGCCGCGGAACTCCGGAGTGGGGGGTTTGCCTCGGGAACGATGACACGCCATTTCCGGCATGTCATCGCAAAGTTCCCCCTGCACCTGAGGTGTAGGGAGGCCCGCCGCACGGCAAGGGAAACCCCTACACGGCCAGGGGGCGGACGAGGGTTCCCTAGTGCGGCGGCGACGCCCCGGGGCCGGCCGGCCCGCCGCCCAGCAGCGCCCCGAGCTGCGCCCGGGAGCGGATGCCGAGCTTGCGGTAGACGCGCGTGAGGGACGCCTCGACGGTCTTCACGCTCAGATACAGCCGGTTGGCCACCTGCTGGTTGGTGGCGCCCTGACCGACGAGGACGGCGATCCGCCGCTCCCCCTCGGTCAGCGACGCCCGGGCGGCGGGACCGGGCCCGGCGGGGCCGTCCCGCAGGCCGGTCTCCAGGCGGGACAGCCGGTGCCGCGCCTGCTCGATCCAGGGCCGCGCCTCGCACCGCGTGAAGATCTCCAGGGCGTCCTCGGCCGCCCGCCGCGCGGCCGCGGCGCGCCGCCGGCGCCGCTCGACGCGCGCCTGGTCGAGCAGGCAGTGCCCGGCCTCCAGCGGCTGGCCGAGCCGCGCGAACAGCGCCGCGGCCTCGCTGAGCAGCGCGACCGCCGCGTCGTGCTCGCCGCGCGCGGCCAGCAGCGCCGCCTCCGCCCGGTCCAGCCGTCCGGTGACGCTCGCGCCGCGGTACCCGACGGCGGCGCGGGTCGTGCGGATCAGCTCCGCGGCCCGCCCGGTGTCGCCCAGGGCCGCGAGCCCCTCGGCGAGGTCGCACTGCCAGGGCAGCACCGTCGGCGACGGCAGCCTGCGGTCCTGGCCGAGCGCCTCGATGCGCCGCAGCGTGCCGACGCCCGTCCGGACGTCCCCGCTCCGCGTCTGGGCGACGCCGAGCACGTGCAGCAGGCGGCTCTGGAAGATGACGTCGTTCTCCTGCTCGGACGCCCGCACCCCGCGCTCGGCGAGGGCGACCGCCCGGTCGATGTCCCCGCCCGCCAGCTCCGCCAGCGCGCCGTGGTACCAGGCCGGGCCGGGGCTGAGGGCCGCCTGCTCGGTGACGCGCATGGCGCGGTCGGCGAAGTCCAGCGCCTCCCGGCAGCGGCCCGTCCGCGCCGACACCTCCGACAGGTTGCGCAGGACGTGCACGACCTCCTCGCCGGAGCCGCGCTCCACCAGCGCCAGCAGCCGCAGCAGCTCGGCGCGCGCCTCGGTGAGCCGGTCCTCGAAGATGGCGCAGTAGGCCGCGAGGTACCGGGGCGTCATGTGGAGCCGTCCGTCCAGCGGGGGCTCCGGGAGCCGCCGCGCCCGTTCGAGGTCGCCCGCGTAGTCGCCGCGCCCCTCGATCAGCGCGATGTTCGCCCGGACGGCGAGCGCCCGCGCCTCCAGGTCGGTGTCGCCGGTGTCGCGCGCGTGCACCAGCGCGGCGTTGACCTCCTGCTCGGCGCGTCCGGGCGCGCCGGTCACGAGCGTGCCGAGCGCCGTCCGCAGCCGCACCTGCCCGAGCAGCGCCGGGTCGCCCTCGGCGTCCACCAGCGCGGCGGTGAACAGCTCGCCCATCTCGGTGAGCCCCTGGCCGGACAGGTCCAGCAGCGCGAGCCGGACCCGGACCCGCTGCGCGCGGGTGGCGTCGGCGGCCAGGACGGCGTCGGCGGCGCGGTGCGCGAGGTCGGGCAGGCCGCCGCTGGCGCCGGTCTCGGCCGCCGCGACCAGCCACTCCAGCCGCTCGGCTGCGGGCTCGGCCGGCGAGCGGTCCGCGGCCAGCAGGTACAGCTCGGCGGCCATCCGGTGCGACCCCTGCCGGACGGCCTGCTCGGCGGCGGTGACCAGCGAGTGCGCGAGCTCGGCGTTCGGGCCCGGGTCGGCGAGGGCGCGGTGCCGGGCCCGTCCCGCCGCGTCCGGCACCACCTCGGCGAGGGCCCGGTGCACCCGCGCCAGGTGCGGGGCGTCGGCGGACTCGGCGAGGACGGTGGCGACCGCGGGCGGGGTGAACCGGATCCCGCCGCCCTCGGTGATCAGCAGCCCCAGCCCGGCGGCGTGCCCGATGTCGCGCGCCGCCTCGGCGCGCCCGGCCCGGCGCAGCAGGTCCGCCGTCGGCCGGATCGCGAGCGCCGCCATCAGCAGCGTCTCGCGGGCACGCTCGGGCAGCCGCGCCAGCCGTTCGGCGATCACGGCCCGCACCCGCTGCGGCAGCGGGGCGGGGCGCCAGTGCCGCGGGACGCGCCCGGTGAACGCGCCGCCGAGCGCGAGCGCCAGGTACGGGTTGCCGCCGGAGTCGGCGTGCAGGGTGTTCACCACCCGCACCGGGAGCCCGTAGCTGTCGAGCATCTCGGCCAGCTCGTCCGGCTCCAGCGGCGGGACGGGCAGGTGCGCGGCGTCGGGCGCGGGCGTCCAGGTGTCGCCGCCGCCGTCGCCCGCGGCGAATCCGTCCGGCCAGCGCCCGGCGACGATGGCGCGCACGCCGCGCGGGCCGAGCCGGCCGACCGTGTAGCGGACGGCGTGCACGGACTCGGCGTCCAGCCACTGGGCGTCGTCGACGAGCAGCAGCACCGGCCGCTCCTCGGCGCACCGGGCGAGCAGCCCCCGGAACGCCAGCCGGCACGCGGCATGGTCGGACGCCGCCGCCGGATGCGGCTCGGGCAGCCCGGACAGCCGCTCGCGCGGCAGCTCGGCGGTGAGCGCGCCCGGCAGCTGGTCGAGCAGCTCGGCGAGCCCCGAGCACGGCACCCACCGCTCGGTCTCGGTGCCCGCGACCCGCAGCACGAGCTCCCCGCGTTCCGCGGCCGCGGCTCCGGCGGCTTCGAGCAGCGCCGTCTTCCCGATACCGCTCGGACCGGTCAGCACCACGCTGCCGTTCCGCCCGATCCGGGACTCCACGGACGCGAGCAACGCGGACCGCCCTGCCAGCCTGGGCGGTGCTCCGGCGCGGACCACCGACGACGCGGCGAGGACGTCCATGACTCGCTCCCCTCAGGAGGACTAGGACGCCGCCACCGACGATAGCCAGCGGACGAACCCGTCACAACGCCCGCGTTCCGTTCAGGGGCGGAACAGGGCCCGGCTCGTCCCCATCATGATCCGGTCGTGCGGGCGCAGGGTCCGCATGACGGCCTCCAGGACGGACCGCTCCATCGAGACGCACCCGGCCGTCCGACCCGCGCCGACGTGCATGAAGATCGCCGAGCCGTTCCCCTGGACGACCGGCGAGTCCGGAGGCCGGTTGTAGTTGATCACCACCGCCTGCCGGTAGGGCCCGTCCTGCATGATCTTCGAGAGGTTCTCGTCGGCGGGCAGGCACGTGCCCCGGTAGTACCGGTTGTACCGCCGGTCGCCGATCGTCGAGCCCCAGCAGTCACCGCCCTCCCGCAGCGTGCGGTAGGGGAGGCGGGTGCCGGGGTCCCCTTCGCCGAACGCCTGGGTCAGGCTGTAGGAGCCGGTCGGCGACCTGCCGTCGCCCTCCCGCTTGGCGCCCGGCTCGGCATATCCGTTCCGTCCCACATGCCCCGGTGCGGTCAGGAGCGTCTTCCACGAGCGCCCCGCCTTGACGCATTCGGTGACGGCCACTTCGGTCGTGCCGTATTGGGCCGCCACGGCGAACACCACATGCCGCGCCGCACCCGGCTCGTAGCGCGTCTTCCCCTGGCCGAGGGCCCGGCAGGGATCCTCCGCCCTCTCCCGGGCGAACGCCTGCGGGGCATGAACCCCCGCCGCGACCAGCACCGCGGCAGAGGACAGCGCGGCGGCAGAGGAGAGAACCGTGACCCGCATGGCACCCGAACGCATGACGCGGCTCCCTGCTGTCGAGGAACGGATGATCATGCCTCGATCTCTACCCCGCCCCGGTACCCCTCAACAGCGGGCATGCGCCCGAGAGGACGGCATTACTCACTGCCGGGCAAGGGGGCTCTTCTCGGCGACCGGATCGGGACGCTCTGGAAACCGCAGAACGCCCGGAACCGTGAAGTTCCGGGCGCTCTGGAGGGGCCGTCACGACACCGAAGGGCCACTCAGGCCGGAAGGCTTACTCGCCCTTCCAGTTCGGCTTGCGCTTCTCGGCGAAGGCCGCCGGGCCCTCCTGGGCGTCCTTGGACATGAAGACCGGCAGGGTGATGTCCTGCTGCTTCTTCCACGCCTCGTCGGACGTCCAGTCCGCGGACTCGACGATGACCTTCTTGGTCGCCGCGAGCGCCAGCGGGGCGTTCTCGGCGACCTTCAGGGCCAGCTCCTTGGCCGCGGCGAGCGCGCCGCCCGGCTCGGCGAGCCGGTTGACGAACCCGAGCTCGGCCATCCGCTCCGCCGGGTACTTGTCCCCGGTGAGGGCGATCTCCATGGCGATGTGGAACGGGATGCGCTGCGGCAGCCGCAGCAGCCCGCCGCCCGCGGCGACCAGCCCGCGCTTCGGCTCGGGCAGCCCGAACTGGGCGTCCCGCGCCGCGACGATCATGTCGCAGGACAGCGCCACCTCGCAGCCGCCGGCCAGGGCGTAGCCCTCGATGGCGGCGATCAGCGGCTTGGCCGACGGGCGCTCGGTGATGCCGGCGAAGCCGCGTCCCTCGACGGTCGGGTTGTCGCCCGTCAGGAAGCCCTTGAGGTCCATCCCGGCGCAGAACGTCCCGCCCGCGCCGGTGAGGATGCCGATGGACAGGTCCTTGCGGGAGTCGAGCTCGTCGAGGGCCGCCGCGATCCCCTTCGCCACCTCGCCGTTGACCGCGTTGCGGGCCTCCGGGCGGTTGATGGTGACGATGAGGACGGCGCCGTCTTCTTCGGTAAGGACAGCGTCGGTCATTCAGTGCCTCACTTCGGCTGGAAGCGGATACCGCCGTCGAAGCGGATCGTCTCGCCGTTCATGTAGTCGTTCTCGATCAGGGACTTGACCAGGTGGGCGAACTCCGACGCCTTGCCCATCCGCTTCGGGAACGGGACGGGGGCGGCGAGCTTGGCCTTGAACGCCTCCGCCGCCTCGCCCTCGCCGTAGATCGGGGTGTCGATGATGCCGGGGCAGATCGTGTTGACGCGGACGCCGATCGCGGCGAGGTCGCGGGCGGCGGGGAGCGTCATGCCGATGATGCCGCCCTTGGACGCGGAGTACGCGAGCTGCCCGGTCTGCCCCTCGATGCCGGCGATGGAGGCGGTGTTGATCACCACGCCGCGCAGGCCGTCCTCGTCGGCGGGGTCGGTCTTGGAGATCGCCGCGGCGCCGATCCGCATCAGGTTGAAGGTGCCGATCAGGTTGATCCGGATGACGGTCTCGTAGGAGGCCAGGTCGTGCGGGGTGCCGTCGCGGTTCACGGTCCGCGACGCCCAGCCGATGCCGGCGCTGTTGACGATGACGCGCAGCGGGGCGCCGGAGTCGACGGCGGCCTGCACCGCGGCCTGCACCTGCTCCTCGTTCGACACGTCCGTCTTGACGAACACGCCGCCGATCTCGTCGGCGAGGGCCTTGCCCTTGTCCTCGTTCAGGTCGGCGATGACCACCTTGGCGCCTTCGGCGGCCAGCGCGCGGACGGTGGCCTCACCGAGGCCGCTCGCGCCACCGGATACGACGGCGGAAACTCCGTTCAGGTCCATAAGCGACACCTTACGTGAGGGACCGAATGTGGTTCGGGGTGATGCTATCCAGACGTCGTCGCGCGCTCTGCTCACACCCCTGCGGATCAGGGAGGCGCGACCTCGCCCGGGAAGGCGAAGTTACTCTGGAGTCACAATAGAGAACGTTTGCCGCCCCCTGGCAAGGGCACCCGGACCCCATGAGCGAGCGTCCTGCACAGAGCCAGTCCTACCCCGGGCGCACCGAGGACATGACGCCCGAACCACGCGACGAGATGCGCGGCTACACCGGCAGCGGCCTGCTGGACGGACGGCGCGCACTGATCACCGGCGGCGACTCCGGCATCGGCCGGGCGACGGCCGTCGCGTTCGCCAAGGAGGGCGCGGACGTCGCGATCACCTACCTGGAGGAGGACGAGGACGCCCGGCACACCGCGGGCCTCGTCGAGGCCGCCGGCCGCCGGTGCGTGACGTTCGGCGGCGACCTGGCCGAGGAGCGGCACTGCCGCGAGGTGGTCCGGCACACCGTCCGCGACCTCGGCGGGCTCGACCTGCTCGTCCTGCACCACGGCACCCAGACGCCGGTGAAGGACGTGCGCGAGATCGACGACGCCCAGCTCCGGCGGACGTTCGAGGTGAACGTGTTCTCGCTGTTCTGGACCGTCCAGGAGGCCCTCGACCACCTGGGGCCCGGATCGTCGGTGATCATCACCGGGTCCATCAACGGGCTGCGCGGCAACAAGACGCTCATCGACTACTCGGCCAGCAAGGCGGCGGCGATGGCGCTGACCACGTGCCTCGCCCAGAACCTCATGGACCGCGAGATCCGGGTCAACTGCGTCGCGCCCGGCCCGGTCTGGACGCCGCTCATCCCCGCCACGTTCGACGCGGAGAAGGTCGAGGACTTCGGGAAGCAGGCCCCGATGGGGCGCGCCGCCGACCCCGACGAGATCGCGCCGTCCTACGTCTTCTTCGCCTCCGACCGCCAGTCGTCCTACTACACCGGGCAGACCCTGGTCCCCGCCGGCGGTGAGATCCACCCGGGCTGATGGAGTGCCGATGACGGAGCTGCGACGCAGCGACCTGAGCGAGCCCGGCTACGGACGCCGGAAGTGCGGGAAGGGATTCGTGTACCTCGGCCTCGACGGCCGGACCCTGGCCGACGCCGCCGAGAAGGCACGGATCAAGGCCCTCGTCATCCCTCCCGCGTGGAAGGACGTCTGGATCTGCCCCGACTCCGACGGCCACATCCAGGCCGTCGGGACGGACGTCGCCGGGCGCCGCCAGTACCTCTACCACGACGCCTGGCGCGAGCAGCGCGACCGGGAGAAGCACGACCACGTCCTGGAACTGGCCGAGCGGCTGCCCAAGGTCCGCCACACGCTCACCGAGCACCTGGCCGGACGCGGCTACACGCGCGAGCGGGTGCTCGCGGCGGCCGTCCGCCTCATCGACCTCGGGTTCTTCCGGATCGGCGGGGAGGCGTACGCGGCCGAGAACGGCACCTTCGGGCTCGCGACCGTCCTGCGCGAGCACGTCACCTGCGGGCGCGACCGGGTGACGTTCGACTACCCCGCCAAGGGCTCGAAGGACCGGTACCAGGCGGTCGCGGAGGAGAACGTGCGCAAGGTGGTGAGCGGCCTCAAGCGGCGCGGCGACGACTCGCCCGAGCTGCTCGCCTACCGGACGCCCGGCGGCTGGCACGACGTCACCACGTCCGACATCAACGAGTTCATCCACGAGGTCACCCAGGGCGACTTCACCGCCAAGGACTTCCGGACGTGGCACGCCACCGTCCTCGCGGCCGTCGGGCTCGCGGTGTCGGTGCGCGCCGGTGACAGCGAGGCCTCCCGCAACCGCGCCGTCGTCCGCGTCGTCAAGGAGGTCGCCTCCTACCTCGGCAACACCCCGGCCGTGGCGCGGGCGTCCTACATCGACCCGCGCGTCATCGACCTGTACGAGGAGGGCGCGACGATCGCGCCCGCCCTCGGACGGCTCGGCGTGGACGTCGCCGAGGGCGAGCTGGCGACGCAGGGGCCGGCGGAGCAGGCCGTCCTCGACCTGCTCCGCGGGGCCTCCTGAGGCCCTCCGGAGGCGGAGACGCCCGTCCTCACTCCGCGCGGCGGTAGGCGGCGGGCGGGGTGGGCGTCGTGCCGAGGCAGGTGGCGACGGGGTCCTCGATCGAGCACCAGCCGGGCTTGCGCACCGGCACGTAACCGGCGGGAACGCCCCGGTTCGCGATGATCGACCGGTAGGTCGGGACGGCGTCGGTCGGACGGCGCGCCAGGGACGGATCGGTCAGCGCGTCCACCGTGTAGAGGCCGAACCGCGGCCGGTAACTGCCCCACTCGTAGTTGTCGGTGAGGCTCCAGTAGTTGTAGCCCATCATCTTCACGCCGTCGGCCATCGCACGCTGGATCCAGTAGACGTGGTCGCGCAGATGGTCCGAGCGTGTGTAGCCGTCCTGGCGCGGCTTGCCGTCGTCCGTGGACATGCCGTTCTCGACGATGTAGATGGGCAGGTTCGGCAGCCGGCGCTGGTAGTTCCTGAGGACGTAGTACAGCCCCTCGGGCTCGGGGTCGATCTTCCAGAACTCGCCCATGAGCGCGTAGGCCGCGGTCCCATTCTGCAGGTTGGCGCCGTAGTAGTAGTCGATGCCGATGAAGTCGAGCTTGTCGGTGACCTCGTTGAACAGGGCCGCGTCGAAGATGCCGTTGACAGGCGACCCGTAGGCGACGTTGCTGGACACCGGGGCGCCCGGGTCCACCGCGTGGATCATGTCGTAGGCGGCGCGGTGCGTCCTGACCAGGGCGTCGCGCATCCTCATCATCTGGCCGAGGTCCATCGGACGGGCCGTCAACTCCTTGTAGACGTAGGCGCTGGCCTCGTTGAAGGTGATCCAGACGACGCCCTGGCGCTTGTACCTGTCCACGACGAAGCGGGCGTTGCGCAGCCAGTCGTCCCGCGTCCGAGGGTTGTCCCAGCCGCCCTGGTCGGCGACCCAGCCCGGGTAGACCCAGTGGTCGAGCGTCAGCATCGGGCGCATCCCGGCCGCTTTGATCCGGCGGACGAGGTCGTCGTAGTAGGCGATCGCCTTGGGGTCGCGGAAACCGCGGCGCGGCTCGACGCGGGACCACTCGACGGACGTCCGGAACACGTTCGCGCCGAGCCCGCGGGCGAGTTTCAGGTCGCTCGGGTAGCGGTGCCGGAAGTCGACGGAATTCCCGTAGGGGTCGGTGACGCCGCCGGCCTTGCGGTCGGCGTACCTCGTCCAGTTGCTGTCGGGGAAGGAGCCTTCGCTCTGGAAGCCGGACGTGGCGACGCCCCAGAGGAATCCCGGCGGGAACTTGGCGGTGGCGGGCCTGCCCGCGGCGGGCTCGGCGGCCGGGGCGGCCGCGGCGGGGGACGCGGCGGTCAGCGCGAGGGCGGCCGCCAGGCCGAGGGCCGGCAGGAGGTGGACGGGGCGTGCTCTGCGGGGCCTGCCGAACACGGGACTCCCTCCGGAGGCGGACATGAATCTCCTTCGCACTACAGGGGTCGCGCGCGCCCCCGTCAATGGCCGGACACGGCCGGATCCGGCAACCGCCGGACCCGCCCCCGGCTGTGCCGCGCATCACAGACCGATAAATTGATCATGCTTTTCCGGCGCTTGTGACTCACTTCACAATCAGTGAAAGGGGTTGCTGATCAGTGCTGGCAGAACGCTGGACCGGTGTCTCAAACGGACCGCCGCCACCGTGGAGAAATGGCGGGTGATTTGCCAGCCCGGCCGCGCGCTGGCTAGCTTCCTGCCCGGTTCATGCGGCGCCCGAGCCGCCCGGACAACAGAACACGCACCCCGACGCGCGGCGGCGGCGCGGACGGTCTCCCACGGGAGGCCGGCGCGGACCCCCAGGTCGTCCCCTCCAGGGACCTCGCCCGGAAGCCGTCGTCGGACGCCGAATCCGTGCAGACGAGAGGCACGGAACCGGAAGCGGCCGCCATTTCTCTGCGTCCCCCCTCAATGACGCTGCGAAATCGGCCGCTGCATCTCGAACCCTCCAATTAATCCGGAGGGTGACGGCTGCCCGGTAGGCATCAACCGCGAGGTCTGGAGACATTCTGCATACCCCTCGAAACCCCCTCAAGGCCGGATTCACCGTGGGCGGGCTCGTGCTCACCACGACCACCGCGCTCGGCGCGTCCGTCCTGGCGGCAGGGCCCGTGCACGCCGCGGCCCCGCAGCGGGCGCCCCTCGCCGCGGCCCCGGCCGCGACGGTCACCACCACGGCCCTCACCGCCAAGCAGGCCCGGATCGCCAAGCAGAGGAAGCGCGCCGACTACGCCGTGAGGTACGCGGCCAAGCAGATCGGCGACCCCTACCGCTACGGCGGCACGGGCCCCGGCTCCTGGGACTGCTCCGGGCTCGCCGGAGGATCCTGGCGCAAGGCCGGGGTGAAGCTCCCCCGGACCACCCAGCAGATCTACAAGGCGGTCCACAAGAAGGTCTCCTGGAAGGGCGCCGTCAAGGGCGACCTGCTGTTCTTCTACGGCGGCCGGAGCCACATGGGCATCTACGTCGGCCACGGCTACATGATCCACGCGCCGAGCTCCGGCAAGCGGGTCAAGAAGATCAAGCTGAACGGCTACTACAAGCGCAACTTCCACGGCGCCGTCCGGCCCGGGATCTGACCCGGACCGCACGCCAGGCCCCGCGCCGCCCGCCCGGCGCGGGGCCTTCGCGGCACTAGGCCGGCAGGGTCCGCCGCAAGAACTCCTCGGTGAGCCGCCAAGCGCGCGCGGCGGGCTCCGGCTGGTAGAACATCGGAGCCTTGCGGTTGTGGAACGCGTGCCCGCCGTCCTCCTGGACGTGGATCTCCATGTGGTCCCTCTGCTCGACCGCACGTTCCACCTTGGCGACGTCCTCCCGGGGGATGTACGGGTCGGCACCGCCGAAGTGGAACTGCGCAGGCGCCTGGACGGCGTCGAGCTTGTCAAGCATTCCCGGCACACCGGACCCGTAGTACGAGACGAGCGAATCGACCTGCGCGTTCGCAGCCACCAGGTACGCCAGCGTCCCGCCGAAGCAGAACCCCAGGACGCCCACCCGGCCCACCTCTGGCAGCCCCTTGAGGACCCCCAGCGCCGCCACAGCGTCCTCTACACCCCTCTCCCAGTCGAACTGGGAGACCATCGACATCCCCTTGGGCAGGGCCGCCTCGTTGTGCGCGGTCGTCCAGTTCGGCTCGATCCGCCAGAACATGTCGGGCGCCGCCACGACGAACCCCAGCGCGACCAGGTCCTCGGCGACCGCCTCCATGTAGTCGCCGACACCGAAGATCTCCTGGAGGAGCAGGATCCCGGGGCCGTGCGTTCCCCACACCCGCAGGTCGAACTCGCCGTCCGCGACGACGACCTTCTCTGTACACGTCATGTCAGCCGATGATGGCGTAGACCGCGCTGGCATGCGCGACCGTCCGCCCGTCCGCGGTCATGTCGATCTCCGCGAACGCCAGCGTCCGGCCCAGCTTGGACAGCTCCGCGCGCACCAGCACGTCCCGTCCCGTCACGGGCCGCTGGAACGTCGTGCTGAGCTGCACCGTCGTCATCGGCACGAAGGCCCCCCTGGCCCCCGACACCGCCAGCACCACCGCCGTGTCGGCCGCCGCCATCAGCGCCTGCCCCGACAGCGCGCCGCCCTCCCTGGCGAGACGGTCGGACCAGGGCAGCCGCAGCACCGCCGTCCCGTCCCCGACCTCCTCGGGCACCAGGCCCAGGTCGAGCACCCACGGCGCGAAGTTGTCACGGAGGATCTCTTCAGGCTTCACCCCGTCATGATGCACGCTGAGGGCATGCACGAGGAGATCTTCCTGCCCGCCACCTATGCCGCCGGCGTCCCCTACGCGACGTTCGCCCGGCTCCGCGCCGCGTCGCCGGTCGCCCGGGTCGGCGAACCGGCCGTCGGCCCCTGGCCCGCGGGCCCCGGCTTCTGGGCGGTCTTCCGGCACGCCGACGTCAAGCACGTCCTGCGCTCCCCGGACCTGTTCTCATCCCACCTCGGCGCCACCCAGATCCGCGACCCCGACACGCCCGAGGACCTCGCCTTCGTCCGCGCGATGATGCTGAACCAGGACCCGCCGGACCACTCCCGCCTGCGCCGCATCGTCGCCGCCGCGTTCACCCCCCGCGCCGTCCGCGCCCTGGAGGACACCATCAACGAGCGGGCGCGCGCCCTCGTGGCCTCCGCCCTCGGCGAGGACACCGACTTCGTCGAGCTCGCCGCGGACCTCCCCGTCTGGACGCTGGCCCACATCATGGGCGTCCCCGACTCCGACCGCCGCCTCCTCTACGACTGGGCGTCCCGCGTCATCGGCTACCAGGACCCCGACTACGCCGGCCTCTCCACCGCCGACGCCGCCGCGATGACCCCCATGGCCCGCGAGGCGATGAGGCACCGCCCGTCCGAGACCGTCCGCCCCGACGGCCGCCCCATCAACCCGCGCTCCTCCACGGCCCTCGCCGACATGTTCGCCTACGCGCACGCCCTCGCCGCCGAGAAGCGCTCCCACCCGTCCGGCGACATCATGTCCCGCATGCTCGAAGGCGGTCTCACCCCCTCCGAGTTCGAGAACATGTTCTTCCTCTTCGCCGTCGCCGGGAACGAGACCCTCCGCAACGGCATCCCGGGCGGCCTGCTCACCCTCCTCGACCACCCCGCCGAACTCGCCCGCCTCCGCGCCGACCCGTCCCTGCTGCCGTCCGCGGTCGAGGAGATGCTCCGCTACTGGCCACCGGTCATGGACTTCCGCCGCACCGCCACGACCCCGCTCGACCTCGGCGGCCAGAAGATCGAGCCCGGCGACAAGGTCGTCGTCTACCACGCCTCCGCCAACCGCGACGAGACCGTCTTCTCCTCCCCCGACCGCTTCGACATCACCCGCACCCCCAACGACCACGTCAGCTTCGGCTTCGGCCCCCACTTCTGCCTGGGCGCCCACCTGGCCCGCACCCAGATGCGCGCCGTCTTCCGCGAACTCCTCCCCCACGACGTCACCCTCACCGGCACGCCCGTCCGCCTGGCCTCCAACTTCCAGAACGGCCTCAAGCACCTCCCCGTCCACCTGACCCCCGCCCCCTAACCCCGTCGCGAACCCCCCGTCGATCTCGGTACGCTTGCCAGGACGGGTCGCTAGCTCAATTGGCAGAGCTCCGGACTTTTAATCCGTAGGTTGTGGGTTCGAGTCCCACGCGACCCACCCAGTCCGACCAGGGCAAACGCGAAAATGTCCCGGTTTGCCAACTGCCCGATTCCCCCCACTCCGTCCCCCTGACGGCTTGAGGACGGCTCGGCGGCTCGATCCGGGCCATGCGTCCACCTTGGTCAAGCCTCGAACCCGGGCGCTCTTCGCCCGCCCAAGCCGGTCATACCACCCACTGAACCGACCGCAGGACCACCAGAGCAGTCAGCAGCACCCTCCCGCAGAGTGAATCCGGAGGCTCGCATCCCGCTGGCGGCATCATCGATGCGCTTCCCATCTGGTGGCCGTGGGGGGCGGCGCAGTCAAGAGCAAAAGGCGGACGAAGGCCTGCCTCTGCCCCTCAATACTCATACGCGCGTGGCCCTTGCACGTACTTCTCGACGACAACCTGCGCGAGTTCGCGGCCCGCTACCTTCTAGCTGGCGGTATCGCCGAGGACACCGACGAGTTGGAGGCGGCGATCACGGCGTTCGCGGCGCTCTGGCTCTCGATACGCGGTATGGACCTGCTGTCCCACGGCAACGGGGCGATCCGTCGTTGGGGGTCGGTGATCCGCGCGCAGACGCTCGTGCGCGCCCTCAGCAACCGCCACGGCGTCGCCTATTGCGAGACGAGTCTCCTCCAGTCCTAAGCGCAGGCGCTGCGCCATCTCCATGCGGTCGGCGGGCCGTTGCGTCCCGAGCTGGAGTAACCAACGCGCAGCTCATGCTGGTGTCCCTCATGAGCCCGCCGCCAGGGTGCGCAGTCTGGTGTTGCCGGCGGTCGGCGGCGGGGCGGTCCCGGCGACCACGCTGCTGTCGGCGGTGGCCGCGTCCGGTGGCGTCTGTCGCGCAGGTCCGGATGGGGGCGATCGTTTCGGCGCTGGTCTGGCAGGCCCTGCAATGGGCCGGCGCGTTCCTGCTCCCCCACATGCTCAAGGGCGCGACCGCCACCTACGGCATGTTCGGTCTCGTGCTCGGGCTGCTGACGTGGATCTACCTGGGCGCGGTCACCTTCGTGGCGGCGCGGAGATCAACGTGATGCGCGAGCGGCGGCTGTGGCCCCGCAGCCGGCTGACGCCCTTCCCCGACGATGTCGAGCTGACCGCCGGAGACCGGCGCGCCTACGCCTCCTGTGCCGAGACCGAACGCCACAAGGGGTTCGAGAACGTCGACGTCGACTTCGACCCGCCCGCGGACGATGCGGACCGACGTCGGGGCCGTTTCCGTGCAGGTGGTCAGCGAAGCGGCCGTTCGCGCCTGGTCGAGCGCACGCCGAGGAACGCCAGATCGGCGACGAGAACGATGACGCCGATGATCAGCAGGTAGAACAGGCCGTGGACGAGGATGCCCAGCACCAGCGCGGCGATCAACACCACGAGGACGAAGACCATCATGTGCCTTCACTCCTTCGGTCGGGTCCGAGTGTTCAGCGGCGGGCGAGCTGGCGCTCGCCGCCTGCGCCGGGTTCGTAGTGCAGGCCGTAGTGCCGGAAGACCGCTTCCTCGTCCTGGGCGGGCAGAACGTCGTCCATGCCGATCGCGGGACTGTGCTTGACCTGCGACCTGTCGTGGGCGATCCGCACGTAGCCGGGGCCGGCGGTCGCACCTTCCAGGGGGACGAAGGCCAGGCGGTGCCGGGTGGGCAGACCGATCCGCACGGTGGCCATGGCGGGTTCGTCGGTGCTGGTGTCGACGTAGACCGACTCCAGTGTGCCGATCTTGTGGCCGCCGGAGTCGCGGACGGCGCGGGTGCGCCATTCCCTGATGCCGGCCATCTGGATCATTGGGACTCCTTCATTTCCGGTTGAATCAGTTTCCCCAGTCTTCGTCGTCCACTTCGTCCCAGGTCGGCTGATCCGTGGGCGGTGTGCCCGGACGGTGGGGGGATCTGCCGGAAGCGCCGGCGCGGGGCGGCGGTGCCGGGGACGGTGCGGCGGCCGGTTCGTCCAGGCGGGGTTTGAGTTGCCGGTAGCGCTCCTCTGTCTCCTCGACGCCGAGGCCGAGGACGGCGGCGATCTGTTCGAAGCTCAGGCCCGCGGCTTGGGCGGTGCTGAGCAGGCGCGCCTCGGTCTGGTCCAGATCGTTCGTGGTCGGCCCAGTCCGGCGCGCCGGGAGGGGGGCTGCATTTCGAGGTTCGGATCGGGGAGACCCGGTCTCGGACGGTCATGGGGCTCACTTCCTGTTCAGCAACCCGGCCAAAGGTCTCGCCTCACCACGGGTCGGCCGTGGTGCAGGGCCTGCCGGCCCGGGGAGGAGCGGACGGTCCTGGACCAGCCGGGCGCAGCCCCCAGCGGTGACCGGCTGCTTCGCATTCAAGTCGGACGGCCTGATGGCGGGAAACAGGCAAAGCGCGCACACGGCATCACTCGCACCGATGACCGCCCGCCCGGAGCTCGAATGAATCCTGATCCCGTGTCCCTGCACACCTTTCAAAGAAATCTTTTTAGATAATTGCAAATATTCATGAATCGTCGGGTAGGATCAAATTATCCGGCAACGATGACGTCCTCATTCTGAGGTTGTTCCGTCACACCGGCTCGCCCCCGAGAGGGGGAGTCATGCCGAATTCGTACGAGCCTCGCACCAGCGGCCGTCCCGGCGCGGGCTTCCGGCCCGGCCCCGGCTCGCCCGGTCAGCGCAAGACCCGGTCGGCCCCGCAGACGGTGACGGTGACCCGCACCAGCGTGGCGTGGTCCGGTATGTGGGCCGGCGCGGTCATCTCGGCCGTCTTCATGGTGGTCGTGGTAAGTAACACCGGCGACGCGCAAATCTCCTTCGCCGGCATGAGCGGTGTCCTGCCGCTGGCGGTCGTGCTCCTGGCCGCGATGGCCGCCGGACTCGCGGTGACCCTGATTCTGGGCACCGCCCGCCTCGCCCAACGCGGCCGCTGACCCGCAAGCGCCTCCGATGAGGAACCGGCTCGCCGCATCGATCGAAATCCAGAAGAAGGTGCCGGCCATGTGGACCACCACCGAACGCCGCACGACGATCAGCCTGTCACCACCCTCGACTCCACGATTGCGGTTGCGCCCCGCGGCTCCTCCCGGCTCGGTGCGGACCGCGCTGGACGGCGCCTGGTGGCCCCGCTCGGCCGACCCGGTCGCGGAGCTGCCGGGGCTGGTCCTGGCGCTGCAGGACCACGGCCCCATCGACGACCACCGTCCCGTCACCCACGTCCTGCTGCGGGTGGACGACTGGGACAGCCGACCGCGCCGGCTGCGGATCGACGGCCCGGCCGACAGCAGAATGGTGCGGCTGAGCTGGTTCGACTCGCTTCCCGCCGGGCTCCTCACCGCGATCCATGCCGACGGGCGGCGCGTCGACCTGCTCACCGTCCCGGTCTCCACGACCCGCACCGAAGCCGAGGCGGTGATGGAACTGGCGTCCCACCCCGCCAACCATCTGCACACCCCCGGCCTGCTGGCCGCCCTCACCGCGGCACCCGGCCGACCGGACCGGGCCGGCACCCAGAACGCCTCGGAGGACGCTTGGGAATCCGAGGGCGGACGCCTTCGAGGAGACCCGGCGACACGCTGATCCGACCCGTTGCCCGGCCGGCCCGTCGGGCGGCCGCCCGGGCACGGAACCTCCGCCCCTCTCCGAACGGAGATCACCATGACCACCTTCACCACCACCCCGCCCGCCGCCGCAGATCTCGTACGAGGCCCCCACGAGGTGCGGATGCCCGCCCACCGGCGCCCCGGTCACACCATCGTCGCGTTGTCGGGCGCCCTGGACGGTGCCGCCGCAGCAGCGCTGCGCGAACACCTGATCGACGCGTTGCGGCCCAACGGCCGCTTGCTGATACTCGACCTGAGCACGGTGACGTCCGCCGACGCGGCCGGACTGGCCGTGCTGATCGGCATCCGCCGCCGCGCCGCCGGACTCGGCATCACCCTGCGCCTGGCCGCCCCCGGCCCGCAGGTCGCCGCGCTGCTCCGCGCCACCGGGCTCGACCGCGCGCTCATCGTCCTGCCCGCTCGGGCAGTCCGCGCCGGGCTCGCCGCATGACCGCGTGGGCGCCGGGCACAGAGATGTTGGCTCGTTGTCCGCTCGGCGGTTCCGAAACGGGCTGGACCGCCCCCTGCGGCGCCCGGACCGGCTGCTCAGCGGAGTCGTCCCCAACGATGCTGTCGGTCACCTGGCGTCTCCTTGATCATCGGATCCGCCGTTGACTCGACACTCCCCGAATCGGGATGCCATCTCCGCCTGGTCGCTCAACACACCTGATGGCCATGGGAAATGTGAACGCGATCTGGCCGGCTGAACGTCCATCACTCCAGTTGCTGGTACTAACCGGGGGAACCTCTTCGTGAGCGTTGTTGATGGCGCCCCCGGCGTGCGGTGTCCTGTTCGCCTCCACCACATTCTCCGGGAAGTGTGGTGCTGGTTGCCGGGCGGTGGAGGGCGACGAACCAGCGGGCCGCCTCCTCCCATCGCTCGGTGACGGCCGCATCGCATGAGGCGGCCAGCGCGTCGGCGCCATCGGTGGAAACATGAGCCCAGGGAAACCAATCGCCGATCGCCCGGGCTGAACGCAGCCGCATCGGCTCGGTTCGTGAGCTCGTGCCGGGCGGGTCGACTTCGATCAACACCTGGCCGCCTGGCCCCAGCAGTCTCAGGACGCGGCGCAGCAGTGCTGCGGGGTCGCCGCCGATGCCGATGTTTCCGGCGGCAAGCAGGATCGTCCGCCATCGCCCGGCGCCTGGCACGCGGCCGAACACGTCTCGACACAGGGTCGGGGCGCCGGCCGCGATGGCCAGTTCGACCGCGCGCGGTGCCGCGTCGATGCCGAGTACTGGAAGTCCGCGGTGGGCCAGCGCCGCCGTCGGCCGTCGAGGTGTTCGATCTCCACCCGTGCGCTGCCATACAGCGCCTCCTCGAACAGTTCGCCGATCATGCCGGGACGGTCCCCTCGGCGGCTCGGGTGCCAAGAGCGCGGACCCCCGCGGCGTACCGGCCACCGAGAGTCTGCTTGGCGCCGGTTACGGCGAAGGTCTCGGTATCGGTCTGTGGCTCGGTGTCGGGTGCGTTGTCGACACCTGTCAGCTCCTCCGCCGTTGCGGGGCATTCGCGACAGTGCCCACACGGCGGGGCTTCGGCCTGGCTGAGGCACGGGACGAGCACATCGCCCACCACTCGTCATCACCCTCCGCATCGACTCGGACCCTGATGGTGGTCATGGGGTGTCGGCCTACACCGAGCCGTTGAAGCTGCGCAGCATCAGGCCGAGGCCGACCACGATGACCAGCGCGGCGGTTGCGAAGGGAACGAGGCGGCTCAAGCACTTCGCTTTGCGGGTGAGGGAGGTCCGGCCCAGCATGCTTTGCAGGCGGATGAGGGTGAGGCCCGCTGCGGTGAGGGTGGCGGCCATGCCGATTCCGTAGGCCAGGACGAGACCGGCTCCGAAGAACGTCCGGCCAAGGGCGATCGTGCCTAGCAGTACCACCAGCGCGGACGGGCTGGGTACCAGGCCGCCGGAGAGTCCCAACCCGATCAATCCGGCCTTGCCGAAGCGCCCGTGGCCGTGGCCGTGCCCGTGGCCGTGGCCGTGCCCGTGCCCGTGCCCGTGCCCGTGCCCGTGCCCGTGGCCGTGGCCGTGCCCGTGGCCGTGCCCGTGGGCGTGGGCGTGGGGGTGGCGGTTGTGGTGTGTGCGCCAGGCTGAGCGGAGGAGTCCGATGCCGATGGCCGCGACCAGGAGGCCGCTGGCGACGCCGAGGTAGGCGAGCATGGTTTCTCCGGCCAGGGCTGCCGAGGTCGAGAGCAGCAGGCCCAGGATCAGGACGCCGCCGGTGTGGGTGAGGGTGACGGTGGCGCCGAGGATGATGGCGTCGCGGGCCCTGCCCCGGCGTCCGGCGATGTAGGCGGCCATGACCGTCTTGCCGTGGCCGGGGAGCGCGGCGTGTCCGGCGCCGATGATGGCGGCGAGAGCAACGGCGAGCAGGGCGACGCTCAGGGACAGGTGCCGGGCGCCCACCAGGGAGTCGAAGTAGGTGGTGAGGTGTCCGAGCGTTCGGGTGAAGGGCCCGGCGGTGGGCAGCCCGGGTAGTCGTGCGAAGGACGAGCCGGTGCCGGGTCGGACGTCGAGGGTTGCCGATCGGACATCCAGTGGCGAGGTGAGCAGGTCGCTGGGGTAGTGGCGCAGTTGGTCGCTGATGCTGCTCGCGGGGACGGGCGATCGGTCGATCCGCACACCCTTGCCGGTGGCGGTGATCTCGTGCCAGCCGATCCGGTCGTTGCGGAAGGTGTCGCTGAAGTGGATCCGTGTGGCCGCCGTTATGGTGGCGGGCGCCGAAAGCGTGCAGGTCAGGCGACTGGTGGGCAGTCCTGCCGAGCCGGGGACCCGGGCGTAGGAGGTGGCCGTCGGCCGCCAGGCGACCGTCCTGTTTCCCACGGTCAGCGGTTTGGCTAGGGCGACGGCGGCGCATTGCCGCTCGGCGTAGCGGGCCGCCTCAGGTGCGCTGACCGTCCCGTCCCGGTCGGTGTCGACCGCGGCGCGCTCCTGGAGGGTGGGGATTTCCGCGGAGTCGACGATCGCGGTGTCCTCGACGCGGTCGGTCTCCAGCCGCAACCCGTCGTAGTGGTTGACGGTGAAGTTGCCCAGCGGATGGTGGGGCAACGAGGTGCCGGCGTTGGCGGGGAGGGGAGGTCCCCAACAGATCACCGCGATCAGGGCGGAGATCAACGCCAGCGCAGCCGATAGTCCGGCGCGTCCTGGCGCGATTCGTGCTGCGGCCCGTGCGGTCAGGCGGCGCGTCCGGTTGCTCGGCCGAGACGTCGGCTGGGTGTGTCCGTTCAGCGTGGTGGCTGGGCCGGTTGGAGTCATGATGCTCTGCCGATCGCGGGGAATCTCAGGTCGAGGTGCGGGTTGATGCGCCGGGCCGTCGCGCGGTCCCGGCGGGCTGCGTCGTTGTCGCCGAGGGCTGCGTGGATCTCGGCCCGGTGGCGGTAGAACAGTGCGTTGCGCCAGCCAAGGCGGGTCGCCTGCTCTGCGTGTCGCAGTGCTTGCCGGTCGCGGCCGTTGAGGTGCAGCGCCCAGGCGAGGGCGTCGGCCACGACGACGCTCCGGCGGCGCGCCCACTCCGCGCGGGCGTGCCGCAGCGCCCTGGTCGCGTCGCCTGTGTCGGCGGCGTACTCGGACGCGCTCAGATCGTCCACGACGCCGTTGCCGGCCATCAGCCCGCGTTGGGCGACCAGCAGCCGATGCTGTTCGGCGGCCTCGCCGGTGCGCCCGGCCGCGCGGAGCAGCTCGATGTACTCGGCGATGTACTGCGGCTGCGGGACGCGGCCCACCACGTCACGGTAGCCGTTGATCGCTCCCGCGAGGTCTCCGCGCAGGGCATGGGTCTTGGCGATGCCCTGCGCGGCGGGGACGTAGGCGGGGTCGGCGCTGCGGGCCGCCTGGTACTGGCGGGCGGCTTCGTCCAGGTCGCCGGAGTGCAGGGCGAGTTCGCCCAGGTAGTAGCGGCAGTACGCGATGTCCGACGGGGTGTAGGCGTCCTCGGCCGCCTGCCGCAGCACCCGGCGGGCGCCCGCGTCGTCGCCGTGCGTCTCGAGTTCGTAGGACGCGCGAGTGAACGCCGCGACGCCGGGGCCCAGATCGTTCATGCGGGCCACGGCGGCGGTCGCGGCCGGGTAGTCGCCGAGCTGGGTGTAGGCGTCGGTGAGCACGCCGTACACTTCGGGGCTGGCCGGGTCGATCCGCTCGGCCCGCCGGCCCCAGCGGACGGCGTCGGTGAACTCGTGGCGGGCGTTGGCCAGCGCGGCCATGGCGATCATCGCTCGGTGGTTGCCGGCCGCGTTCAGCGCCAGGGATCGGCGTAGCGCGCCTTCGGCTCTGGCGTAGTACGCCGGGTCGACGGTGATCCTGGCCTGCTGCACGTAGGCCGCGCCCAGCGCCGCCCATGTCGCGTAGTCGCCGGGTGTTTCCCGGAGTGTCCGCTGGTAGCGCGCGATGGCGCCCGCCGCCGCGTCCGCCGGCGGCGCGGATGCGGCGGGGCCGGGATCGCGGCGCGCGGGCGCTGGTCCGCGCGCGACTCCCACGACCGCGATCGAGGCGACGGCCAGCGCGGTGGCCGGGAGCAGCAGGAAGGCCGCACGTCTGAGCTTGGGTGTGGACAGCACGTTTCCCTCTCGGATGAGGGGTGCAGGAGGCCGCGGCCTCCTGCACCCCGTCTGCTCAGCCGGCCTGGTTGACCGCGGCGGTGTGCGGCAGCGCCACGTACGGGAACGTTCCGCCGAACGGTGCGTCGTTGCGATTGACGCGGTCGCCGTCGGCCAGGGCCGGGACGAGCCGCCCGGTCTGGGCCGCGCCTTCCAGTGCCTGGAGCTCGATGTCGACGACGTCGTCGGTGAGCCGCCGCCCGTTCGGGAAGCCCTGAAGGTCACCGGCCAGCACGCCGAGCCGGTTCGGGTCGCGGGTGACCGGGACGGCCATGTTCAGCCGCAGCATCTCGGCGGGTGTGAACCGCGCACCGCGGGCGTCCTTGTTGAGCAGTTGGGAGTTGAGGTCGGCCTGGAGCGGCCCGCCGGTCTTCTTGGCCAGGCCGGTCAGGAAGATCTCGAACAGGTCCCGGCGCGGGGTCGGCGGCGCCTTGATCCCGTAGATCTTCTCCACCAGGACGGGGACCTCCGGCTCCAGCACCCGCTTCACCAGCGGCTTGACCGTGTGGTCCTTGTCCGGGGCGAGCCGGTTGAAGGCGTCCTTCAGCCCGGCTGACGAGACGACCTCGTTGACCAGCGGGTTGCCCAGTCGCGAGACCTGGTGGTAGCCGCCGGCGCGGTGGTGGCCGAGCCTCGCCGACGCGCCGCGGCGGTCGGTGGTCGACCAGATCCCGACGACCGGGTTGCGGCCGGGGTCGCCCTTGAGCGCGAGGTCCTTCTTGGGGACCTGGAGCGCGATGGTGTTGACGTTGTAGCCGCGCAGGGTGTCGTTGCCCCGTTCCTTGAGGTTCCCGCCGTAGAGCAGGTCGAAGACCCGCAGGTCGAGGAAGAAGGAGTCGTCGGCCTGCCCGGCGTAGGTCCGGGCACCGCCCGCGAGCTGCCGCGTCGCCTGCCGGCGCAGCGTCCCGTAGTCGGGCATAGACGCCGCACCTGTCCGCGAGGGCGCGGCGAGAGCATCGCGGACCAGCGTGCGGGTGCCCTTACGGGTGATCCGCTGAAGTGTGTAGTGCTGGCGGAACAGCAGATTGGGGTCGTCGAGCGACGTCACTGGTCCGTTGTTGTACAGGAACGTCTTGTTGCCGCGCCGGTCCTCGTTCCGGAACGTCCAGCGGTAGACGATGTCGGGTTTGGCGTCGCCGTCATTGTCGATCTTGATGTTGTAGCGCGCACCGGTGGCGAACGGATAGAAGTTCGGTCCGCCGTTCGGCTCCTGGAACGGAATCCAGTTGGCCACCAGCGACACCGTGTCGGGCCTGTCGGGGCTGGTGAAGGCGTACAGGTCGGTGTTGTCGGCCTGTGGGTCACCCGCGATCAGCGGCGCCTCGCGGTGGCTGGACGCGCTCGATGGCGCCGGCCGCAGCGCGACGGCGGCGACCAGCCCTCCAGCCGCGATCACTCCCGCCCCGGCAGCGGCGGCCACCGGTTTGCTGACTTTTATCACGATAGTTGAATTCCTCTCGATACCACCCTAAAACGGACTTGGATGTCGTCGCCCGGGTGTCTTCATTCGACATTCGGAGAACACCGGCACGGGGATGGGCATGAAAAAGAAAAGGAACGGCGGCCTTCGGCAAACAACGCGGCTCACCGCACAGCCCGAGTGGCGGACTGTGATCCAGGACACACCATCGTCGAGTCGTCCAGCCGGCGCGCGACTCCGGACTGGAGAGCTTCAAGAGTTGGGGTTACCAGAGTGGTAGGTGTGTGCCGGCGAGGAGGCCGTTAAGTAGGGCGGGCCGGCGCTGGACGCGTTTCAGGCGGGTCTTGATGAGCGTCATGAGCTGGTCGATGGCGTGCTTGGCGAGGTTGGCCAGAGACCGTTTCAGGTGTGCCCAGACGCTTTCGACGGGGTTGAGTTCGGGGGCATAGGGCGGCAGTTAGAAGACGGTGAGCCAGTCCCGGGCGGCCAGGTAGCGGCGCATCCGGGCCGAGCGGTGGGTGTTGAGGCCATCCCAAACGACGACGATCGGTCCGCCGAGATGCTGGTGAGCGGCGTCCAGTAAGCGGATGTAGTCGCCTTCGTCGAACCCCTCCGGTGGGTGCCGCGAGCGGTGACGCGCACGACCGGTGTGCGTCCGCGTCGTCCCCCGGTAGTGCCTTTGCCTCGGTCCAGCCGTGCGCGGCCGGACCGGCCTCCAACGCCTCCTCCAGGAGCTTCACCTGATCGCCGGTCACTTTGCATTTCGCGCCACTGGCGCCCTTGGAGGCCAGCGCTGCCGTCCCTCCCGTCTGCCAGGCCCGCCGTCACCGGTTCACCGACATCGGCGCCCCCGCCCATACCGCATCCACCAGAGGTAACCCGCTCACCCCGCAGACCAGTCACTATCAAGACACAGTCGGTAAAACCAACCATTGAAGCTCTCTAGATGATCTATCTGAAAGCTGAACCGGCCAGTGTCAAGGCCGCTCTTGATCAGTCGTGAAGATCGCTGCCGAGGGGTGGCCAGTCGATGCGTGCTCAGCTCGGCTGGTCGCAATCGAACTGGCGACCAGATGCCGTGATTCACGCAAAAACGGAGCTGGGCACGGTGAACGCCTACACTTCCGGTAGCGCGTATGTCGTGGAGGCCTGGGACGGGGACAGACCCCTTCCGGTCTTCAAGGAGACCGAGACGCTCAGTCAGGGCAGTTGGGGCCTGCGCACGGTCGCCGAGTCCGTCACACGGTGGGGTTCGCGCTTCGACTATAAGGGCGGAAAGGCCGTCTTGACCGAGTTGCGGTGTCGTGATCTCTCCTGAAGCGGTCCGACGCCGAGTTGCTGTACCAGCGGGCTGATACGCGTGTTCTCGCCGTGGCGGTCCTCGGAAGTGCTGGCGGGCCGGGAAGTTCGATGGGCGCGTGCGCGTATCAAGCATGCGCGGCTTGTTCTTGCCATGCGTGGGGTGGATCTGCATGGGTCTGCTCCCGCCGTGGTCGCCTTCAATGACAGAGGGGATCGGTGTGGGAGAACGGATGATCGCTGCCCGGGTGATGGTCGACGGGTGCGACTTCGGTCCTGGGCGGACTCTTACTTCCGGTGAGGCTGCGCGCATGTTAAGTGTGCGTCGCAACACAGTGGTGCGCTGGGGCAACAGAGGAAAGCTGGCGAGTGATCGCGCACAGGGCGGTATACACCGTTACGGCCGTGAACAGGTCGAGCACCTGTGGTACGGGCGGGCCGCAGCACGTAAGGCCGGGCCCGCAGTGTCACACGTTGCAGGAGATGTCCGGTGACCGGGCCGGACGTGTCTGGGCCGGACGTGTCTGGGCCGGACACGGTGGAGGTGACGCTCGAGGCGCTTTACCAGCAAGCGAGAACGGCCTGGGAGGTGGTGCAGCGCGATTCTGACGGCCTGTCCCTGGCGGGGACGGGTGATGCGCTGGAGGTGACCGTGGATGTGCTGGACCTGGTGTGGTCGGTCGTCAGGGCGGTGGTGACGCGTACCGAGTCGATCCGGGAGCGCGAGGTGAACGATCGTCGGAGGGCGGAGACTGATGTGGTGGATCTTGCGCTAGTGCATCTGCACTATGGACAAGAGGGGCTGATGGTGGCGCGTCACCTGCTGGGGGCGGGTCGCGGTGAGGTGCTGCGAGTGACACAGGGCAAGGTGTAGGTTTCGGGGAGTCGCGGGGTGAAGGGCCGCGGCTCCCCCTTCGCGTGTCAAAGCCAGCTTCGGAAACCGGCGCACCGGATTGGCAAGCCGCCTACCCCCACCGGAGATCACTGGTCGAACACACTGTCGCCCGGCTTCGCCCACCACGCAGACCGCCGCCTCCGCCGCCGATTCGTCGCTGCGCCGTCCTGGAACCTGCCGCGGCCACGACCACCGGCGCCCCGACTGGTCACACGCTGCGGTCACTGGCTCGACGGACCGCCATCACCACCTGCATCCGGCGTGGCGGGCTGCTATCGAGTCGGTCCCGAGACTGCCGCGGTCCTGCTCATCGCCGCGGGCGTCTCCACAGCGCGGCATCATTCGCCGCCCTGTGCAGAGCCAGCCCGTTCCAGACATCTTCCGGCAAGCCGAACGTCACCGGCTCAATCGATAGCCGCCGTTCTCCATGCGGCCGAGGATTTCACGGTCTGGGCCACAAAACGCTGGCCCTTGCCTGTCGGAGTAGGCAACGCCCAATCGTTGTGGGGGTCGCGATCCCGAGCGCTTCGCGTCCTACACCAGCGCAGTGCCAGAGACCGACAAGTGGACCGGCTGTGCGCCGGACGGCGTGCCCCGCCCGCCGTGCAGGCGCCCTTGGTGCCCCAGCGCTCTCGGATCGCGGGCCTCCACAGTGGAGTAACCGGAGCAAGTACTAGTTCCGCGTGACGGAGCCGGCAATCAGGGCGATCATACGAACCTGGTGGTGCTTGGCGCGCAGCCGCACGGTTCTGGTCCGCGCGGTCACTGCGATGTCCTCCGCACGCAGCCGCGCATACTTCCCTCACCCGAGCCCCGGAGCAGGGCTGCCGTTAGCACCCGCCCGTGTCATACGCCGCACATGTCCTTGGCACTTCCTTCCAGTACAGGCCGACCAAGGGTGCGGCGTAGGGCTACAGGTAGCGACGGCCCGGACAGCACCTTGAAATTGGCGGAAGCAGAGGAGGTACGGCACCTGGAAGAAGTCGGGGCGCCGTCGCGCCAGAAGCGCAACTGCCCTGGTGCCAACTCGGCCCGTCCCGACGGCCACGATCGGCGGCGAGGTATGGCCGTGGGCATCGACGGCCCCGGGATTCACGGCCCTCCGCGCGGGCCTCTCGGTGTGCCGCCGATGCCGGACCAGGAGCCGGATCCACGGCCGACATGAGCCCGGCCACCGATCCGTCCCCTCAAGAAGGCATCCTGCCCTGATCACACCACGGCGCGGGCCATATCTCTGAATCCCGTTCCGCTTTTCCCAGGCAGCAAGATGATCACTGGAACAGTATGGACAGCCGCCTATAAACCATTGAGAAACGCCGCAGCCAGACACGAGGGCGGGCGAACTCACTACGAACGGGACTTTCACACCGGCCGCGTCCGGGCCCTCGCCGCTGACGTAATCGATGCCGACGGAAGTGCCCGTCGGCACAGCGTGGACCAGCATGCGCCTTTCGGCAACCGACGGGTGCGGAACGGGCGTCATGCGGCCTCGACGACGTCCGTTTCGGCGGGCAGGTCCGGTGGCGTGCGCGAGAGCCGCGTCCAACAGCCCGTCATTGTGCGGGGCAGCGGCCGATTGTCTCCACGGGGCGGGACCTTGGTCCGGAGGGTTGGGGACGGACGACCGGCGATCGGGCGGGCCGCCGGTGATCGACTGAGTGTCGCGGCACGCAGGCCGCTCATCGAGGAGACGCTCATGCGCACGCAATCCCCCCGCCGAAGACTGGGTTTCTGGATGGCCTCCGCCCTAGTCGTCGGCAACATGATCGGATCAGGTGTCTTCCTGCTGCCCAGTTCGCTGGCCGAGTACGGCCCCATCAGCCTGATCGCCTGGGTGTTCACGAGCGCGGGCGCCGTGCTGCTGGCGCTGGTGTTCGCGCGCCTGGCCCGCGCCTACCCGCGGACGGGCGGGCCCTACGCCTACGCGCGGCGGGCGTTCGGCGACTTCGTCGGTTTCCAGACGGCCTGGGGCTACTGGATCGCGGTCTGGGCTGGGAACGCGGCGATCGCGGTGGCGTTCGTCGGCTACCTGGCCCACTTCTGGCACGCGCTGGCCACCGAGAGGGCCCTGGCGGCCGTGGTGGGGATCGCGGTGATCTGGCTGCTGACCGCCGTGAACGCCTACGGCGTCCGGCAGGGCGGCGCGGTCCAGGTCGTGACGACTGTGGTGAAGCTGGTGCCGCTGCTGCTGATCGCGGTCGGCGGGCTGTTCTTCATCAAGTCCGCCAACTTCGGGCCGTTCAACGGCAGCGGCGAGGGCGCGTTCTCGGCGGTCACCGCCGCCGCGGCGCTGACGCTGTGGTCGTTCATCGGCCTGGAGTCGGCCACCGTTCCGGCCGAGGACGTGGAGAACCCGGAGAAGACCATCCCGAGGGCCACCATCGCCGGCACCGCCGTCACCGCGCTGATCTACATCCTCGGCACCGTCGCCGTGCTCGGTCTGGTGCCCGCCGCCGCGCTGGCCGGCTCGACGGCGCCGTTCGCGGACGCCGCGGACGCGGCGTTCGGCGGCTGGGCCGCCGACCTCGTCGCGGCGGGCGCCGCGATCAGCGCGTTCGGGGCGCTGAACGGCTGGATCCTGCTGCAGGGCCAGGTGCCGTTCGCCGCCGCGCGCGACGGGCTGTTCCCGCGGATCTTCGCCCGCACCGGACGCGGCGGCACCCCGGTCGCCGGCCTGGTGATCTCCAGTGTGCTGGTGACGGCGCTGATGGCGATGAACTACAACGCGAGCCTGGTCGACCAGTTCACCTTCGTGATCCTGCTCGCCACCCTCACCACCGTCATCCCCTACGCCTACGCGGCGGCCGCCGAACTGGTGCTGCTCGCCACCGACCATGCCGCGTTCTCCGGGCGCCGGCTCGCCCGCGACGCGGTGATCGCGCTGCTGGCGTTCGGCTACTCGGTGTGGGCGATCTCCGGCGCCGGCCAGGAGGTCGTCTTCAAGGGCACGCTGCTGGTCTTCGCCGGATTCCCCGTCTACGCGTGGCTGAAGTACCGCGACGCTCGCACTCCGCTCAAGGCCGTCGGAAGCGAGCCCGAACCGCCCGCCAAGGCCGCCTGAACCGCCGTCCGAAAGGAAAGATCCCTTGTTCACCGTTTCCTCCGAGGTCGGGCGGCTGCGGCAGGTGCTGCTGCACCGCCCCGACCTGGAACTGCTCCGCCTCACTCCGGCCAACAAGGACGACCTGCTCTTCGACGAGGTGCTGTGGGCCAAGCGCGCCCGGCAGGAGCACGACGTGTTCGCCGACACCCTGCGCGAGCGCGGCGTCCAGGTGCTCTACGTCGCCGACCTGCTGGCCGAGACCCTCAAGGACGACCAGGCGCGGGCGCACGTGCTGGACCACACCGCCGCCGAGACCGTGCTCGGGCCGACGCTGGCCGATCCCGTCCGGGCCGCGCTGGACGGCCTCGACCCCGACACCCTCGCCCGGCACCTCATCGGCGGGCTGACGAAGGCCGAGATGGGCCTGGCCGTCCACAGCCTCCTGCTGGCCTCGCTCGACGACGGCGACTTCGTCCTGCCGCCGCTGCCCAACCACCTGTTCACCCGCGACCCGTCGGCCTGGGTGTACGGCGGCGTCACCCTGCATCCGATGGCCAAGCCCGCCCGCCGCCGCGAGACCCTCCATCTCGACGCGATCTACCGGTACCACTCGATGTTCGCCGAGCAGCACCAGCCCGTCTGGTATCCGGGCGCGGACTTCGCCCTCCCCACGCTCGAAGGCGGCGACATCCACGTCCTCGGCAAGGGCCTGGTCCTGATCGGCATGAGCGAGCGGACGACACCGCAGGCCATCGAGCTGCTCGCCCGGTGGCTGTTCGCCGAGGGCGCCGCGCACCGCGTCATCGCCGCCCAGCTGCCCCGGCGGCGGGCGTTCATGCACCTGGACACCGTCATGACCATGGTCGACCGGGACGCCTTCACCGTCTACCGCGGGCTTCCGCCGCTGCGGTCCTACACGCTCACGCCCGGCCGGGCCACCGAGGTGCTGGTGCACGAGAACGAGGCGCTGTTCCCCGCCATCGCCCGCGCCCTCGACCTGCCGCACGTCCGCGTCCTGACCGCCGATCAGGACGTCCGCGCCGCCGAGCGCGAGCAGTGGGACGACGGCGACAACGTCCTGGCCGTCGAACCGGGCGTCGTCGTCGCCTACGAGCGCAATGTCACCACTAACACCATGCTCCGCCACCACGGAATCGAGGTCATCACCATCCCCGGCAGCGAACTCGGCCGCGGTAGAGGCGGCCCCCGATGCATGTCCTGCCCCCTGCACCGCGACGAGGTGACCCCATGAAAGACCTGCTCCGCACCGCCGACCTCAGCGCCGACGACCTGGCCATGCTGCTGAAGCTGGCCACCGGCTTCCAGGACGAGCCGGGCTCGGCGCACGAGCTGCTGGCCGGCCGCATCGTCCCGATGTACTTCGCCAAGCCGTCCACCCGGACCCGCCTGTCCACCGCGGCGGCGGTCGCGCGACTCGGTGGCGTCCCCGTCACGGTCGGGCCGGACGAACTGCAACTGCGGCGCGGCGAGACCATCGCCGACACCGCCCGGGTGGTGGGCTCCTACGCCGCCGCGATCGTCATCCGCACTTTCGCCGACACCGACGTCGAGGAACTGGCGGCCGCCGCCCCGATCCCGGTGGTCAACGCGCTGACCGACGGGCACCATCCGCTGCAGGCCGTCGCCGACCTGCTGACCGTCAGGGAGCACTTCGGCGAGTTGCACGGCCACCGCATCGCCTACGTCGGCGACGGTGGCAACAACGTCGCCCGCAGCCTGATGGAGGCCGCGGCGGTCGCCGGCATGGAGATGGCCATCGCCGCCCCGGACGGTTACCTGCCCCAAGAGGAGGCCCTCGCGTCCGCCAGGGCCGAAGCCGAACGGCGCGGCGGAAGCATCGTGGTGACGCATGACCCCGCCGCGGCGGCCAGTGGCGCAAGCGTCGTCTACACCGACGTCTGGCTGTCCATGGGAGATTCCGAAGACGAACGCGCGCGCCGCCGCTCCGTGTTCGCCGCGTACCGGGTCGACCAGGACCTCATGAACGGTGCGGGTGAGGACGCCGTGTTCATGCACTGCCTGCCCGCCCATCGCGGCGAGGAGGTCACCGCGGCCGTCATCGACGGCGGACGGTCGCTGGCCTTCAGGCAGGCCGCCAACCGGCTGCCCGCCACACAGGCCGTCCTCTACGCCCTCCTGACCGACCAGTTGGAAGGCCGACGATGAGGATCGTCGCCGCGCTCGGGGGCAACGCGCTGCTCCAGCGCGGGGAACCCCTTGACGCCGCCGTCCAGATCGCGCATGTCCGCGAGGCCGTCCGCGGCCTCGCGGCTCTGGCGGACGGCAACGATCTGATCGTCACGCACGGGAACGGTCCGCAGGTGGGGCTACTGGCGATCGAGAGCGCCGCGGACCCGGAACTCGCCGCGCCCTACCCGCTCGACGCCCTCGGCGCCGCGACCCAGGGCATGATCGGCTACTGGCTGATCCGCGAGCTGCGCCGCGTTCTTCCCCACCGGGAGGTCGTCGCCCTGCTCACCGAGACCCTCGTCGACCCGGCCGACCCGGCCTTCCGCGACCCGACCAAGTTCATCGGCCGCGGCTACCCACCGGCCGAGGCACGGCGGCTGCGGGACGCCCGGGGCTGGGCGATGCGCCCGGACGGCCGCATGTGGCGGAGGGTCGTCCCCTCCCCCGAACCGCGCGACATCGTGGAACTCGCGGCGATGCGGCGGCTCGTCGACGACGGCTGCGTGGTGATCGCGGCCGGTGGCGGAGGCGTCCCGATCGACCCGGACCACCACGGTGTCGAGGCGGTGGTCGACAAGGACCTCACGGCCGCACTCCTCGCCGCGTTCCTGAAGGCGGACACGCTGATGCTGCTCACCGACGTCCCCGCGGTGATGGCCGGCTACGGCACCGCGGACGCCCGTCCCGTCGGCCTCATCACCCCGGCCCGGCTGCGCGCGATGGACCTCCCGAGCGGTTCCATGGGGCCGAAGGCGGAAGCCGCCTGCCGCTTCGCCGAGCAGCGTCCCGGCGCCGCGGCGGTCATCGGCTCCCTCGCCGACGCGCCCGCCCTGCTCACCGGCGAGGCGGGCACCAGAATCGAGACACCATGAGCGCCGGACCGCAGGCCCTCGATGCCGACACCTGCCCTGCCCTGCCGCAGGACCTCGCGGTCGGCCGGATCGCCTGAGCCGGGACGGCGGCCCCGCGTCCACCCTGCCGGTGAACTTCGTCATGGCCGGGGAGCCGAGGTCGGCGAGGGAGCGCCGGTCCGGCCCGTCCCGGAAGCAGGGACGCCGATGGCCTCAGTGTGGCCGTTCCGCCGTCCAGCGGCGGTGGCGTGCGGCACCGAGTCTCCCGTCGGGTGCGGAGGTCGTGGTCGGTGTGGCCGGCGGCGCCTGGGCGATGGCGTAGGCGAGCGCCGCGGCGCGGATGCCGTGGATGATCTCGTCCAGTGCGCCGATCGACTGCCGCAGTGTCCTGCGTAGCCGCTCGGCCTCGGCGGGGGTCACCTGGCGATGGGCCGGCGCCGCAGCGGCAGGCCGACCGGGCCTGCCGTCGCGCTGCCGCCGGGGCGGATGGTCGTCACCGTCGTGTGGGCTGAGCCGGGCGAGGTCTTGGTGCAGGTCCATGCTGACGGTGAACGCCTGGCGGATCAGCCCATCGGCCAGCACGCTGAAGTCTGGGGGCCCGCCGTCCGCGGGTAGGTGGGGCGGGTGTTCCGGCATCGCAGACCACTTCCTTGATGGTTTGAAGGACGCCGGCCCGCGGCGGTGCGCTCGCTCCGCCCGCCGCGCGAGCCCGGCCGCAGCACCGAACGCACCGGGCGGCCACCACGCCGGTCCGGCCGGCCGCCGTTCTGGTCGACCGGACGGCGGGCGGTCTGGCGGGCGCCGTGGATTTCCAGTTCGACCGCATCAGCTGCCTGGAGCATCCGGGGCGTGGCGGGAGGAGCCTGGGTGGACGTTGAGACCGCGGTCCAGGCCGGTTATGCGCAACAGTTTGGCGACCTGCGGGCGGGGGGCGGACAGGTAAAGGCTGATGCCGAGTTCGGTGGCATCGCGCTGGATGCCGATCAGCATGGTCAGCCCGGCCGCGTCGCAGAAGGTCACCTCGCGCAGGTCGAGGATCAGCAGCCGGGCGCTTTGGGGCAGTGCGGTGAGAAGTCGCTCGCCCAGTGCGGGGGCGGAAGCCATGTCGAGATCGCCCCGCAAGGCGACGATGGTGATGCCCGGACGTCCGGGGGAAGGCGCGGTGGCCCTGGCGACGGCCCGGGATCGGCTGACGGCGGTGAACCGGGTGGGGCCGGAGTACCGGGTGCATACGGTCGTGGGCTTGCCGCCGGTCATGGCGATCTCCGATCGCGGGGTGGATGAATTCGGCCGTGCCGGTCGTGTCCTCGGGTCAGCGCGGCATTGACGGTTCACGCGGTCAGCCGCCATGCGATCTCCACCCTCTGGAGCTCGGACGCCTCAGGCCCGTCATGCGAGTCGGCTGGAACGGTCGGTGCGGCCGGCAGGCCGGGCGCGGGCAGATGATCGGCGGGATCGGCGGCCTTGTCCAGGGCCGCCTGGGCCGCCGTGTGGCCGGTGGCGGCCGGGACGGTGAGCAGGTCGATGCGGCGGCCGTCGGCGTAGATCGCGGTGAGCAGCCCGGCGGGCAGGTTGTCGAACCAGCTCAGCAGGACCTCGCGGGTGTCGTCGGGGCCGTTGACGAGCAGGCGGCGCGGATGGGTGTGCCAGTCGGCCGCCCGCAGCAGGACGTGGCTGATCGGCTGGCGGTCGCCGGGTGGGCCGTGGGCCCGCAGGGCCAGCAGCAACGCGGGCAGTTCGGCGACCGGATCGGCCGAGCGGGGCCACCAGGCGCCGTCCAGAAGCGCGCGTCCCCGCCCTGAACGGTGGCGCATGAGCGGGGCGGACGGCTGCAGGGCGAGCCGGGGGGCCGGGGGCGGCGGGAGGCCGCCGGTCGTGATCGGTTCCGCGGTGGTGCGCATGGACTATTCCCCTCCCCCCGGAACCGCGAGGCGGCTCCTCTGGGTGAGCTGTCGATCGGACGGACCGGCCGACAGGTCTGGGGCTCCCCCGCAGATGCGGGGTGATGCGGCAGAACCCGGCAAGCGGGGCGGTTCCGATCAGCGAACGAGCCGGTGTGGCGGATCACCCTCAAGGGCGGGGATGTCGTCTTTGCCGGATATCGTTGACTCTAGTCGCCAATCCTCGACGCCTCAAAAACCTGGAGTAATATCTGCCCAAGTTTTCGACATTTCTTCTACTGTCTTTGGATTTCGCGGGTTTGACGGCGGTGGATTTCCATCGCATTTCCGCCCCGTCCGGCTTCCTGGTCATCGAGCGTGGCGGGAAGACCAGGTGTGAGAAGAGCTGTCGTGGCCCGACGTGGCTCGATCGCCTCACCGGCTCCGACGGTGGCGGCCGGGGTCAGCGTGAGCGCAGCCTGTCGAGGCGATGGGCCGGTACACCGAGCGCCTGCAGAGCGTCGCGCAGTTCGTCGCGCTCTGCTGCGCTGACCGGCGCATCCCTCATGTACAAGCCCATGATCAGCTCGCCGATCGCCTTCTCCCACGAGCCGCGGGCGGCCGAGTCGGCAACGCGGTGCAGCGTCGAGGAGGGCAGCCGATCCTGGAAACCCCCGGGCAGGCACCGCATGGCGTCGGCCAACTCCCGGTGCCGCGCGGCTGCCAGCGGTGGGGCGGATGCTGGTTCGGGACGGGGCGGTCTTGTGACACCGAGTAACCGCAGCATGTGATCCATCGCGCCCACAGTGAGCCCCGTCCTTTTGCATCGGCTTGCCGGCCCGGAGAGGGGCGCCCGGCGTCCGTGCCCGTGGTTCCGGAGGAGTGGCCAGCTCATACCCCCGAACGAACAGGCCCACCCATCGCGATGAGCCGGCGCAGGTCGGTCCGGCACTCCAGTGACCTCGATCGCCGGCAGCAGCCCCCGGGCGGGGCCCGGTGGCGTAGGCTCGGTGGTACCGGAGGCACTTCGTGCGCGGGCCGCCACGTCGGCGCCGTCTTCGGCGATCACGACCCGGTCCTCGACGGACCGAGAACGGGGCCTTCGAGATGGCCCGCACACTGCTCGATTCGCATGTGTCGTCAGGCGGCGGTCCCGGTCGGCGATGTGCTGCGGAGGAGCTCCTCGCCTGCCGTGCCACGCGATTCGGTGTCATTCGTCGCCTACCTCCCGGGGCGGTAGAGCGTTCCGTGATCGGAGATCACCAATGAGCGCCATGACCGCCGCGTCCACCGCCGATGGCCTGACCGCGGCGCCCGCCGAGGTGCGGATGCCCGCCCATCGGCGCCCCGGCCGCACCATCGTCGCGCTGCACGGCGCCTTGGACTCCGGCGCTGCGCCGGCGCTGCGCG
Source organism: Actinomadura sp. NPDC048021 (assembly GCF_040653135.1). Lineage (NCBI taxonomy): Bacteria > Bacillati > Actinomycetota > Actinomycetes > Streptosporangiales > Thermomonosporaceae > Actinomadura > Actinomadura sp. NPDC048021. The sequence goes on from NZ_JBEZJQ010000012.1 coordinate 205,276, forward strand.
AGCACCTGCTGGGAGTGCTGCGTTCCAGCGGCCGGCTGCTGATACTCGATATGGGTGAGGTGTCGTCCTGCGACGAGGCCGGGCTCGCCGTCCTGGTCGGCATCCAGCGCCGCGCCGCAGGACTCGGGATCACCGTCCGCCTCGGTGCCGCGAACCGGCAACCCACCGAACTCCTCCACCTCACGGGCCTGGACCGCGTACTCGTGGTCCAGACTGCTCCGGGGGCGCAGGTCGCGGCCGCGGCATGACCGCCGGGACTCTGGACGCCACGGGTATGGCGCCAGAGCGCACCGTGTCCGATCAGGCTGGTCGTACCAGACGGCGCGGGGCGTTCACTGACAGGGCGGACGCGTGATCCCCCGCCGCGCGCTCTCCGCACCGGCGACCCCGACGAGAGGTCCATCGAAATCCGAGGCGGGCCGATGACGATGAAAGACGAATACCTCTCGCTGATGAAGGGCCTCGCCGCAGGCATGGCCATCGCGCTGGTCGCCGTCTGCGCGGTCGTCACCGTCGTCTCTCTGATCGTCTCCTGAACCGGCCGAGCGGAGGCGACCGCACAGTGCACCGGAACCGGAGGGACTCTCCAGGGACCGGCGCCAGATCGGCCACGCACCCGCGGGACCGAGGTGTTCCGGTGGCCGCGGGGGGCAGGGATCCTGATGTCCGACCAGGAGGAGCAGATGAGCGGGCAGCCGCACGCCCGGGTCGGCGCGGACCACGCGGGCCCGGTCGGTGCGATGGACTCAGCGATCGTGGCCGTCAGCGCGTCCGGCATGATCACGGCCTGGAGTCCCTGGGCCCGGCACCTGCTGGGCCACACCGCCGAGGAGGCGCTGGGACGGCCAGTGGAGCGGTTCCTGCACCGCGTCGCCGAGGGCGGTGCCCATCCGCGGTGGGACCACCGCATCCTGCGTGTGCTGCGGGCCGGTGTCCCCGTCGACGCCGGCGCTGACTCGTTCACCCATCGCGACGGACACCCGGTGATGCTGGCCTGGTCGTCCGCTCCGATCTACGCCGGCGAGCCGGGAACGGAGGAACGCGAGGCCGGGACGGTGACCGGAGCGGTCATCGTGCTGCAGGACGTGACCGAGCGGCTCCGGATCGAGCGGGAACAGCACGACCGGATGGAGCAGGCGCGGCGGGCCAACTCCCGGCTGGAGCTGGTCGCCGAGATCACCACCGTGCTGTCGTCCACCCTGGACGAGAACGAGGTGCTGCGGCGGCTGGTCCGGCTGGCGGTCCCCGCGCTCGGTGACTGGGCGGAGGTCGACCTGCTCATCCCGGACGGACGCGTCGAGCGGGTGGCCGCGACCCACCGCGAGTTCTCCCCCGCCGACATCGCTCGCCTGGAAGGGCCACTGCCGCCACTCCCCCGGTCCCCGCGCGGCCCCCTCGCACGAGTGCTGCACGGCGCCCCGACCATGGTCATCAGTGGCGACGATGCCCGGCCGTACTCCGACGAGCCGCTCACCGCCGCGCAGCACGAGCTCTTCCAGACCATGGACGCCCACAACGTGATCATCACCCCGCTGGCGGCCCGGGGCGAGACCTACGGCGCGCTGACCCTGGGCTACTCCCGCCCCCGGCACGGCTACGGTCCTGACGACCGGCTCGTCGTGGAGGACATCGCGCGCCGCACCGGACTCGTCCTGGCCAACGCCCGGCTGTACACCACCCAACGGAACACCGCCGAAGCCATGCAGCGCAGCCTGCTCACCCCTCTGCCCCAACCGGACGACCTGCGACTCCAGGCCCGGTACCTGCCCGCCGCCTTGGCCAGCTGGGTCGGCGGCGACTGGTACGACGCCTTCCCTCTCGCCGACGGCGCCACCGGGCTGGTCATCGGCGACATCATGGGCCACGACCTGCACGCGGCGTCCCGCATGGCGCAGGTCCGCAACATGCTCAGGGCCCTGGCCTGGGACCTCGCCGCGCCCCCGAGCACCGTCCTGGAGCGCCTGGACGCGGTGATGGACGCCGTCAGCGACGCCGAACTCGCCACCGCCGTGTTCGCCCGCGTCGAAAGGACCACCGCCGGATCCTGGCAACTGCGCTGGTGCAACGCGGGCCACCCCCCGCCGCTCCTGATCACCCATGACGGCGCCACGACCTTCCTCGAAGAGCACGGAATGCTGCTCGGCAACCCCACCCTCACCGGTGGCCGCCCCGACGGCACTCGCGAACTGCCGCCGCTGTCCACCCTGCTGCTCTACACCGACGGCCTCATCGAGACCCGCGGCACCGACCTGACCGACAGCCTCACCGGCCTTCGCCGCCACAGCGCCCACCTGGCCCGGCTCCCCGTGTCCGACCTGTGCGACCAACTCCTGGAGCGCATGGAACTCAGCGGCGAGGACGACGTCGCCCTCCTCGCCCTCCGCGTCCCCACATGAAGGCACGGGCCCTGCGTCCCAGCGGCAGGGGGCCGGCATGCGCCTCCGCTCACAAGGGTTCGCTGACCCAGCGCCAACCGCCGTCGACATGACGCGCACTGATCAGCTGCGCGCTCCCGGAGTCCGCGACCTCGGCGATCATCCGGACCAGCCGGCGGTGGAAGTCCGCGGGCGGACGGCCATCGCCCGACGACCCCTCCAACAAGGACACGCTGACCTTCGCCTCGTCGCGCAACTGCACGGTCAACCGGCCAGTCCCGTCCAGACGCAGGACCACGATCGCATCAGCACGGATCAGGTCGCCTTCGGCCGCCGAGATCCACACCTCTGGTGCATTACCGCCCATGAGCCCCACCTTCCATGAGTCCAGGAGCCCGCCTCACCCCCGAACCTAATGCGGACCCCGCCGCAGACTCCTCGGCGCGCCGACGAAGAGGACACCGCCCGCAGCCGGACGGCGCGGCGACAGCGCCCAGCCCCCTCCTCCCTCCCGGGAGCAGACCGGCCCAAGCCTCACGTCAAGGTCCCCACCCGCCCCACCGCCGTTGCCGTCGACCAGGTCGGCTCGCTACCTGCTCGACGGTTCTGAACCAGGGCGGCACCACGCGACATGGCACGGTATGGAAATGGAGTTGGATGTGGACAGAGCTGTGCACCCCGGCACTAAGAGCACTGCTCTGATACAAGAACTGCGGACTTTTAATCCGTAGGTTGTGGGTTCGAGTCCCACGCGACCCACCCAGCCCTGACCAGGGCGAACGCGAGAACGCCAGGCTGGTCCGCCGCCCGCTTCGCCCCACTTCGTCCCCATGTCGGCTCCAGGACGGGCTCGGCGGCCCGATCCGAGCCCCACTTCCCCCTGGTCACGCCTCAGTGCCCGGCGTGCTGCTGGTCGGCCTGGACGACCCGCCGCGGTCAGGGCGGCCGCCTGTGGTCGATGAGGCCGAGGTCAATGTGTCAGTTCGCGGGGCCTGTGTGGGGCTTCGTGAATCTCGCTGAAACCGCCTTCCGAACTCATCACGATCCGTCCGGTCTCGCGGCCGTGCTCGGAATCCCTCTGGTCCCTGTAGGCCAGCCCGAGGCAGATCCACCGGGTGACGGCGTAGGCGAGCGGCGGTCCGGCGAAGACGGCCAACCGGAAGAACCAGGTGACGTCGTACAAGGACAGGCGGAAGTTGTCCGCGATCTGGTCGTTGGCGGCCGCGGCCCACAGCAATCCATAGAAGGCGATGCCGGCCGCACCCACTGCCGTACGGGTCACCGCGTCGCGGGGACGGTCCAGAACGTGGTGAATGCCGTGATCGCCGGTAAGCCGCCGTTCTATCCAGGGATAGACCGCCAGGACGGTGAAGAACGCCCCCGGCATGAGAAGCGCGGGCACCAGCACCGCGAGGGTGATCGGGTGGCCGGCCACGCTGGGTTCCCAGCCCGGCATGATCCGCACGGCTCCGTCCAGGAAGCCCATGTACCAGCCGGGCACCGCTCCGGCGGTGATGTCCCCTGGCCGGTACGGGCCGTACTGCCAGACCGGGTTGATCTGCGCGAACGTTCCGAGGAGCGCGAGAACCCCGCCAGTGGCCAGCAGAAGCGCCACCGCTGAGCCGCGCGACGCGTCTCCCGAGAAGGCGCCGGGAAAACGGGTGTGGCCGTGCTCGCGGACGAGCCTCTGGCGGAGGACGAACAGGGCGGCCAGGACCGCTGGAAGGACGAGGATGTGCAGCCAGTAGAGCCGGGTGATGATCTTTTCCCCCGGAAACTCACCGCCGAAGATCAAGAACGTCAGGCTGGTGCCGACCAGGGGAATCGCTTGGGTCACGCCTTGGAGGAGCCCGAGGCTGCCGCCGGACAACATGTCGTCCGGCAGAATTGTGCCGGTCCAGGCCGTCACCATGCCCAGCAACAGTACGGCCACCCAGACCAGCCAGTTGAGGCCGCGCGGGCGGCGGAACGCACCGGTGAAGAACAGCCGCAGCAGCTGCAGGGTGATCGCGGCGACGAAGATCAGCGCGGCCCAGTGGTGAATCTGCCGCATGAGCAGTCCGCCGCGCACGTCGAGGCTGATGTCCAACGTCGACGCGTACGCCTCGCTGACCGGGATGCCCCGTAGCGGCCCGTACGAGCCGTTATAGGTGACCTGCGTCATGTCGGGGTCGAAGAAAACGGTCAGGAACGCGCCCGTGACGATGAGTACCAGGAACGAGTAAATCGCGAGCTGGGCGAACAAGAACGACCAATGATCGGTCCGTGCATGCCGTGACCACCGTCCCACGCCGCGGGCTTGTCCCTGCATTGGCTTCACTCCCCGAACTGGTTCTGGTACACATGCGACACTCCGAGATCGGCAGATGTGACATCCCAAGGGAGAAAACCGGCAGGTGTGACATAAACGACGAGCGGCCGCTCGTACGGTCACTGGGCGGCGACGGTCTCGGTGTGCTCCGCCTCGTCCGGTGCGGCCGCGGGGGCGGCGTTCTTCGGGCCCCGGAGGACGATGTACACGAGCAGCAGGCCCATAAGGGCGACGCCTGCCCACATGGACTGCTGCAATCCGTCGACGTAGGACTGCTTTGCGGCGTCTACCAGGGTCTGAGCCTGCGAGCCTGCGCTGTTTGAGGCCTGGAGTGCGTTGGCGATGCCCTCGCGTGCGGTGCCTGCGGTCCCCTGCGGAATGCCGTCCAGCCGGTCGTCGATGGCGTTGCGGTAGCCGGCTGTCAGGAGCGCGCCGAGCATGGCGACGCCGAGTGCGGTGCCGAATTCTCGGGTGACGTCGTTGAGGGCGGAGGCGACGCCTTGTTTCCCTTGCGGCAGGGAACGGGTGATGGCCTCGGTGGAGGGCACCATAGACAGGGCCATGCCGACGCCCATGACAACGATTCCGGGCAGGATCGACAGGTAGCCGCCGTCGATGGAGACGAACAGGGCCAGGAGGGCCAGACCGACGCTGGTCAAAGCGATTCCCGAGCTCATGGTCAGGCGGGGGCCGACCCGCGCGGCCAGCCTGGGGGCCAGGCCGGAGGCCGTCATCATCGCGACCGCCATGGGCATCAGCGCCGCCGCGGACAGCAGCGCCGACCAGCCGAGCACGGCCTGGAAGAACGGGAAGAGGACCACGAAGATGCCCGACTGAACACCGAAGACCACCAGCAGCGTGAGCGGAGCGCTCGTGGGAGTTGGGAACCGACTTCGACGTCATGGCCAGGGCCATGACGATCAGGGCCACGGGCAGGACGAACATCCAGCGCCAGTCGGCGACGTCGACCAGAAGAGCGGACAGGAACATGCCCAGGATGCCGCCTCCTCCGGCCACGCCGGTCCACACGCCGATCGCCTTCCCGCGCTGCTCCTCGGGGAAGGTGGATGTGATGACGGCCAGGGTGATGGGCATGATCGTCGCTGCGCCGATACCGCCGGCCACGCGCGCGGCGATCATGACTTCGGCGGTGGGGGCCAGGCCCGCCGCGATGCTCGCGAACCCGAAGACGACCAGCCCGGCGATCAGCGTGGGCCTGCGGCCCAAGCGGTCACCGATCGCGCCGAGCGGGAGCAGCAGTGCGGCCAGGGTGAGGGTGTAGACGTTGATGATCCACAGGACCGTGTTCTGCGAGGTGTCGAAGTCGACGGCCATCTGCGTCTGGGCGACGGTCAGCCCGGACACCGACGCGATGACGGCCATCAGCGCCATCGAGACGGCTGTCAGGACCACGCGCAACTGACGCGCGTCCGGCACGTCCCCGCCGCCGTCGGCGAGCGCGACCCGTGAAGGTTTCATACTCATGGAGTCCTTTCAAGATGGGCATGCGGCATCGGCCGGTCTGTCACCGGCTGAAGGGGATGTGGAACCCGACCGCCGTGCAGGGTGGATCCCTCGGATTGCCGTCGCCTGCAATGGGGTCGATGAACGGAGCCTGCTCGGTCACCTGATCGGCGCAGCCTCAGCCGAGGGATGGTGCCTCAGTGAGGTGCGCGCGCCTGCTCCGCGACCGTGCTCATCGCAGGGTGAGTGAGGTCTCGGTCTCTACGTGGGTCAGCTTGCCGGGGTTGCGGACGTAGTAGAGACCGGTGATGCGGGCGTCCTCGACGCGCACCGCCAAGACGCCGTCGACCTCGCCGTTCACGCGCAGAATCAGAGCCGGGTTGCCGTTGACCACGGTCGGCCCAACGGTGAGAGTGGCATCGGTCTTGGCCAGGCCGCCAACGATGAAACGGGCCACCTTCTCGGCGCCGGTGATCGGATGGGGCGCGGTGAGCGATCTGGCGGACGGCCGCGGAGGTTTTCCCGACGGCGGCCGCGATCTCGCCATAGCCGAGCCCGAAGGCCTCGCGCAGCACGAACACGGCGCGTTCGGTCGGTGACAGCGTCTCCAGCACGAGCATCAGCGCCATGGACACGCTCTCGGCGAGCTCGATGTCTCGGCCACGTCCGGTGTGGTGAGCAGCGGTTCGGGCAGCCAGGGACCGACGTAGGCCTCCCTGCGGCGTCTCATGCTGCGCAATCGGTTGATCGATTGGCGGGTCGTGATCTGGACCAGGTAGGCGCGCTGATCGCGCACCTGCCCCACGTCGGCCTTCACCCATCGCAGCCAGGTCTCCTGCAGGACGTCCTCCGCGTCGGCCGCCGATCCGAGCATCTCGTAGGCGACAGTGAACAGCATGTTCCGGTGGGCGAGGAACGCCTCGGTCTCCGGGTCGGCGACGAGCTCGCCCACATCTCGAGCCTTCTCCTTCTCCGGCGGCCCTGGCTGCCGGCGGCCCTCACGCGGTGCGTCCACGACACGGTCCTCTTTCGGAGATTGCCATTGAGCGCGGCCCAACGGGTTGGTGCAGTCGACATCAAGACACCGGCTGGTGCACGCCTGTGACATCGAGCCGCCGCGGCCGTCCACTCACCCGGCGGACACCCGCCCGGCGCGCCTGCCGTCGTGACCTCTCCTCCGGTTCAGGGGGGACGGGTCGGTTGCCAGCGCGATGTCGTCGAGCGCGCCGCCGTGGGTGTCGCGGGAACGCGGACTAATACCGCTGCGCGTACCAGGTCGGTCGCTCGCCGAACATGCCCTTGAAGTCGCGGATGAAGTGGCCCTGGTCGACATAGCCGAGGTCGGCCGCCAGCGCGGCCCAGTCGATCGCCCCGCCGGCGGCCATGCGTGCGGTCACCTCGTGCAGGCGGTAGCGGCGGATCACCCACTTGGGGCCGATGCCGACGTACTCCGCGAAAAGCCGTTGCAGCCCCCGCATGCTCAGCCCCAGCTCGCCGGCGAGGCGTTCGACCCTGGTCAGGGCCTTGTCCTTGGCGATCAGCTCGACCGAAGCCACCGCCTGGCGCACCCGGGGGGCGTCGTCCGGCAGGTGTCTCAGCAGGAAGGCTTCCACGGTCGGCACGTCGAGCGTCGTGGGCAGGTCCGGGCCGAACACCTCGGTCGCCGGGACAACGCGGTCGGTGATCGTCGAGACGGAGGCACCGAGGAACAGGCGGAAGCAGCCCGGCCGGAACGCGACGCCGAAGACCTGGTCGCGGCCCTCGAGAACCTTGATCTGGTAGCCGCTGCACACGCCGTTGACGTCCGCGCGGCCGCCGCCGAACGACAGGTGCACGTTCGGGTACGGCACGATCTTCTGCCGGTAGGGCTCGGCGTAGTCCCAGCGAGCCTCCCAGTACCGCTCCACCCATGGTGCGAGCGCCGGCGACGGGCTGTGAAACGTGTGGCGCTGATACCTGGTCCACGCACCCCGCAGCTCACGAACGTCCCGCTCCACTCAGCAGAGTGTATGTCGCCTTTGTCCAATACCCCTCCGGCCCGGGCCGCCTAGCGTCGCTGCCATGTCACATCTGTCCAACGCTGCCGAGGCCATGGCCGCAGTCGCCCGCACCATCACCGACGACCAGCTCGCCAACAAGACTCCGTGCACGGAGTACGACGTGCGGGCGCTGGTCAACCACCTCCTGTTCTGGGGCCCGTCGCTCGCCGGCGGCGGCCGCAAGGAGTCCGTTCCGCAGCCGGCGGGCACCGAGTCCGAGGTTGACCTGGCGGCCGGCGACTGGCGCGGCCGCCTGCTCGCCCTGCTGGACGACATCACGTCGTCGTGGGCGCCGCCGAGCGCCTGGGAGGGCGAGACGAGCATGGGCACACCGCAGACGCTGCCCGCGCCCGTCCTGGGCGACATGATCGTCGGCGAGCTGGCCATGCACGCCTGGGACCTTGCGGTCGCGACCGGGCAGCGGCTGGAACTGCCCGCCGACCTGCTGACGCATCTGCACGACACGGTGTTCGCCAGCGTGGAGCAGGGGCGGGAGATGGGCATGTACGGACCGGAGGTCGCGGTGCCGGCGGACGCACCCACCTTGGACCGCATCGTCGGCCTGACCGGCCGTGATCCCGCCTGGACATAGTTCCCAACCGGCGATGTCGGTCATACCTGACGTGAATTGTCGAAGCATGGTGCGGCGGCACCGCGTCCATGCCGCCTTCACGTGGCGTGGCGGATGTGGCGGCGTCGTCGTGGGGGGCGAGTCCGTTCGCTCAGGGGTTACAGGACGGCGATGAGCAGGCTCACGGCGGACTCCTGGCGGGCGATGTCGGCCTGGTCGAACGGGCCCGTCCAGCGCAGGCCGTACTGGTCGGCGTTGTTCCGTCCGTAGGTGAAGGCGGAGCGGGCCTGGGTCGTCAGGTAGCTCCGGTACGGGTGGCCGGGGAGCGCGCGGTCGAGTTCGGCGAGGTTCCGCGCGAAGATGCCCTTGAACGCCGCCTGGTCGGAGTTGCACGTGGCGGCGGCCTCGCAGGGTTCGGTGAGGATTCCGCGCGGTGACAGGCCCGGGTCGGTGGTCACGGCGTCGGCGATCCGCCGGGCGGTGGCGAGCAGGGACGGGTCGCCGGTGGCGCGGTGCAGCTCCGTCAGGCCGCCCAGGATCACGCCCTGGTTGTACGTCCAGGTGGTGCCGCCGTTGTTGCCGCAGTTTCCGCTCTGCGTCGCCAGGCCGTCGTTGACCAGGTGGGATCCGTTGATCATCCCGCTGCGGGCGAACCAGCGCCAGGTCTGGCGCGCGCGGGCGAGGTACTCGGTGTCGCCCGGGATCCGGTTGTGCAGGGAGGCGGCCAGTTTGAGGTAGAGCTCGTTGCTGATGGCGTTCTTGTAGGTCTTCCCGGGCAGGTCCCACCAGATGCCGCCGCCGCAGGTGTCGTCCCAGTACTGGCGCATGTACGCCTCGTCGGTCTCGGCGATCTTCAGGTACCTGGTGTCGCGGGTGAGGTCGTACATGCGGACCATCGCCAGCGCCCACCAGCCGGTGTCGTCGGTGGAGTCCGCGCGGAACTCGCCGTCGCCCTGCGGCCACCAGGGCAGCGGCTTGCGCTGGAGCTCGATGGTGTTCTTCACCTGGGGCAGGTATCGGGTCGAGCGGGTCCGCGCCATGTAGTCGAGGAGCGCTTGGAGCGCGTTGCCCGACTGCCACCAGGGGCTCTCGGGCTGCCAGCGTCCGCTCGCCTGGTCGTAGAACCCCATCATCGCGTCGACGGCCGAGGTGGCACGGGCCCGCGCGTTCCTGTCCTCGCCCGCGTCCGCGCTCGCGGCGGACGTGCCCACGGTGAGCGCCAGCACGGCGCCCGTCACGAGGGAGACCAGACCCTTTCCCGTAAGTCGCTTCAGTCCGGTCATCGCGCACCCTCCATGGCAACGAGGCGTCCCAGCCCATGGCCTCCGCCCTGGGCGGGCAGTGCGCTGAATTGTGCCCCGGCCGGGACGAGGCACGCAAGAGTCGTCAGGATCGTTCATACATGTGAGCGTTCTTGCTTGAAATTGCCGGGAGGTGTCGGTCGGTTCGCCGCGACGGCGGTCAGGTGGGAGCGCCTGTCGGGTTCGTGCGCCCACGAGAGCCGACGCGCAGGAGCGTAATCGAGAATGTCTGGTGGTGATCGGTCTTGCGCGAGTACGGTCGACGCATGCTCCGGGACCGACGCCATGAGCTGATCCTCCGCGTCCTTCGCTCCGAAGGGCCGGTGACGGCGGAGACGCTGGCCGAGCGCTTGGCGGCGAGCCTCGCCACCATACGCCGCGATCTGCAGAAGCTCGACGAGGAGGGCCTGCTCAAACGGGTGCACGGCGGTGCGATGCCGGTCGAGGGCCATGACGACCCCTTCACGGACGTCGCCGAGGTCCGGCCCGCCGAGAAGGACGCCGTCGCGCTGCGCTGCGCCGAGATGATCCAGGACGGCGAGACCGTGCTGCTCGACATCGGCACGACCGCGCACATGGTGGCGCGGCACCTGCGGGGCCGGGCGCTGACGGTCGTCACCAGCAGCCTCCCGGTGGTCGAGACGCTGGCCGACGACCAGCACGTCCAACTCGTCGTTCTCGGCGGCATGCTGCGCCGTGACTACCGGTCGCTGGTGGGCTACCTGACGGAGGACAACCTGCGGCAGATCCACGCGGACCGGCTCGTCCTCGGCACCAGCGGGATACGGCCGACCGGAACCGTCATGGACACGACGGTGGTCGAGGTGCCGGTCAAACGAGCCATGATCGCGGCCAGCGAGCAGGTGGTCCTCGTCGCCGACGTCGGCAAGTTCCCGGGCACCGGCATGGCGAAGGTCTGCGATGCCACCGACCTGGACATGGTCATCACGAACGCTCCGGTCGATCCGGACACGGGGGCGGCCCTCGCGGATGCCGGAGTGCAGGTCCTGGAGGCATGAGGCGCCCGGCGTCCACCGAACCGTTGTCGGCTCGGCGGTTCCGAACCGGATCGGCACGCGGCGGCACCGCGCAGGACGAATAGTCGCTCCGCAGCGGCCATGTAGGTGTCGGCCTTGGTCTGGCGATCGCCAAGAGCATCACCCGAGCACACGCCGGAACGCTCTCGCTCACCCCGCGCGGATTCCAGCCTGGCCGGTGCAGCCGCGTCGCTCGCCGGACCTGTGCGCGTCCGGCCGTCGATCATCGCTGGTGCCCTCCGTCGTACGCATCCGCGGCCGGCGGCGAAGACTCGGCGTGCCGGGAACCGGCGCCGTATCCGCGTGTTCGGTCGCGTCGCTCCGCGACCGCGGTGAGCACGTGCCGGGCCAGGACGACGTCCGCGTCCGGTGCGCCGGCAACCGACGCGCGGGCCGCCATCGCCGCGATCCGCTCGGGATCGTCGAGCACCGGGATCAGGGTGGTCTCGATCCAAGCCGCGTCGAGGTCGGCGTCGTCGACGAGCAGTGCCCCACCGGCCGCGATGACCGGCTCGGCGTTCAGCCGCTGCTCACCGCCGCGCAGCGGTAGCGGGACGTACGCGGCCGGCAGGCCGACGGCGGCCAGTTCGGCGCACGTCATCGCCCCCGAACGACAGATCACGAAGTCTGCCGCGGCGTAGGCGTACTGCATCTCGTCCACGTAGGCCATGACGACGTAGGGCGGGTCGGCGGGGCCGCGGTCCGGCGCTTCGACCGCGTGCTGCGCCCCGGTGATGTGCAGCACCTGCACGCCGGCCGCTCGCAACGTCGCAGCCGCACCGGACACCGCGGCGTTGATCGACCTGGCGCCCTGCGAACCGCCGGTGACCATCAGCACCGGCCCGTCGGGGCGCAGCCCGAACCGCCGCCGGGCGGCGTCGCGCAGCACGGACCGGTCGAGCCCGCTGATCGCCGGCCGCAGCGGGATACCGATGGCGGTGGCGTGAGCCAGCCGGACACTCGGCGCGGCGGTGAACACGTGCGTCGTCATCCGGGCCGCCAGCCGGTTGGCCACTCCGGGCCGGGCGTTCGCCTCGTGGACGACGATCGGCAGGCCCTTCCTGTGTGCGGCAAGGTAGGCCGGCATGGCCACGTAGCCGCCGAAGCCCACCACGACCTCGGCCCGGACGCGGTCGAGCACGGCCTCGGTCGCCCGCACCGAGTCGCGCAGCCTGCCCGGCGTCTGCAGCAGGGCCCGGTTCAGTTTGCGCGGCAGCGGCGCCGGCGGGATGAGTTCGAGCGGGTGGCCACGGGCGGGAATGAGCGTGGTGTCCAGGCCGCGGACGGTGCCGAGGGCGGTGATCTCGGCCGCGGGCTCCAGACGGCGCAGGGCGTCGGCGAAGTTCATCGCGGGCTCGATGTGCCCTGCCGAATGGCCACCGGCGACAACGACGCGCGGTGGCGGCTCGCCTGGGATCACGATGTCCTCCTGATCAATATTCCGCGTCTCGCGTGAAAGCGTTCGAACGCGTGCATGGGCAGCGATGCGGAGTCTGAATTGTGGGAATAGCCTGACGGATTATGGAAGCGCACTACACCGTCATCGACCGCATAGACCAGCACAAGGTGACCCCCACGTTGGGGCTCGCGAGTGTTCGGGTCGCGAATCTCGGGTGATACTGACGCGATCAGGACCTGCCCGGGCCCCACCTCTCGGTGGGATACCTGAATGGGCGTGTGCTCGACCAGTTCGCAGTGCAATCCGAACTGTGAATCGACCCAGGCCATGAACGGCCGGTAGATGAGTCCTTGGACCTTGCCGGAGGGCTCCACCACGTAGCAGCCCCAGTCGAGGGCCTGCGCGAGGAGTTCACCCATCGACAGCCGGATGTCGGTCCAGCCGCGGAGCAGCGACTGCAGACACGCCAGACCGCAGACCTTACGGGACCAGAACAGATACTCCTCGCTTGAGCGGTATCCGTCGGAGGCCCAGTCGTGCAGTCGCGATGGATCGATCCCCCCCAGGAATACCTCCAGCCCGGACAGGCCGGTGCGCCGCATGACGACCTCATCGTTGCGGTCCAGAGCCCCCCACTGCGAGATGCAATGGAGGCTCCGATCACGTGATGGGAAAGTCGAAGTAGACATCAGGATAGGGCTCGTTTCTCAGCGTGTAGTGCCACCATTCGCAGTCGTAACGATCGAATCCGCAGTCCTCCATGATGGATCGGAGATGCTCACGGTTTCGGGCCTCGGATGGCGTGATTTCGCTGGCTTGATGACGTGAGATCGGGTCCATGAGGTCATGGCCGCCACCCATGAGGACGAGCTCACCGGTGGCAAGGTGATAGAGGGTCAGATCGACGGCGCCGCCCCTGCTGTGGCCCGACTTCGCGGCCACATATCCCTTCTTGACCATCTCGGCCCGGTCGATGTTCGGGTAGTGGTGCGACTTGGTCCGGCCATCCTCGGGCTGTTCCGACCAGCGCAGGAAGCAGTCGACGGCGCGTTGGGGGCGATACCCGTCCCAGAGAAGCAGCCCGAAGCCAAGGGAGGCCGCCTTCTCGCGTGCCTGCTCCAGGGCCGCGCACAGGGACCGGGTGCCGACGATTCGATTCGCGAGATATCCGTCAACCGGTTTGCCGGTGAAGTTGTCCCAGGTGGCGTACTTGGCATCCCAGCGGATTCCCGACACCCAGTCGTCAACGTAGACGAAGTCGTCGTTCACCGCTTCTTCCCGTGCAGTGTCATCGATATGAGCCGGTCGATCACGTCCGAGAGCGACAATCCCGCGGCGGCCATCATCCGCGGGTAGCGGCTGTAGGAGGTCATGCCGGGCATGGTGTTGACCTCGTTGAGCACCACCTGTCCGTCGTCGGTGAGGAACATGTCGACGCGGGCGAGCCCCTTGCAGCCCAGGACGCGGTAGATGGTCTTGGCGGTCTGTTGTGCGAGCCGGCGCGAGTCGTCGGAGATGTCGGCGGGAACGATGAACGTCGAGTTCTCCGAGCCGGTCTCGGGGGAGTCCTCCTGGTGGATTCTGAAGAATCCGTGCGAGAGGTCGACGCGGTCCACCTCGCCGGTGACCAGGCCGAATCGTTCTTCGAGGACCGCGCAGCCGATCTCGCCGCCGGCCACCGCCTCCTCGATCAGAACCTTCGAGTCGTACTGTCGCGCTGCGCTCAGCGCGCTCGGCAGATCGTCTTTATCGGTGACTTTGCTGACGCCGAACGATGAACCTGATCGCGCCGGCTTCACGAACACGGGATAAGGGATACGGTCGGAGTCGACCTTCTCGTTCTCCGCGACGACCCAGAAATTCGGCGTGGCGATTCCTGCGTTCCTGGCGACGGTGTAGGCCAGGGACTTGTCCATGCACACGGCCGAGCCCTGGATGTCGCAGCCGACGTAGGGGATGCCGGAGAGCTCCAACAGGCCCTGGATCGCGCCGTCTTCGCCGAGCTTGCCGTGAAGTACGGGAAAGACGAGGTCGAGGCGCACCGTCTCGTAGCCCCCCTGTCCCATGACCAGCAGACCGTGCACGCTTCGGTCGGGTGACAACGTGACGGGACGGGCGCGGCCGTTCTCCCAGTCCGCGGCGGGGCCGTCGCACAGTTTCCAATCGCCGTCGGCCGTGATGCCGATCCAGAGCGGCTCGTACTTCTCGGTGTCGAGGTTCCTCGCCACCTCGCGCGCCGACTTGACGGAGACGGGATGTTCCTCGCTGACGCCTCCGAAGATGACTCCGACCTTCAATCTGCTCATGCTGTTCTCCCGCTCTCGAATTTCAGGCAGTTGATGAGAGTGTTCTCGACGATGTCTTTCAGGGCGTGCTCGGTGTCATAGGCGGAGTGCGGACTGATCAGCACATTCGGCAGGCGCTGCAGTCGCTTCAGGGCCTCGTTCTCGAAATGCCTGTTCCGGAAGTCGGCGTAGAAGATGCCTTCCTCGCCTTCGAGGACGTCCAGTGCCGCGCCGGCCAGCCTGCCGCTCTCCAGCGCGGCGAGGAGCGCATCGGTGTCGAGCAGCGGTCCGCGACCCGTGTTGACGATGTACGCGCCGGGCTTCATCCGCTCGATGCGACGGCGGTCGAGGAGATGGTGGGTGTCCGCGGTGAGCGGGGTGTGGAGCGTCACGATGTCGCTCAGTTCGATCAGTTCGTCGAACGGCACGTGGTCGTTCGAGGCGTGAGATCGGTTGTTGTGGGCCAGCACGCGGCAGCCGAAACCTCGCAGGCGGTGGATGACCGCTGTGCCGATGCGGCCTGTGCCGATCACCCCGACGGTCAGGTCCCGCAACTCCTTGCCGCGAGTGTCGCTCAGCCGATAGTCATGAGCGTCGGTGCGGCGGATGGTGGATTTCGCGTGGCGGACGGCCATCAGCATCAACATCAACGTGTAGTCGGCCACGCTGTCCGGCGAGTAGGCGACATTCCCGACCGAGATGCCGACGCGCGCGGCGTACTCCAGGTCGATGTGGTTGCAGCCGATGCTTCTTGTGGAGATGTATTCCACACCGGCTTTGCTGAGCGCCAGAAGCGTGGGATCGGTGACCTGAGTCTTGTGGTTCACGCTGATGCATCGGTTGCCACGTGCCAGTTCGGCGTTGGTCTCGCAGACGGCGGCCTCAGTGAGGGTAAGCGACAATCCGAGGCGTGCCCCCATCTCCTGGAAAAAGGCGGCTTCGTCCTTGCCGCATCCAAAGACCGTGAGGCCTGTTGTCGGCATGGACGAGGAAGACCGCTCGGCCATCTCTTGGGCGCGACGGACCGAGGTCGCTTCGCTGTAGATCGAACCCAATTCGCTGGAGGCCATGTCCCAAGTAAAGACAGCGCCGTGTTATCAGCACGTATGCGATTTTCGATACGCGGGCGATATACCGCCCCAGCCCGCCGGGGGCACGTCAGAGCGTCATGAGGTGCCCTCGCCGACCGCCGCGTGTACCTGGCGCTCACCGCCCTGCTCTGGCAGGTCTCCCCTATGAACGCCGGACTCGCCATCCAGGCGACCATCGACCTCGCCGCTCTCCCCCTGGGAAGGTTTGGGCGTGCTGATCGCCTGGACCCTGGCGGCCTTCTGGTCGGCGGCCTGCTGCTACGGAATCTGACGCATGACGGGCGCCGGAGGCTCGGCGTGGAGAGCCTGGCACGGCCAGGGACACGGCGCGGGCGGTCGTAGAGCCCGACGTGTCATTTGCTCGGCTGGGGAACCTTGCAGTTGGCGGTGGGGTTGAGACCGATGTAGTTGAGCGGACCGGTGGCCAGGGTGATTCCGATGGTGGCGACTCGGGCGCAGCTGCCGTCGAATTGGGTGTAGTAGTGGCGCTGCCCCGCGGCGAGCGCTCCGATGGTCAGCCAGGCGACGAGCATCCACCGTCCGGACCTCATCGCTACCTCCGGTCACCGCTTCGCCGACCCTGGGGGTACGACAGTAACGACAAGGTCGTCCATAGTTAAGCAAGTCGGGGCGGGTGTGTCATGTCACCGACGTCTCGCGCAGCCGTTGGATCCACTGCTTGCGGACGCAGATCGCGCACCGATTAGGTTTCCGCGCCGCGCCCGTCAGTACTTGTGCGATCGACCCACAGGAGGCTGGCACGATGCGGAAACTGACCTTCGGCATGAACCTGAGCGTGGACGGCTACGTCGCCGCGCCCGGCGACGACATCGGCTGGAGCGCCCCGAGCGACGAGCTGTTCCAGTGGTGGTCCGACCGGGTGGGGGCGACGGAGCTGTCGCTGTACGGGCGCAGACTGTGGGAGACGATGAGCTCCAGCTGGCCGACCGCCGACCAGCAGCCCGGCGCCACACCGGCGCACATCGAGTTCGCCCGCCGCTGGCGGGACATGCCGAAGGTGGTGTTCTCCTCCACGATCAGGAAGGTCGACTGGAACGCCCGCCTGGTCACCGGCGACGCGGTCACCGAGATCACCCGGCTCAAGGGCGAGGACGGCGGCCCGATGGACATCGGCGGCGCCACACTCGCCGCCGCGGCGATGCGGGCCGGGCTGGTCGACGAGTACGTGCTGGTCACCCACCCGGTCCTGGTGGGCGGCGGCGCGCCGTTCTTCACCGCGCTGGACAGCTGGGTGAACCTGGACCTGGTCGAGACGCGGACCTTTCCCGGCGGCGTGGTGCTGACCCGGTACGAGACGAGGCGGTGAGCGCGGGCCGAATGCTCGGAAGATGAGGACGACGGCGTCGTTGACCGCGATGGCTTGAAGACGCCCCGCCGGCGACGCCGGCGGGGCGGTGGTGTTCCGCGGTGACTTCGGTGCCGCCGACCGTGCGCTGGACTTGTCCGATCACAGCGTCGCGGGCAGGTCCAGCCATGGTTTGTCGGTGGCGTCGAATCCGGTGAGCTCGGCGATCTTCCCGTCGACGATGCGCAGGACCGCGATGTTGAACAAGCGGTACTCCGGGTCGCCGGGGGTGCGGAGGTAGAGCACGGCGGCAGGCATGCGGTTGACCGTCGTGGCGATGCAGCGCCAGTCGTCGCGGCCGCGCTGGAAGAGCCCGCCGGAGACCCAGCCGTCCACCGCGTCCTTGGCCGTGACGGTCAAGGTGCCCCGCTCGGGCAGCATCACGAAGCGCAGGTCGTCGCGCAGCAGGGCCGTCAGCCCGTCGAGGTCGTTGCGCTCATGGGCGTCGATGTACGACTTCACCACGCCGCGCTCGTCCTGCGACAGCTCGTTCGTGGCGGGACTCCGCCAGTCGAGGCGGCGGCCGGGCAGCTGCTCGCGCATCGTCACGCGTGCCCGCTGCAGTGCGCTGGTCACCGATGCGACGGTCAGTTCGAGAGCGCCCGCGACCTTCGACGCCGGCCAGCCGAGGACGTCGCGCAGGATGAACACCGCCCGCTGCCGCGGCGGCAGGTGCTGGACGGCAACGATGAACGCCAGCTCGATCGTCTCCCGCGCCACCAGCGATTCCTGCGGGTCCTCCGGGAGCATCCGGTCCGGGTAGGGCTGCAGGTAGCTCACTTCCGAGCCCGCGTCCGGCAGGTCGGCGGGCACGGGTGTGCGGTCGTTGCGCTTCTCCAGGAAGTCGAGGCAGGTGTTCGTCGCGATCCGGTACAGCCAGGTCCGCGGCGAAGCGTGGCCCTTGAACGACGCCCGCTTGTTCCACGCCCGCAGGAACGTCTCCTGCGTCATGTCCTGGGCGTCCTCGTAGTTCGCGAGCATCCGGTAGCAGTGCACCTGCAGCTCACGCCGGTGGCGCTCCGTGATGAGCGCGAACTGCGCCGTGTCATCCGAGCGGGCGGCCGCGATGAACGCGGCCGTGTCGGCGCCTGGCGGCGTGGCGTCGGTCATGGTCGTCAATCCTTCCGCGGGTGGCGAGGGGCTGCCAGAACTGACGACGTGGCGGAGGATTTCTGATCGGTGAAGCAGCCGACACCGGGCCGTTCGCCAGGCCGGATGGGTTGGGGTCGATCCAGGCACGTGTTCGGCGCCGCCGGGCGCGACGCCACTCGTCCAACGAAGGGTATGCCCCGAGCGCTTCACAAGGCGGCCTGGGAACGTCCGACCCTCGCACTAGGGTTCGTCTTATGAACACATTCCGCACCAGCCGTGATGAGAAGGCCCCGGCGTGAGCCGGTACCGGGGGTCCGCCACCCTGATCGACAGCGCGGGAACCGAGATCGAGGTCTACGTCGATCTGCGCGCCAAGCAGCGGGAATGGTCCGGGACCGCGACCATCGCCGACTTCGATGCCGACGGCTCTCACGACCAGACGCTGAGGCTGCCCGACGGCCGCGAGGGGCAGGTCACGCTCAACGGTTCGCAAGCCTGGTCCGACGTCATCACGCTGGTCGGAAGCGGTCCGCCGCCCTTCGCCTAAGCGGGGGCCGAGGGAGGTTCGGGCACCCCGGCGGTCACCTGACGGGCTTGCCGCGCGCCTCCTCTAGCGGCTGCCGCATGTCTCGATCGTGGGCATCTCAGCTCCTGCTCGCCTGCCGGGGCGACGGGACCTCACGCGTCCCCTCCTGAACGCCCGGCCCCGGCCGCCTGGACGCTCACCCCATCCGCGGTGCGCGGCGTTGTCCTGCTGACGCGGGCACTCGCCCGGCTTCGACGGTCTTTCCGTCGCCGGGCTCACGGGCTGGATCGATGGCCCACTGCACCTGGGGCGCTCTGCGCTCTTCAGCCCCGGCACTTACGGCCTCGCTGGCTGCGGCGGCAACTCCGCGGGCGTGCCGGAGATCGCCCATCAGCCCGAGCCAGGGTCCTTCGTTCGACCGCCCTCGGGCCGCCGACGGACGGCACGCCTGCGCCGCGGAACAGCCGGTCACAGGCATCGTGACCGGCCGTGTCTCCCCGCTGTTGCGGGACAACCCTGAGAAGGACCCTCGGGAAGATCGGGGATCGTTCGGGGTGCTCCCCAATGGCGAGGCGGTGTCACCGACCTCAAGACTCGACCCATGAGCTTCGCCAGCTCGCCGACGCGTCGAGCTCGATGAGTGGCGCCTACCCCGCGGGAGAAATGAGTTGCAGTGCGCCTTGTAGGAAGACGCCGGAATCGCGGCGGCCTGGCCCCGGTGGACGCCCTTCCAGTAGTGGTGCGGCTGGACAACGTGGTTCGCCGTTACGGGGGCGGTCAGGCCGAGGTGGCCGCCCTGGATGGCGTGTCGCTCGACTTCGGACCTGGGACGTTCACCGCGATCATGGGGCCGTCGGGCTCCGGCAAGTCGACGTTGCTGCACTGTGCTGCCGGGTTGGACCGTGTGGACGAGGGCCAGGTGTGGTTGGCCGGGCAGGATCCGTCCCGTCTGCCGCGGCGGGCGTTGACCGAGCTGCGGCGTGACCACACCGGGTTCGTCTTCCAGGCGTTCAACCTGATCCCGACGCTGACGGCGAAGCAGAATGTGGAGCTGCCGGTACGGCTGGCAGGCCGTGTACCCGACCCGGACCAGGTGGCACGCTCGCTGGACCGGGTGGGACTCGCCGACCGCGCCGACCACCTGCCGACACAGCTTTCGGGCGGTCAGCAGCAGCGGGTGGCGGTCGCGCGTGCGCTCGTCGCCCGCCCCCGGGTGCTGTTCGCGGACGAGCCCACCGGGGCTCTGGACATCCGTTCGTCGCGGGAGGTCCTCCGCCTGCTGCGTGACACCGTGGCGCAGAGCGGAACGGCCGTGATCATGGTGACGCACGACCCCGTGGCCGCGGCACACGCCCAGCGGGTGGCGTTCCTCGCCGACGGGCGTCTCGTCGGCGAGCTGGCCGGTGCGAGCGCGGAGAGGATCGCCGCGCGCATGGCGCTGCTGGAGTCCGGTCGATGGGCCGATGGTCAGGACGGCCACGCGCCGGACCGTTCCGGTGAGGGAGCCGTCCGTGCGCGGGGTTGACCGGCTGACCTGGGAGCTGGGACTGGCCAGCGTGCGGCAGCGCTGGTCGAGCTTCGTGGGAGCGTTCGTGGCCCTGGCGGTCGGGACGATGATCACGGCCGCCAGCGTTCACGTCCTGTCGGCGACCACGAGTACGCCCTCACCAGGGCCCCAGCGTTTCGCGGCGGCTCAGAGCGTCGTCGTCCCGGTCGACGGCCTCGGGACGCCGTTGCCGGCCCCGGCGGGCCTGCCCCGAGAGGCCGTGGAACGCGCCCAGCGCGCCGGCCCGGCCGTGGTGGATCGCAGCTTCGCGGTTCGAAGCCTGACCGGGGGCGGGGCGGAGGCTGTGGGGCACGGATGGTCCTCGTCGTCCCTCGCCTCCTACAAGCTGCTCTCCGGGCATCGGCCGGTCGATGACCACCAGATCGTCGTGACGGCCGACGACACCGGCTCCGCTCCCCTGGGTGAGCAGGTCAGGGTGGTGACGCCGCTGGGAACGGCGTGGTACACCGTCGTCGGCGCGGCAGAGCGCAAGCCGTTCGAGGACGCGGTCTTCTTCACTGACGCGGAGGCCGCTCGCCTGTCCCCGGCTGTGAACGCGGTGGCCGTCCAGGCGCCGGCCTCCGCAGTTCGTGCTCATGTGCCCAGCGAGACCGCCGGAGTGCTCTCCGGCGACCTGCGGCGAGTGGCGGATCCGCCCACTGTCGGCGGTATCGGCAAAGCCCGGTCCGTCGTGCAGATGACCACCGGGCTGTCGGTCTTGGTGGTGGTGTTCGTCCTGATCGCGACGTTCGCCTTCGTCGTCGAGCAGCGGTCGCGCGAGCTGGCGCTGCTGAGTCTGGTAGGCGCCTCGCCCGCGCGGATCCGGAGGATGGTCCGTGCGGAGACCGTGGTGGTCGGCGCCGCCGCGGCGCTGCTGGGGTGCCTGCTCGGAATCCCCGCCAGCCTGCTGCTGCGGTCCTGGATGGTGGCCAACAGCCTGGCACCGGAGTGGTTCCACGTCGGTTTCCACCCCGTGGCGTTGGTGATCGCGTTCCTGGTCGGCATCGGAGCGGCGGTGCTCGGCTCCGCCGCCGCCTCATGGCGCGCGTCTCGCGCCGAGCCCCTCGACGCCCTGCGGGAGACGATGGCCTCGCCCCGCGTGATGTCACCGGTGCGGTGGATCCTCGGTGGCCTGATCCTGGCCGTCGCCATCACGGTCGCGCTCGTGTTCGCCGTGATCAGCCCTTCGAGCGCCGCCAATCCCGGAACCTATTTCGAGGTGCCGATCCTTTGCGCGGCGGGTCTCGCGATTCTTTCGCCGGCGCTGGTCCGCCCTGTGGCACGGGTCGTGACCTGGCCGCTGATGCGCTTCGGCGCGCTCGCGCTGGTCCTGCGGCAGAGCACCCTCAACGGGGGACGCCGTGTGGCTGCCATCGTGACGCCGGTCGTCCTCGCCGTCGGCATGTTCGGCGGGATGATCAGCATGCAGGATTCCGGCCGTGACGCGGCCGCCCGCCAGCGCACTGCCGCGGTCCGGGCCGACTTCGTCGCCACTCCGGACTTCGGCGGCACCTTCAATCTCCCAGCCGTCTCCGCCCTGCGCCACGCCGGCGGCGTCCGGAGCGTCGAAGTGACCGACGAGGTCGTCACCCTGGCCACGAAGGGCGGCCAGGTCCTCGACACGGTCGACGCGCGAGGCGTCGACCTCAGCGCCCTCGGCGACGTGGTGACGCCACGGGTGCGGCAAGGCTCGCTCGACGCGCTCCCCGCCGATGCCATCGTGGTGAGCCGCGACCTGGCCGCCTCCGCCGACCTGCGGATCGGCCAGCTCCTCGTGGCGCGGATCGGCAACGGTCATCGCGTCACCGTGCATGTCGCCGCCGTTGTCGACTCAGTGCTCGGAGGCGGTGCGGCCTACGTGCCCGCCGAGCTCCCGGGAAGCATGACGCCCGGCACAGCGTTCCTCCGCACCCTCCCCGGCAAGAGCGCGACACCGCAGTTGAGAGAACTGCGCGAAGCGGGCGTGCGAATCGAGCCCGTCTCGACGTACGTGGCCCGAGCGAGCCAGGCCGAGAAGGAGGACTCGCACCTCGCGAACGTCGTCATCCTGGGCATCGTGATGGCCTACGCCCTCCTGGCCCTCGTCAACACCCTCGTGACGAGCGTCTCCGCGCGACGGCGAGAGATCGGCGCCCTCACCCTCACCGGCGCCACCCACCGGCAGATCGTCGGCATCGTCGTCAGCGAGGCAGTGCTGGCGGTGGCCGTCGGCACCCTGGTCTCGATCCTCTCCGCGGGAGCAGTGCTCGGACTGCAGCACGTCACGCTGAGCCGCGTCATCGACCATCCACCTCTGGCACTGCCCTGGACCAGTCTCTGGCAGATCGTCGCGCTGTGCACCGCGACAGCCGCGCTCGCTGCCTTCGTCGCCGTCTGGCGCACCCTCGCACGCTTCGAGGCCACACCCACAAGCGTGTAACGGGCCGATGACCAGCAAGAAGGCCTGGACACCGGTCGGGCTGCGGGACGGCCACAGCTCGGCCGGGGGCATGAGGTGAGTCAGGACTTGGCGCGCTGCTGTTTGAGGCGGAGTTCCTCTTCGCGGACCTTGGCCCGGATGGCCTGCTCGCGTACCAGCCAGTCGGGGTTCTCGGCCTTCAGGTCCTCGATCTCCGCGGTGGTGAGGGGACCCGTGATGCCTGCGCGGGCCAGACCTGAGGCGGAGACACGGAGCTTGGCGGCGATGACCTGGCGGGGGTGGGGGCCGTCGCGGCGAAGGTCGGCGAGCCAGGCGGGCGGGGCAGCCTGGAGCGCGTTCAGTTCGTCCCGGGAGACAGGGCCCTCCTGGAACTCGGTGGGCGCTGCCGACAGCAGGATCCCCAGCTTCTTGGCCGCGGTCGCGGGCTTCATGGTCTGCGGGGTCTTCGCCTTGGACGCGCTCATGACCTCAAGGGTAGCCAGCGGCGGGGGGCCGCCTGGACGTGGCTAGGCTGGGGCGGTGACCGAAGGTGAGTTCCGGCTGGCCTACGTGCCGGGAGTGACGCCCGGAAAGTGGGCCGGGGTGTGGGCCGAGCGGGTGCGGGATGTGCCGCTTCGGCTGATGCAGTTCCCCGCCGCCGAAGTCGTCCCCCTGCTGCGGAAGGGCGATGTGGACGCGGCGTTCGTGCGCCTGCCCGTCGACCGCGAGGGCCTCCACGTGATCCCGCTCTACCTGGAGACGACCGTCGTGGTGGTGCCCAAGGACCACGCGGTCGCCGCGGTGGAGGAGCTGGAGCTTGCCGATCTCGCCGACGAGGACGTGTTCGAGCCGCTCGACGAGGTCCTGACCTGGGACGACCGCCCCGGGCAGCCCGCCTTCACCCGTCCCGAGACCACCGCTGCCGCGATCGAGCTGGTGGCGTCGGGGGCCGGCGCCCTGCTGCTTCCGCAGTCTCTGGCCCGCCTCCACCACCGCCGGGACCTCACCTACCGCACCGTGACCGACGCTCCCCAGTCCCAGATCGGCCTGGCCTGGCTTGAGGCCGTGACGACCGACCTCATGGAGGAACTGATCGGGATCGTCCGCGGCCGCACCGCCAACAGCTCCCGCGGCCGCAACGCCCAACAGCAGCCCGCCCGCAAGAAGCCGCAGCGCCGGCGCTCCACCCCCAAGCGCCGCCAGCCGAAGCGCCGCCGGACGTGAAGAAGGCCGCGCTCGGCGGCGGTAGCGTGCACAATGCTCTGCACGGTCGTCTCGTTCCGGCCGGCTGGTACTCATCCTTCCCGTGGGCGTGAACATGGACGCTGAGAAGCAAGGGGCCCCCGTTCAGCCTGGCCGGCTCGCGAACCTCCGGTCCAGGCTCCGCGACGGGCAGGACCGCCCGCCGACCTCGGTCTTCGTCGTCGGCACGCTGTTCTCGGGCTCGACCCTCATCGGGCGCGACATGACCACCCGGATCCGGGGCGCCCACTACGTCGGCGAGCTGAACAACTTCACGCAGATGCCCGACTACAGCCACAAGGACGCCGGCCGAGGCTGCGGGCCCTGCTCCCTGCTCGGCAAGGAGTGCCGCCACTTCACGGACGCGCTCCGGGAGCAGGTGTCCTACGACGACATCATCGGCATGCACCGGCGGTTCGCCCGGTCGCTGGGCGCCTCGGCGGTCGTCGACGGGAGCAAGTACGTCACCTGGCTCCGGCAGGCCGTCGAGCAGCAGCTCGCCGCCCCGGCGGACCGGGCGCAGGTGAGCGCGATCGTCACGGCGCGGAACCCGATCGCCTTCGCGACCAGCTACCGGAACCGGACGGGGGAGCCGCTGTGGCGGGGCGCGGGCATCTGGCGGGACACGTACGTGGACGCCCTCCGCACCGCCAACACGTACGGTCTGCCGCACATCGTCGTCCGCTACGAGGACCACATGGCGCACCCGGAGCGGTCGCTTGAGCGGCTGGCAGGCTTCCTGCACCTTCCGCTGGACGCGGAGCCCGACAACACGAGGATCCACGACACAGGCGGCAACTGGAGCTCCTTCGTCCCGTACGTGGGGAAGGAGCAGCTGGAGGACTACATCCAGCGGCTCGACGGTCCCGGGCGCGCGGAGGCGGAGGACTTCGTGAGGCATGCGCGGGCGTACTGGAACGACGAGAAGCCCCGGGAGGACACCCGCTGGCGGGGCGGCCTGGAGGCCGGTGAGGCCAACGCGGTCCTCAGCACTCCGGGACTGACCGACGTGGCGAGCATCCTCGGCTACAACGTCGCGGAGGTCGTCCAAGCGGCCGTCCGGGGCGCGCCGGCGAAGTAGTCCCACCGGGGAAGGCGCCAGGTCCTCGCTCAGTGTGGAGTGAAAGCCGCTGAACCGAACCGCGGGTGAGGCGCCCCCTGGGTGAGCCCGCCCTGCGCATCGTTTGCGGTTCAGATTGCACATCCATCCATCTCTTGCTTTGTCGTGCACTGGCCGGACGGTCCTTGCCGTGGCGTTTCAAGGGGCGCCATGAGAAGACCACGCAAACGAGAGGAATAATGATGTCCGACATTTCGGGCAAGGATGGAGCCGAGTCCGCAAGGGAGGGCCCGGCAGGCAGGGATCCTGAAGCGGTTCAGCAGGACCCCGGCCTGTTCCGCGCGCTGCGGAACCATCGCAACTACCGGCTGTTCATGACGGGTCAGAGCGTCTCCGGTGTCGGCACCTGGATGCAGCTGACCGCCCAGGACTGGCTGGTGCTGGAGCTGACGCACGGAAGCGGCGCCGCAGTCGGCATCACGGCCGGCCTGCAGGCACTGCCGGTGGCGCTGTTCAGCCTGTACGGCAGCGTCCTGGCCGACCGGTACCGCAAACGGCGCGTCCTCCTGATCAGCCAGGCGGTGATGGGGGCGCTCGCGCTGGTGCTCGGCCTGCTCACCATCACCGGTTCCATCGAGGTGTGGAATGTGTACGCTCTGGCCTTCGGTCTCGGCCTGGCCGTAGCGCTGAACAAACCGGCCTGGATGGCGTTCACCTTCGAGGTGGTGGGGCCCGACGACGTGTCCAACGCCGTGGGCCTGAACAGCGCGACACTCAACACGGCGAAGATTCTGGGCCCGGCCGTCGCCGGCGTACTGATCGCCGCCGTCGGCACCGGTCCGGTCTTCCTCATCAATGCCGCGTCGTTCGCCGTCATGGAACTCGTGCTCTGCCTCATGCGTGAGGACGAGCTGTACGTCAAGGCTCCGCTGGCACGGGCAAAAGGCCAGTTACGCGAGGGCCTGCGCTACGTCCGGGACCACCGCGACCTGCTCATGGTGATGACCATCATGCTGCTGGTCTCCGCGTTCGGCATGAACTTCGCGGTGACCGATGCCCTGATCAGCCGAGAGGTCTTCCACACCGGAGCCTCGTCATTCGGCCTTGTCACGACGATGATGGCCGTCGGCGGGCTGGCCGGCTCGCTGCTCTCCGCCCGCCGGAGGCAGCCGAGTATGCGGGGCATGCTGACCGCGGCGGCAGCCTTCTCGGTGCTCGTCATCGTGACCGGGCTGATGCCGAGTTATTGGGCGTTCGCGGCCATGCACCTACCGGCGGGCATGGCGATGACGTCGTTCGTCACAACGGCCTCTTCTCTCACGCAGCTGAGCGCTCCGGAGGAGATGCGCGGCAGAGTGACGGGCTTGTACGTGCTGACGCTCATCGCGAGCAACCCGATCGGCTATCCCCTGATCGGCTGGCTGGCCGAGATCTTCGGGCCGCGTTCGACCCTGGTCATCGGGGGCTTCGTGTCCCTGGTCTCAGTGGTGGGCGCCGTCGCCGTCATGGCGCCGGTGGCCACGGGGCTGCTCGCACGCGGAGCAGCGCCGCGGCCCTGACCAACCCCGTCGGCACGCAGTGCTGGCGCGACTCACACTCAACGAGTGCTCCAACCAAGGGCCCGGCGTCAGCCGGGCCCTGCTCACTTGGACCGCCTGCCCCCGGACGCGGCCGAGGCGAGAAGGCCGGCGGCCCGGTTACGGGCGGGATTTCGCGGCGGCGTCCAGCAGCCGGGTCGCCGCGTGGTCGAGGGGGATCATCTCCTGTTCGATCCGGCGGAACGGGGTGGGGCCTGCGGTCGCGACGGTGTCGTAGGCGGTCGCCTCGGCTTCGGTGAGGTGCGGCAGGATCGCCGGGGACGGCCTGATGGGACGACCCGCGGTGTCGTGATTCACCCCGTGCCGGGCGTAGTGGTGCAGGTCGGTGGCGTCCATGAGGATCGAGGTGACCGGCTTCGGTGGCGCGTCGTCCGGGGCGGGCTCGGCCAGTGCGGCCCGGAACCGGTCGAGGATCGCGTATCCGTCCGCGTCGATGTCTCCCCAGTAGACGATGTGGTCCGCGGCACGGAGCCAGGGGACGTTCGCTAGGAGGGCCGCGGCCGCCTTGCCGCCGCCCTCGACCACGATGGTGTCCCGCACCGGTGGGAACCAGAGGCGGCAGTCGCGGTTCTCGACGACGAGAACGGTCCGCGGCCGGTAGGCGATGTCGTGCGTGTCGCCGGTGGTCCATGCGTCGTGTCTGCGGCGGCCCGACGCGACGTGATCGGGGTCGACGTAGGTCAGGTGCAGCACGGCCGGGCGGGGGCGGACCTCGTCCCGGACGTCGCGTCCGGCGACGTCGCGCAGCAATGCGCCATGGGTGTCGAGCCACTTGGTGTGCATGCCGGGGACCGGGAGTTGCCGTGCGGTCCATGCGCCCGCGTCCGGGTTCCGGCGCAACCAGGTCACCGCGCTGAGCAGCACCTCCGCGTCGTCGGCTCCGAGCCGGCAAGCGGCCCGGACGGTGGCCGGGGTGAGGACCGCGCCGGCGGACCGCAGCGACGACGCGAGCGCGCGGGCGCGGCCGACGTCCACGGGCGGCGGTCCCGATTCGGAGACCAGGGCGACGGCGGCGTCCAGGCCCGCGACGAGCATGGCGGGGTAGTCGTCCGTCACGCCTTGGACGGACACCGGCTTGCGGACGATCTCCACGCCCGTCGGGTGCCGGCCTGCGAACCCGCGCCAGCGCATGTGCCACTCGTGCCAGGCGGCGTGCCCGATCCGCGCCACCGCGCTGCCGGTCGACACGCCGGGGCGGAGCGGGACGGAGAACGTGACCGGCTCTCCGGCGCCGAGGTCGGCGCACACGGCTGCCGCCCACTTCTGGTGGACCTTGCGGCGGAGCGCCTCGACCGCGTCGGCCGGGGTGACCAGG
This sequence comes from Actinomadura sp. NPDC048021, assembly GCF_040653135.1. Taxonomy (NCBI): domain Bacteria; kingdom Bacillati; phylum Actinomycetota; class Actinomycetes; order Streptosporangiales; family Thermomonosporaceae; genus Actinomadura; species Actinomadura sp. NPDC048021. Next base: position 233,292 of record NZ_JBEZJQ010000012.1, read on the forward strand.
CGGGGGGTCATGCGTCGGGAACCGCCACGATGGGTTTCGCCCACGACCGCCCCTCAGCGTTCTTGAGGGTCAGGTACTCGGCGTCCACGTGGGGCTCGATCGCGCTGTGCTTGTCGTTGGGGGCGCTGATGACGAGTTGGAAGCCGAGCCCCCGCCACGCGCCGATGGCTCGGCCGGTGAAGTGCGCGTCCGCCTTGATCAGCGCCTCGTCGAGGAAGACGGGGGCGTAGCGGGGGCGTTCGGCGCCCGCGTCGCCGAGCTGGTAGCGCAGCGCGGCGCCGACGATGAACGCGACCAGCTCCTGGGACTCGCCGCCGGACTTCTCCCCGATGTGGTCGTAGACCGCGACGTGCTCGCCGGCGAGGTCGATCTTCTCCGCGCTGATCCGGACGTGGTTGCGCACGTCGACCAGGTCGGCGAACTCGGGCGCCGTGCGGCGGATGCGGTCGATCACCCTGGCCATGCGGTGGTAGGCGCGTTCCCGGTCGGCGTCCGTGGCCGCCTTGTCGATGACGGCGCGCACGTCGCGCAGCTCCTTGCGGAACCGGGCTCGCACCGCGGAGTGGCTCTCCTGCGGGTCGATGCGCAGCCGGTGGCCGTCGTCGGCGAACGGCAGTTCGGCGAGGATCCGGTTGACCGGGTCGATCCGGTCGCGGATCTCGCGGACGGCGGCGGCGAGCTCGCTGTCCAGGCTGGTCAGGTCGTTGCCGGAGAGTCTGAGCAGGCTGTCGCGCCACTCGGTCTCCAGTTCGTGGAGGCCGCTGGTCTCCAGATCGGTGAGCAGGCGGTCAAAGTCGCGGTAGGAGTCCTCCGGTTCGGTGCCGAGGTTCGGGTTCGGCCAGCGCTCGACGAACGTCGAGAACGTGTCCCGCAGCGCCTTGCGCGACCGTTCGATCTCCTCCTCCGACGACGTGCGGTCGGCGCGCATCCGTTCGGAGCCGCGACGGTGCGCGGCGTCGAACTCCCTCAGCGCGGCCGCCGGGTCGGCGCCCTCGGGGACGGCGTCGAACAGCCCCGTGAGGTAGTCCCGGTGCTCCGCGCTCACCTCGGTGCCGGTCGCCGCGGCGGTGTCGAGCGCCTTCTGGGCGCCGTCCACCTCGTCGACGATCGACTCCCACTGCTTCTCGAGCTCGTGCAGCTCCCGCTTCCGCCCGCCGACGCGCTCGGTCAGGTCCTTGATCTCCTGCTTGAGCTCCTCCGCCTCGCGCTGCAGCCGGTCGATCTCCGGGTTGCCCTCGCGGACCTCGTCGATGACCTGCTTCCAGCGGTCCCGTTCGGCGGCGACCGACGCGACGTCCACCTGCTCCCAGGACAGTTCGGTCACCGCCTGGTAGGCGGTGCGCCGCTCCTCGAACGAGTTGAGGGTCCGCTCCGCCTCCGCCTCCCGCGCGACGGCGTCCTCGTGGCGCTCCCGGGCGTGCCCGATCCGGGTGTCGAGGTCGGCGAGCAGCCGGGTGTTGCTGAACCCCAGCAGGTTGGCCCGGCCGTGGCCGCCGTGCGCGCCCCGGCTGCCCTGCGACATCTGGCCGGTGATCGTGAGCGCCTTCGCGTGCTGCTTCAGCAGCTTGGGCGTCTCGACGCAGACGAAGTCGAAGCCGCGGACGAGTTCGCTCTTGAGCCAGGCGGTGAACGGCGACGGCCGGTAGTCGAGCCGGCCGGGGAGCGTCCTGTCGTTCAGTCCGATCTGGTCGTGCATGCCGGTGCGGACGCCTTCGAACTGGATGCGCCGGGGAAGGCTCACCGCGTTGATCGCCTCGCGGAACGCGTTCAGCCGGCCGATGTCGATCAGCATCCGGGTGGCGAATCCGCCGAGCGCCAGGTTGAACGCCTCCCGCCACGGTTCGAACTCCGTGCGCACCTCGATCAGCTCGCCGACGAACGGCAGGTCGTCCGGGGTGACCCCGGCGGCGTCGGCGAGCCGGTCGCGGGCGGTGTGCAGGTCGGCGGGGATGTTGCCGCGGCGGGCTTGCGCCGCCGCGCGCTCGTCGCGCAGGGCGGCCAGGTCGCGCGCGGCGGCCGCGGCCTCCCCCGCCGCCTTCGCGAACGCGTTCTGGGCGGTCTTCCTGGCCTGGGAGTCCGCCAGCGCCCGCCGCGCCGTCTCGGCCAGCGCGGCGAACTCCTCGCCGGTCGACACGGTGGCGCCGATGGCGCCCAGGGCCCGGTCCAGCCGATCCCGGCCGCGTTCGACGTCGGCCAGCCGCCGCTCCACGTTGCGGATCTCCCGGAGCGCGGTCTCCAGCCGGTCGCCGCCGGACGCGCGCAGGGTGTCCAGCAGCGCCTCCCGCCGGGACTCCGCCACGCCGATCGCCGTGGCCGTCTCCGCCACCTGCTGCTCGGCCCGCCGGCGCCGTCCGGTCAGGTCCTGCTCGGCGGCGCGCAGCAGGTCCAGCCGGCGTTCGTGCCACCACAGCGCCGCGGGGGACGCCGGGTCGGTGAACGATCCGACGGCCTCGATCACCCGCAGCCGCGCCGCCGCGCCGTCGATGGCCCTGCGGTGGTCGCGGATGGGGGCCAGCGCCCGCACCTGCCGCCGGGCGGTGATCATCCGCTCGCGGGTGCCGGACAGCTCGTCGAACTGCTGCACCACCTCGTCCGCCGTCGCCAGGGTGGACGGCTCCTCCAGGACCATCGTCTTGTACAGCGCGTCGACGGTGGTGATCTGCTGGCCGGCCTGGATCCGGCCGAGCAGCCCGACCGCCTTGTGCCCGTCCCCGGCGGCGCCGATGCCGAGCGCGGTGTGCAGCCGGGCGGTGAAGTCACGGTCGGTGCCGAAGCACGTCAGGCCCGTCGCGGCGACCGCGTCGCGGGCGAACCTGCTGCCCGCCGGGCCGTCCAGCTCGCGCAGGTCGTAGTCGTCGTCGCGGACGGCGCGGACCACAACGACGTCGTCGAGGGCGCGGGCGGACGCCGGCACGTACCAGGCCCGGATCGCGGTGAACACCGCACCGCCCCGGTCCGCCCAGGTCATCGCGATCGCCGTCCAGGTGTCGCGGCCGTCCCCGCGCAGCACCCGCACCTTCGTCCCGCCGTCCGTCCGCGATTCGTCGAGCTTCCCGCGCGCGTAGGAGAGGATGTTGCGCTGGTCCTTGCCGCGCGGCCGGCCGACCACCCCGCCGTTGGACGCCCCGTTGAACGGCGTGGTGTGCGGCATGAGCAACGCGATGTAGGAGTCCATCAGCGTCGACTTGCCCGACCCGGAACCGCCGCTGAACAGGGTCGCGCCCGGGGCGAACCGGACGCGGTGATACCCGTCGTAGCCGCCCCAGTTGACCAGCTGCAGGTCCCTCGCGACCCACTGCTGCCCGCGCGATGCCGCCGGGATCAGCCCGAACAGCGTGTCGATCATGCTCATGACGCGGCCTCGTTCTGCTCCCGCAGCCACCGGCTCAGCTCGGTGAGCTTCTCGGTGCTCAGCACGACCTCGACCAGCGGCGTGATCCGGTACCGGCCGGCGGACTCCTCCGCGAGCAGCCCGTCCTTGGCCAGCCGCTCCACCGCGTTGCGGATCTCGCGCTGGCCGCGGGCGAGGTTGTGGTCGTCCGGGTCGAAGTAGGTGAGCACGGTCTGCTCCAGCTCCTCGATGTCGACCCGCGCGGACGTCTCGCCGGTCCCGCGTTCCCGCTGGAAGACGGTCCGCAGGTGAACCAGCACCAGGGTCTCGGCCCGGGTGTAGGGGTCGTCCTTCAGCAGGATCGGGACGTCCAGCTCCCCCGAGCGCACCTGCTGCTTGTAGGCGATGCCCCGGTCGTGGTCGACCACGAGCCGGACGAACAGGTCGTGCAACCGCGACTCGATGAGCTGCTGGTTCTCCAGCAGCGTGCGCCACTGCGCCGAGTTCTTCTCCGCCAGCAGGAACCTGCGCTGCAGCAGCCGCACCAGCACCCGCCGCACCTCCACGTCCAGCGTGCCCGTGTCGCCGGCGAACAGGTCGGACGGGTCGTCCTCCATCGCCACCGGGTCGATGAAGCCGGCCTCCGCGCCGGTCGCCCAGTCGTCGTCCGCGCCGTTCGGTTCGCTCATCGCCGCTCCCCCGGCCCCTCGTCGTCGGCGCCGGACCCGTCCGCGGCGGCGGACGGCGCCGGGTTCGCCGCCAGCACTCCGCCGAACGCGAGACGCCGCCGGGTCTGGTCGGGCCGGACCGCGTCGACCACCGCGACCTCGGCCGTGTCGGTCATTCCGAGGCCGTGAGCGATCTCCAGCAGGCCGAGCAGGTCCACCGGCCGCCGTATCCGCTCGGCCGCCGCGCGGAACGCGGCCGCGACGTCGACGCCGTCCGCGTCGCCGTCCCCGGCGAACGCCGCCAGATGCGCGCGCAGTTCGGCGTACTGGGGACCGCCCCATGCCCGGGTGTCCGCGTCCGGCACGTCCTCCACCTCGTCCCATTCCCGCAGCGGCGTGGGCGGCTGGGGCGGACGCAGGTCGCTCAGGGTCTGGCGCAGCTGCCTCACATCGGCCACCGGCAGGCGGCGCAGCGGAGCGACGACCGCGCCGCGGCGCGACCTCGGCACCCACGTGTGGAACCCCGACATCACGTCTCGCAGCAGCTCGTCCACCTGGCGGTCGCGCATCGGGTCGTGGTCGCGGACCTGGGTGGTGATGACGTGCGACGCCTGCCGCTGCGCGGCCAGCACCTCCTTGACGCCCTGCTCGATCCGGCGTGCGACCTCGGCGAGTTCCCGCCGCTGCGGCTCCGGCATCAGCTCGGTGAACCCGTGCCGCAGCACGGTGCGCAGCAGGTTCCACAGGTCGTCGATCTGCGCCGGGTCGCCGATCAGGCGCATCGCCCCGGCGAACGCGCGGCCCTCCGGCGTCGTGTCCATGATCTGCCGGCCGCGCTCCAGGTACTCGCGCAGCACCTCCCCGGTCGGCCGCGCATCCTGCCGCAGGTCGGCGACGACGTCCCGCTGCATGGCCTTGATCGACTCGGCGACGCGGGCGAAGTCGGCGGGCAGCTCCCGCGCCAGATGCAGCACGTTCTCGGCCGCCTCCAGCAACTGGTCGTCGTCGACGGTGTCGATGACGCCGCCCCGTTCGAGCCGTTCGAGTTCCCTCCGGCGTTGATCGATCTCCGTCTGGAGGCGCGCCATCCGGGCCATCACGTCCGGGTCCGCGTCCTGCGCGAGCCGCTCGACCGCCTCCAGCAGCGTCCGGACCCGGGACTCCGAGACCCTGGTGCGCGCCCCGCCGACCCGGCCGGCCACCTCCAGCGCGCCGACCCCGTGTGCGGACAGCCGGTACACCTCGACGTCGTCGGAGACCTGCCGCACCAGCCAGCCCGCGTGCACCCACTGCCTGCACAGGTCACGGGCGTTTCCCGCGGGCAGGGGCTGGTCGCCCTCATCGCCGTAGCCCGCCGCCCGCAACTGTTCGAGGGCGTCGGCGACCTCCGCGTGGGCGTCCGCCACCGCCACCGCCGGCCGCTCCGGCGTGAACATCATCGCGAGCACCGTCACCACGAACGGCGCATAGGTCCGGTGGAGCAGATCGAGCATCGGGTTCTGAAACGCCCGAAGGGCACCCTGATATGCACCCTCCACCCCTCGTGTTCCCATCGCCCACAAGAATAGGACCTGCGCCACCACGCCACGCATCCGAAAGCCGGGCCCTCACTGCCCCCGCGCACCGGTGGGTCGACGGCTCAGCCGGGCAGGTCGGCCAGGACGGCTTCGGCGGCGCGGCGGCCGGACACCAGGGCGCCCTGGATGGACCCGGTGTCGCGGTGGTCGCCGCAGACGTAGCGTCCCCTGCGGATCCGCACCGGGCGGCGCAGCCTCAGCGGCGGAGGCATCGCCGGAAGAGCTCCCTTGATCGGATAAGTGGCGATCAGCTGCCACGCGGCGGCGCCGCCGTAGATCTCGTCCAGCCGGCCGCGCACGCGCGACTCGTCGGCGTCGATCCCGAGCACGGAGGTCGCGATGAGCGCGCGGCCGTCGGCGGAGTACTCGGGCGCCGCGTCGGTGAGGACGAGGGTGTCGGTGATGATCCCCTCGGTGTCCAGGATCTGCAGGGGCTCCTCCAGCGGAGACTTCGGCGCCGCGTGGTAGAAGGTGGTGACGTCCCGCATGACGGGCGCCTCGATCTCGGGGACGAGGGCGGCGGCCCGGACGGGGTCGGTCGCCACGATGACGGCGTCGGCCTCCACCGTCTCCCCATCGGAGGTCCGCACCCCCTCACCGGTGACCGCTCCCACCGCGGTCTCCAGCGACAGCGCTCCGTCCGGCAACCGCGCCGCGAGTTGCTCCGCCATCCGTCCCATCCCGAGGGCGGGGACACCGATCGTGCCGCGTGCGAACGACCGCCAGATCAGGTGGAAGAAGCGGCTTGAGGTCTCCAGCTCCCGTTCCAGCAGCACCCCGGCCAGGAACGGGCGCAGCAGCTTTTCGGTCATCCGCTCGGAGATGCCCCAGTGGCGAAGCTCCGCGGCCGTGTCGCGTTCGGCTTCGCGCAGGATCCGGGGGACGGGAAACGTCAGGTCGCGGGCGGTCATCGCGGCCAGCCCGGCCTTGTCGCGGACGGAGCCGACGTCGGCAAGGGCACCGCTCAGCGCATGCCGGGGATGCTTCCAAGGGAGCATCACGCGCTCACGCCGTCCCTCATGGAACACGAGCAGACCGGAAGCGAACGGCCTCAGGTCCAGGGCCCGGATGTCCAGGACACGCCTGGCCTCGGGATAGGCAGTGTTGAAGACCTGGAAGCCCCGGTCGAGACGGAATCCGTCGACGATGTCGGTCCGCGTCCGGCCCCCGACCCCGTCGGACGCCTCCAGCACCCGCACCGGCACCCCGGCCTCGTTCAGCCTCACCGCACACGCCAGCCCGGCCAGGCCGGCGCCGACGATGACCACGGCACCAGACACGCGACCCTCGCTTCCGTAACGGTCCCCCTGAATGGGCGTTCTGTCTCCCCGGTCCTCCTGCCCCCCCTTTGGCCCCTTATCCGGTCGCGCCGGCCACTGTTAATGCAAAGAATTTCGCGTTACTCTCTAGGCGACCCACGGAGAGGGGCGCCGCATGGACGCGAAGCCGCGCGCGACGGGGGCCGTGAGGCCTGGCGGCCGAACGGCGCGCACTCGTGCCGCGGTGCTGGCCGCGGCCCGGGACGAGCTGGAGGCCGGCGGATACGCCGGACTCACCCTGGAGAAGGTGGCCGCGCGTTCGGGCGTGCATCTGGCCACGCTGTACCGGCGATGGCGGACGGTCGAGGGACTCGTCGTCGACCTGCTGGGCGAACTGGGCAAGACCGAGATCCCGATACCGGACACCGGCTCGTTCAAGGACGACCTCCGGGCGCTCGCGCTGGAGATCGCCGCGCTGTACCGGCAGCCCAGGGCCCGGGCGCTCGTCGAGGGCGTCGTGGCCGCCGCCGTCCGGTCCCCCGAGGCGTCCACCGCCTGGGCCACGGTGATCGCCGAGCGCAACCGCCTCGCGTCCCGGATCGTCGAGCGGGCCGTGGGACGCGGCGAACTGCCGCCGGGGACCGACGGCGTCGCGATCATCAGCGCCGTCGGCGCCCCCCTCTACTACCGGCTGCTCGTCGCCCGCGGGCCGGTGGACGACGAGATCGCCGAGAGCGCCGCAGCGGCCGCACACGCCGCCGCGCTCAGCGGCGTCTTCACCCCCGCCGGATCCCCCGGCCCTCCATAGACCGCGGCGGACAGCCGCCGCACCAGCGAAAGGACCCGCACAATGCGCCAGGACATCGAGTTCGTCTCGGCCGGGACGACCCTCCGCGGATGGCTCTACACCCCCGACGGCGCCTCCGGCCCGCACCCGGCCGTGGTCGTCACCCACGGGCTCGGGGCGGTCAAGGAGCAGTACACCGACGACATCGCCGAAGCGCTCGCCGCGGCCGGGCTGGCGGTCGTCCTCTACGACCACGCCTCGTTCGGCGCGAGCGACGGCGAGCCGCGCCAGGAGGTCGACCCCTGGACACAGATCCAGGGATACCGGGACGCCATCACCTTCCTGTGCACGCGTCCCGAGGTGGACGCCGAGCGCATCGGGGTCTTCGGGTCGAGCTTCTCAGGCGGGCACGTGCTCGTCGTCGGGGCGATCGACCGGCGGGTCAAGGCCGTCTACTCGCAGGTGCCGGTCATCAGCGGCGGGACGACCCTGTCGCGGTTCATCCCCAGCGAGGCGCTCGCCGAGGTGCGCAGGAGCTTCGACGCCGACCGGCTCGCCCGGTTCAACGGCGAGGCGCCGGCGATGATCCCCCTCATCACCGCGACCCCCGGGGAGCCCGCCGCGATGGCCGACCGGGAGACCTACGAGTGGTACCAGACGATCGAGCCGGAGCGCCTGGCGACCTGGCGCAACGAGGTCACGCTCCGGTCGGTGGAGGCGATCGCCGGCTACGAGCCGGGCGACTACGTCGCCCGCATCTCCCCCACACCGCTCATGCTCGTCGTCGCCCAGCACGACATCCTCACTCACAGCGACCTGGCCTTCGCCGCCTACGAACGGGCCCTGCACCCCAAGCGGCTCGTCACCCTGCCCGGCGGCCACTTCGTCGTCTACAACCAGGAGTTCAAGAACACGCTCGCCCTCATGACCGAGTTCTTCCTCCAGCACCTCGCCCCCCGGACGACCGCCTGACCGACCACCCCGCCCCGGGCGCTCCGCCCACCGGGACGCGGTTCGTCTCGGCGGGTGGGAGGCGCCGTTGCGGTCGAGCCGGCCGGCGTGGGGATGTCGGTGTGACCGTCAGCAGAACACCTTGCCCGCGAAGGCGTAGAGCTTGTCGGCCGAGGGCGGCGAGGAGCCGAGGTTCACCGACAGGTTCATCTGCCGCCCGTCGTCGGAGCGGAGCGCGTAGGTGGTGTAGCCGATGAGCTGGCCGCTGTGCCCGATCATGCGCTTGCCGCAGGGCAGCGTGTACTCCTGGAGCCCGAGCCCGTAGGCGAATCCGGCGCCGGTGGGCCGGGCCGCACGCATCGCGGCGAGCGTCGAGGGGGACAGCAGGCGTCCGCCGAGCAGCCCGTCGAGGAACCGGCCGAGGTCCCGGGTGGTGGAGATCATCTCGCCGGCCGCCCAGTCCAGGGAGGGGTTCATGCGCGTGGCGTCCACGGTCCGCCCGTCCGGCAGCAGCGCGTAGCCGTGCGCGTGCGGGCGGGGGAGCCCGGGCCGGTTGCCGGGAACGATCGTCTGCGTCAGCCGGAGCGGGCGCAGCACACGCTCTTCCACCTCCTTCCCGTAGGGCCGCCCGGTCAGCCGCTCGATCAGTTTCCCCACGACCACGTAGTTGGTGTTGGAGTATTTCCAGGTGACGTCCGGGGGAATCTGGGCGGGGACGCGGAACGCCTGCGCGAGGAGCCGGTCGGGCCTGTAACCGCGGAACCGCTGCGCCCCGCGCCAGCGGTTGGTGGACCACCCCGGGTCGCTCATGTAGTCGCGAAGCAGACTGGTGTGCTGGAGGACCTGCCGCACCGTGATGCGCTCGCCGTCCGGGACGACCCCGGGCAGGTGCTCGGCCACCGGGTCGTCGAGCCGCAGCCGTCCCTCGTCGACGAGCTGCAGCAGGACGGTCGCCGCGAACGTCTTGGTGACGCTGCCGATCCGGAAGTACCCGGCCGGATCGGCCGGCCGCCCCGTCCGGACGTCGGACACGCCCGCCGCACCGGACCACTCGCCCCCGCCCGCGGTCCGCACCCGGAGCAGGACGGCCGTGGCCGCCCCGGTCTTCACCAGGTCGTCCAACATCGCCTGGAATCCGTCCTGGGACGCAGGGGTCCGGTCGGACCGCGACTGCGCCGTACGCGCGTCGGGAGCGGCGAGGAAGACCGTGGCCGCCGCGAAGGTCGCCGCCGCACCGGACACCGCGAGAGCCGTCCACCGAGAAATTCTGATCACGGATGAACGCTACGGAGCCGGATCCCTTGCCGCCCATGCGGACGACCGCCCGGCCCTTTGCGGAAAACCGCACCCGCCGCGCTGCGGACTCCCCCTTCGACAACGTCATCGGTCGGCCTGGTCGTCGGGCGGGGCGGCCGGGGGGCGCCGTGGCGGCTGCCAGGTGGTGCTGGTCGTCCAGATGCCGTAGGCCATGGCGAGCACGGCGACGAAGATGATCGCCAGCCGCGGCGGGGTCGTCCTGATCTGCCAGCCCCACGGAGGCGCCCGAGCGCGAGGCCCTGGTCGTGTAGTGCGACAGGGCCAGCAGGCCGATCACGGTCACCGCGACGAGCCCGCCGCAGGCGAACCACGCGGCGCCGCTCGGATGTCTGATGCCACCCTGCGGGGCGGCCGCGACCAGGAAGGCGACCAGTCCCGCCGTGGCCAGCGCCGCCGCGAACCCGAAGAAGACCGAGGCGGCCAGGGCGATCGCAACCGCCAGGACGTTCACTCGGACCGACCGGAGCGTCCGCCGCCCGGGCCGCCGTGGCCGTCGCGTCTCCGGCGCAAGTGATCGCGAAGCCGCCAGACGACGACGGCGAGCACGACCACAGCGACGATCACGATCGCGGTGATCCGCCCGGCGACGTGCTCGACCCGGGCGTAGGCGTGCCCGGCGAAGTATCCGAGCAGCGTGAAGGTCACGCCCCAGACCAGGCCTCCGGCGGCGTTGTAGAGCAGGAACACCCGGCCGGGCATCCCCGAGACCCCGGCCAGCGCGGGCATGATCGCGCGGAAGAACGCGATGAACCGCCCGGCGAAGACGGCGGCACCGCCCCGGCGCCGGATCAGGTCGCGGGCGCCGTCCACGCGGTCGCGGTGGCGGCGGAGCGGACGGCTGTCCAGGATCGGCTGCCCGGCATGGCGCCCGATCTGGTACCCGACGAAGTCCCCCGCGATCGCCGCCAGGACCACGATCACGGCGAGCCACACGACCGAGACCTTCTGCTGGGCGGCCAGCGCCCCGCCGAGGACGACGGCCGTCTCACCGGGCAGCACGAAGCCGAAGAACAGGGCGTCCTCGCAGAACACGAGCCCGCCGACGACCCCGTAGACGACGGGCCCGGACAGCCCGGCCACCCACGACACGACCGAGGCGAGCAAACCCAACGCCTCCATCCAGATCTCTGGACGCCGGCAGCGCTCCGGGCCCGCCGACACCTCCCCTACCGGCCCTTCCCCTTCCCGGGATCAGTACCCCGACCGGCCGGGCCGCGCCTCCACGGGCGGGAACTACCAGGCGATCAGGCCCAGGTCGCTGCGGTGCATGTCGGGGAGACGGTGGAAGCGGCCGTCGTCCATGCGGAAGACGGCCCGGTCGTGGCGCGAGCTGACGAGGAGGTGCCTGCCGGTCGCGTCGAGGGAGGTCCGGAAATCCACCGGTGCCGCGGGCGCGATCTGCCGGGCCGTCATGCGCGCGAACTCGCGGACGGGCGCCGTGCGGGACGTGTCCCCGCGAGACAGGGGCAGCTCCACGATCGCGACGGATTCGAACGTCCCCCCGACGTAGGTCTTCTCCTCGATGGCCGTGACGGTACGCCCGTCCGGGGAGGGCCGGAAGGAGGACAGGTCGGCCACGCTCCTCAGAACCGCGGGGGCGTGGGCGAGGTCGGCGTCGGCCCTGCGGGTGTCGAGCTCGCGCAGGACGATGCCGTTGTACTCCCCCTGGGGGCTCTCCGGGGCGTTGGTGACGAAGAAGAGGGTGCGGCCGTCCGCCCCCCATGCCGGGGACTGCGCGTACTCCAGTGAGCTTGCGCTCGGCGGCGGCAGACGCCATCCGCGGTGGGCGCCGGACGGGGAGTCGACGACCGCCACGTCGTCGCCGCGGCAACCGGTGAGGTTGTTGAAGACGAGCGCGACGCGGCCGCCGTCCGCGGTGGCGGCCATCTCGTCCACCCGGGTGTCGAACCCGCCGGGCAGGGTCGTCCTGCTCGCCACGGTCCCGTCGCGGCGCAGGCCGACCTTCTCGATGCGCGTGCGGCAGGGGCCGCTCTCGTCGGCGAGGAAGGCGGTGCGCCGGTCGCCCGAGACGGCGAGCGCCGAGTAGTGCCCGGCGCGGGGCCCGATGTCGGCGATCATGCGTCCCGTCCAGGAGTCGAAGACCCCGACGCCGCCCTTCCGGTGGGTCGCCAGGAAGTACGGGGGCCCCTCGTGCGCGCCGACCACGTCCGGGCTGCGCAGGGCGCCGCGGAGAGCGACGGTCACGGCCGCGACCGCGATGACCGTGAGGGCGGCGGCGACGGGCACGATCCACCGTCCCGCCGGCCGCCGGCGGCGCGCGGCGGGCAGGGCCAGGGGCGGCAGCGACTCGCGCGTCACCTCGCGCGTCTCGGCGGCGGCGGCGTCCTTCAGCAGCCGTTCGACGTTCACGAGGTCTCTCCCAGCATGCGCTCAAGGGCGGTGCGCCCGCGTGACGTGTTGGACCGGACGGTGCCCCGGCTCACCCGCATGATCTGCGCGGTCTCCTCCTCGGACAGATCCAGGACGAACCGGAGCACCAGTGTCTCCCGCTGCCGGTGCGGCAGGCGGCGCAGCGCGTCGAGGATCTCCCTGCCCTGCTCCCGTCCGAGGACCCGGCTCTCCGCCGACGCGGCGGGCGGATCCTGGGCGCCGAGAGGGCGGCGGCCCCGGCGGCGCAGCACCGACCGGCAGTTGTTGAGCACCGACGACCTCAGGTAGGTGAGGGCCTTGCCGGGGTCCTTCAGCCTGCCCCACCGCTGGTACAGCCCGAGGAAGGAGTCCTGGACGACGTCCTCGGCCGTCGGCCTGTCGCCGACCATCACCAGGGCCAGCCTGACGAGTTCGAGGGCGTGCGCTTCGTACAACTGCGTCACCGCTCTCTCGGGCGAAGGCGCCATCAGGTCCGGGGGGCCGTCCTTGCGGAAGTTGAGGAGGCTCACGGGGAAGAGACGCGGCCGGGGCGCCGATGTTGCACGGCCGGCCGCACTTTTTCCGGGCGGGCCGTCCGCCGCTGGAACAGTGACAGCGTGATGCCGCGGACGCGCCAGACGCCGGCCTGCCGGAAGTGCCGCTGGAGGACGTCGACTTTCGCCTGGTCCCGCGGAACCAGGGACGGCATGCGCCAGGGCCCCTCCAGCAGCCACACCCGGTCCGTCGCGGCGCCGGTCAGCCGTTGGCCGATCTCGGCCGGTTCGAACTCGGTGCCGCCGAAGTTGCCCGCCTGGGCGGGGGTCCGCCGCAGCGCGACGTCGCGCAACCCGCGGAACCCGTCCGGGTACGCCTCGGCGATCGACCGCCGGTCCGCCGTGAGGAAGAGGATCGCGTCCCCCGGCCGGGCCTCCCGCTCGACGACCGCCGCGGCCCCGCGGAGGTCGTCCCACCAGTTCTCCGGACGGCGCTGCTCGACGTGCAGCGGCGCCACCAGGACGGCCATCGCGACGAGCGGCACGAACCACGTCCGGTAGGGCAGCCGGGCGAGACCCGCGGCGGCCAGCAGCGCCATGGCGGGGAGGCTGCCGATCACGTAGCGGCTCGTGTAGAAGGGATGGAGCTGGGAGACCAGGAGCAGCACCGTCGCGGGCAGCAGCAGCCACGGGACGGCCAGTGCCCGCAGGCCGATCGGGCCGCGGCGCCGCGCCGTGACCAGTCCCACCGCCATGGCGGCGCCGAGCAGGTACGCCACGATCGGGGGGCCGGTGAACGCCTCGGCCAGATAGAGCACGTCGCGCCATCCCGGGCGCGTCAGCCAGTCGAGGGCGTTGCGCTGGGTCACGGCCAGCGCGATCAGCGGGCTCACCGCGAGCACCGCTCCCGCCGTGGCGGCGCACCACCGGCGCAGCATCGTCCTGGTGCGGCGCGCCATCAGCAGGGTCGCCAGATGGGCGGGCAGGACGAGCAGTGCGAACAGATGGACCAGCCCCAGCAGGGCGACGCCCGCGCCGTAGGCGGCGTACCGGCGCCGGGAGCCCCGTTCCGCAAGATCCACGAACAGCACGGTCAGCCACACGGTGAGCGCCGCGATGAGGGAGTAGGACCGGGCCTCGTGCGCGTAGTGGCTGGCGAACGGGGCCGCGGCGCAGAGCAGCCCGGCGACCAGCCCCACGGGCCCGGACATGATCCTGCGGCCGAGGACGGTGATGCCCGCCGCCGTGGCCGCGAACGCCGCGATCGAGGGGAGCCGCAGCGCGAACTCGCCGGCCCCGAACACCTGCACGACGCAGTGCATGAGCAGGTAGTAGGCGGCGTGGACGGCGTCGATGTGCCACGCGCACCACAGGATGTCGGGGATCGAGCGGCGGGCGATCTCGGATGTGATCGCCTCGTCGCGCCACAGCGGCAGCCCTCCGGCGCCCCAGAGGCCCATCGCCAGCGCCAGCAGGGCGGGCGCCAAGGGAAGGAGCCAGGCCCTCCGCCGCTCTCGCCCCGCCTCCCCGCGCCGACCTGCGACTTCGGTGGGCGGGCCGGGACGCCCGGTCGTCGCCGGGCGTTCGCCGGGCAGAAGATCCAGTTTTGAGTTCACGCCAAGAGACGCGAAAAGCCCCGCGATGTTGCATCCCCCGGCCCTTGTTCACCGGCGCAGCTCCGGCCCGCCTGTCCTCGGCCAGACGGCTTGTGCGCACGGCGCGGCCTTGCCCGGCCAGGGTCAGGTTCCGGTGCTGGACGCGTCGACGGCCGCCTGGACCGTGGGATAGACGTGCCTCAGCTCCGCCCTGGCTCCGGCGGTGCGCAACACGTCCCGAACCTGGCCCACATCCCCGGCCGCGGCGTCGATCACGACGGCCGTCGCCCCCTCCCGGCCGGCGGCGCTCCGCACCGTGGACCGGATCCGCTCGGCGTTGGCGAAGTAGATGCCCGCCTCGACGCGCAGCACGACCACCCCCGGGATCCTGCGGCCGTCCGTGTGCCTGTCGAGCGCGGCGAAGTGCCCGTCCTCCGGCAGCCGCCCCAGTTCGCTGATGACCGGGCGAGATGAGCGGTAGAGGAGCAGCAGCAGCGAGACGCCGATGCCGATGAAGAGGCCGGGCAGCGTGTCGAAGATCATCACCCCGAGCATCGCGGCGACCGCGGTGACGAAGTCGGGCCCCGCCGCCGCGGCGATCACGAGCAGCAGGTTCTTCGGGTTGACGGCGGACGGCGCGAACCGGCCCAGGATCCAGCCGAGGAGCAGCACGGCCGCCTACCTCACACCGGTTCGACCTCGCCCGGCCGCCAACTCCGGTCGAACCAGCCTTCGAGCGGGCCGTAGAGGCGCAGGACGACGAACCATCCCTTGCCGGGGACCGTCTGGATCCAGTTCGCCTCCCCGCCCGGCGGCGCGGCCGGGCCGAAGTGGACGACCGTGTCGCCGCGGTCATCGGTCCGCACGGCGTCCGACAGGCTGTTCACGCTCGGGTAGGGGTCGCCGGTGCGCAGCAGCGACCGAGTCTGGGGGTCGTAGACGTCCACGGCCCAGAAGTCCTTCGCCGGGATGTCCTTGGGAAGGGTGAGCGTGTAGCTCTTCTCGCCGTCGAGCCAGGCGCCGGTGGAGTCCTCCGCCGTGTAGGCGTACTGCGATCCGGCCCCGACCGTCGCCCTCGCCATCGCCGGCGTGATCACGAGCGCCCCGTGGTGGAAGACGGCGCGAGCGTCCAGGAGCCGCGCACCCTGCGGTGAGAGGAACTCGTGGCTTCCGGACGGGAACATGTTCTTCCACGAGCTGCCCGAGTAGTAGTAGAAGCCCGGGTCGCGCGGTTTGAAGGTCAGCGTCCGCACGAGGCCCGACCCGACTCGTGCGGCGGTGCCGAGGATCGAGCGCATGCGGTCGTCCGGCCGGAAGGGGCGGCCGGGCACGATGCCGATCGAGGCGAGCTGTCCCGCGCGCTCGGGGTCGAGCGCCTCGGGCGGCTCCTCCTGAACGATCTCGTCGACCTCCTCGAAGAACGAGAAGTCGTTGGCGGGGACCGTGGTGAAGACGGAGTCGGCGAAGTCGACGAAGCGCTGCTCGGGCGGGTCGGCCGCGGCCGAGAGCGGGTACATCCGCGTCTTGAGCAGGCTCTCGACGCCCCCCAGCACGCGGAGCGCCGCCCAGCAGGAGAAGGTCGGCGACCGCGAGACGAAGTAGCCGTCCGGGACGTCGCCGTCGTAGCCGGGGGGCAGGAAGAGGTACCTGCCTCCCTTGCCCGCGTCGGGTCCGGTGATCCCCATGTCGGCGACGTAGCGCTGCCAGAGATCGTCGACGACGCTCAGCGAGCCCTCCGGCGCCTCGATCACGGTCGGGCCGTCCTGATCGAGCGCCAGGAAGGCCATCCCGTACGTGGTCTCGGTGTTCGCCGTGAGGATCAACGGCGCCGAGCCGCAGCGCGAGGCCGTGTACCCGATCGTGCGGGAGTCGACGCCGAGGCTCCGCAGCCCGCGCCGCATCGCCACCATCGCCGCGCCGGGCAGGCAGTTGAGGAAGACGTCGATCCCGCGCAGCAGGTCGAGCGCGTCATAGCTCCGGGCGACCGTGTCGGGCAGGGGCAGGCCGTCGAAGAAGCCCATCGGACCGAAGACCGAGTCCAGCCGGTCCGGGATGCCGATCGACGCGAGGGTCTCGGCTGATACGCCCGGGCTGGGCGCGTCGCTCAGGTGAGGCATCGCGTCAGCCCGCCGCCTCGACCTCGCCCGGCCGCCAGGTCTTGTCGAAGAACGGCGGCAGCGGGCTGTAGAAGCGCAGGACCACGAACCATCCCTTGCCCGGCACGGTCTGGATCCAGTTGCCCTCAGGCACACCGTCGGGCCGGTCGGGCCCGAAGTGGACCGTGGTCGTGCCATCCGCGTCGGCGACCGCCGCCGGGGTCGGATAGTCCTGGCTGCCCGCCCGGGGGAAGCGCTGCGGCGTGGAGAGCATCGAGCGGGTCTGGTTGTCGTAGACGGTGCACGACCAGAAACGGGCGGCGGGAATGTCCGGCGGGAGCACCAGACGGTAGTGCCCGCCCCCGTCAAGGGCCCGGTCCTCCTGGTCCGCGCACGCGAACAGGTACTGCGAGCCGATGCCGGGCAGGGGCGCGGTGAACGCCGGGCTGATGCCCACGCCCAGGTACCACCACCAGTTCCGCAGGTTGAGCTTGCGGGCGCCGTCGCTCGCACGGAGCTCGACGCCCCGGTCGGTGATGTCCGGGGGCGGGGTCATGAAGTCGTACCCGGCCGGGAGCAGACCGTTGATCCACTGGGAGGACGCACCGTAGAAGTGCGCCCCCTCGTCCGGACGCAGGCGGCAGGCGAGGGTGCGGGCCGTCGCGTTCCCCACCGCGGCCGCCTCGGCGAGGATCTTCCGCATCCGCGGATCCGGCTGGAAGGGCCGTCCCTTGGCGATCCCGATTGCGGCCAACGCACCGGCGATCTCGGGATCGAGCGCCTCGACCGGCTGATCGTGCACGAGCTCGCTCGCGAGGTCGAAGTACGTCGAGTCCGCGGGCGGGACCGTGTTCACGGCGAACCCGGTGCCCTCGACGAAGCGCGGCGGGTCGGGCCTGCGGAGCGCGGCGGTCCACGTCTGGGCGGTCCACGGCGACGGCGGGGCCGCGCCCCCCATGACGATCTCCCCGATGCTCGTCCCGAAGAACCCGGGGGCGTAGCGGTGGATGCGCAGCCCCTCCTTGATGCGCTCGACCGCGGGCCTCGGGTCGTCGTTCTCCAGGAACGCTCGCCCGCCCAGGAGGAGCCGCGTGGTGCGGGTCGGCTGGGGGAAGAAGCCGCCCTCCGGAAGAGGACCCTCATATCCGGGCGGCACGAAGAGGTACTTGCCGCCGGCCCCGCGATCCGGCCCCGCCATTCCCGGATCCGCGACCCAGCGGAACCACATGTCGTTGACGAAACAGAGGGAGAGGGGCGGCATCTCCACGACCAGCGGCCCCTCGGTCAGGTCGAGGAACGTCACGAAGTAGACGGTGTCCGCGTTCCCCGTGAGCACGAGCGTCTCGGGATCCATGAACTCCGAGAAGAGCAGGACGTCGTGGTCCATGACGCCGGCATCGAGGAAGCCCCTGCGCGCCGCCCACACATTGACCCCGGAGTACGCGTCGAGGAAGGCCCGGACGGCGTGCAGATGGTCCAGATGGTCGTAGACGCGCTCGGCGGTCTCGGCGGTGGGCCTGCCCAGCGGGAACTCCAGAGTCCCCAGACCCGTCTCCACCCGCTCGGGCGTCGAGAGCGACTCCATGACCTGTGGCGAGATCCGTCCGGCTTGCTGCAAGGCATCGCTCCGTTCTCGGGAGAGGTCTCCTCTCGCCCACAGGGCCGTACCTGCCGCAGACCGCCATTAAACACAGCGCCCTAATTCATTGTTTTCATATTACTCGGCAGGCCGCGGGGATGCCGGGCCAAAAAGCTTGAGCCAATGATTTCTTCAAAGAAGAACGCTCGGAGTTGACCGGACAGGCCTTGCAGGAAGATGGGTCGGCCAGGGGGATGGTGAGCCACGCCAGGCGGGGTCGGCGCCTTCAGCTCGTCTGGCGCCGCTTCTTCCATTCGGCGACAACGGCCACGACATGTTTGCGGATGTCGTCACTGCGGTCCGCGCTGCCGTTGACCTCACGGCACGCCTCGCCGTACTCGTCCCACAGGACGTCGTCGGCGAGGCGGAACCTGCGTTGCGGGTTGCCCGGTGTAGGCATGTCAGCCGCCGAGCTTCACGACCAGCGAGCGCAGGTGCTGCGTCGCGGCGTTCTCCCGGCCGCGCTTCACCCACGCTGCGATGTGTTCGCTGACCAACTCGGCGAGGCTCGCACGCTCGTCATCGCTGAGCTCGACCGTGGTCGTGGTGCTGGTCCGGCAGTCGTAAGCCGTGAAGAGGATGTCTCCGACCGCCTGCTCGGCCGCAGGCGGCTTGCGGTTGCGCTGAGCATGCCACCCGGCGCTGCTGTTGACGACGCCCCAGCCATGCAGGGCCTCGTAGTTGGTGAGTTCGAGCCTCATGGGCCGATGCCTCTCGCTGAAAGGGTGTGGCCACACCCTGCTCCTCACCTTACGCGGGTCTGGCCGCAAGACCGGCCGGACGACACGCACCAGCACGTCCGGGGCCCTCTCACGCGTGCCGGCGCCTCGGGCTTCGTCGCGCCGGCGGTTGCGTCGGCGAGGGCGCCCGGGTGATGCTGCTGGTCGGACCCCGCAGCGTCAACAGTTTTGGTGAGTCATGGACTTCGCTTTCTGGCGCGAGATGAGTTCGAAGATGTGGATGCCGCTTGATGCCCGCAGCGAGCCGCATCTGGAAGGCACGTTTCAGGCCCATGTCGCTCTGGGCGGGCTCGGCTCCGTGCAGGCGACCCTGTTGAGTGCGAAGTCGCTGACGATCCAGCGCACGCACAGGCTCATCCGCCAGTCCGACCCGGAGACCTTTTTCGTGACCTGCGTCGTGCGTGGTCACGCCACAGGAGAACAAGCCGATCGGGATGCGGAACTGCGTGCCGGGGATCTGATGCTCCGTGACAGCTCGCGTCCCTACCTGACCAGGTTCGGATCGGCGGACCCTGCGGGCGGCCAACTGCTCTCGTTGCAGTTTCCGCGGTCGGTGCTGCCCCTGCCCGAGCGGGGCCTGCGGGAGCTCAGCGGGGTCCGGATCCGGGGCGATCAGGGTGTCGGCGCGCTGGCTTCGCAGTACCTGCTGGAGCTGGCTCGGCGCCTTGAGCAGTTCAGTGCGGCCGAGGCCCTGCGAGTGTCCGCCCTGACTCTGGACGTCCTGGCCGCCGCGCTGGCCAGCGCGCTGGACGCCGACAGCGACGTACCGCTGGGCAGCCGACGGCGCGCGCTGCTCGCCCAGATCCACGCCTTCATCCGGGCGAACCTGGGCGACGTGCACCTGACCCCGGGGGCGATCGCCGCCGCCCACCACATCTCGTTGAGCTACCTGCACCAGTTGTTCCGAGCCGAAGAGCACACCGTCGCGGGCTGGATCCGCGAGCGCCGCCTGGAGCAGTGCCGCCGCGATCTGAGCGACCCGCTCCTCGCCGCCACGCCGATCGGCGCCATCGCGGCTCGCTGGGGTTTCACCAGTCCGGCCCACTTCAGCCAGGCCTTCCGCGCCGCCTATGGCCTGTCACCCCGTCAGTTCCGCCGAACGGCCGCGATCGGTTCCTCGTAGGCCCCTGCTGTGTCACCGTCCAGGTCGGACGGCCGTGGCCTCGACCTCGGCCGTTCCTACGAGAGGTGGGAGGTCGGCCAGCCGGCGGGGCGGTCCGCGAGCACGTCCGGGAAGCCGAACGCCGCGGCCAGCGCGGGGTCATGGAACTTGACCACGCGGGTGACGCCGGTGGCGGCCGGGGCCAGCACCACGACGCCGTCGGCGCGGAGCGCGCCGTCCCCGTCCCGGTGGTACACGACGGCGGCGGGCTGGCCGTTGGCCGCGGTGGCGATCATCCGCCACTCGCCCGATGTGCCCAGCACGTACGCGTCGAGCATGTGGACGCACATCGCCCGGCCCGCCTGCCACTCGCGGAACGGCGTCGCCTCCAGCGTGGCGTCCGCGCGTAGCACCTGCTCCAGCAGGGCGGCGTCGGAGCGTTCGAAGGCCGCGATGTAGCCGTCGAGAAGCGCGCGCGCCCGTTGGTCGGTCGGTTCGAGCAGTTCCTCGGGCTTCGGCTCCAGCTCGTCCAACCGGGCACGGGCGCGCTGCAGACCGCTCTTGACCGCCGCCGTGGTGGTGTCGAGGATCTCCGCGGTCTCGGCCGCCGAGAACGCCAGCACCTCGCGCAGGATGAGGATCGCGCGCTGCCGGGCGGGCAGGTGCTGCAGGCTGGCGATGAGCGCGAGCCGCAGCGACTCGCGTTCGACCGCCACC
This sequence comes from Actinomadura sp. NPDC048021, assembly GCF_040653135.1. NCBI lineage: Bacteria > Bacillati > Actinomycetota > Actinomycetes > Streptosporangiales > Thermomonosporaceae > Actinomadura > Actinomadura sp. NPDC048021. The sequence continues at coordinate 253,935 of NZ_JBEZJQ010000012.1, forward strand.
GCCGCCGGATCGTCGGCGGGCGGGGCGATCCACGCGTCCGGCAGCGGTTCCAGCCACGCGACCTCGCCCGGCGCGGCGGGGCTCGGCGGGCGGTCGGGCCGGTCCTGCGGGCCGCCCAGCCCCGAGGGCAGCACCCGGATCGGGCGCGGCTTCATCGCCGTCAGGCAGACGTTGGTGGCGATCTTGTAGAGCCAGGACCGGACCGACGCCCGGCCCTCGAACCCCGCGTAGGACCGCCACGCCCGCAGATAGCTCTCCTGCACCAGGTCTTCGGCATCGTGCGCCGATCCGACCATGCGGTAGCAGTGCGCCAGCAGCTCCCGGCGGAACCGCTCGGTCTCGGCGGTGAACCGCTCTCGACTCGGTGTCGCCCGCGGATCCGATGTCACGCCACGAGCCTAGTCACGAAGCGCTCTCGGCCTGGTCCACGTGCCGCCGCCGCACCCCGCGATCAGGTGCGGCGTCACCGGCTCGGGTCTGAAGGTTCTTCAGGGCAGCAGAGCCAGCTTTCCGACGGTGGCCCTGGCCTCCAGTTCCGCCAGCGCTTTCGGGCCGTCGGCCAGGTCGTACGCGGTGGGGAGACTGGGGGTGAGCACACCGGCCGCGACCAGCGCGGACAACTCGCCCATCACCTCGCCGAAGATCTGCGGAGCGGCCTGGATCAGCGCGCCGATGTTGAGCCCGATGATCTGAACCTGGTGCTCGTACACCAGCTCCCAGTTCGTGATCGAGGCCTCGCCGCCCGCCATGCCGAAGACGATGACCCGGCCCGTGACCCGCCTGGCCGCGGCGAGGCCGGCGGCGAAGGTGGCGCCGCCCGCCGACTCCAGGACCACATCGGCGCCGGCGCCGCCGGTCAGCTCCCTCACCTCGGCGGCGAGGTCGCCGCCGAGGGAGTCCAGGACGTGGTCGGCTCCGAGGGCCCGCACCGTCTCGTGTTTGCCCGGCGAGGCGGTGGCGATGACCGTCGCGCCGTAGTGCTTGGCCATCCTCACCGCGGCCTGGCCGGTCCCGCCCGCCGCGGCGTGGATCAGCACGGCCTGCCCGGCGGCGACACCGCCCAGAGGCCTGAGCGCGGCCAGCGCGGTGGGCCAGTTCACGACCATCCCCAGCGCCTGCTGCTCCGTCCAGCCCGGGGGGACCGGCACCGCCCCGGCCGCGGGCAGGAGCATGTACTCGGCGAACGCGCCGTCCCCGACGCCGACGACGCGGGCCCCCGGCCGCGGGCCGGCCGTCGCCTCGCCGACCGCGACGACCTCCCCGGCGGCCTCGAAACCCGCCACGTACGGGGGCCGCGGGCCGTCTCCGAACGTTCCGCGCGCCTTCGAGACGTCGGCGAAGTTGACCCCGGCGGCGGTGACGCGGACCAGGACCTCGCCCTGGCCGGGGCTCGGCACCGGCGCGTCGGTGATCAGACGCATGTCCCGCGGGCCGTTGAAGGTGGTCTGTTGCAGCGCACGCATGGTCGCGGGAACGCTCATCGGCGATCGGCCTTTCCTTCTCGGTGTGCATGGGAGAGACCGACCGGCCCGCCGCGCGGGCCGCGCCTCCCACCATGTAGACCTCGCGCCCCGCCGAAAGGAATCGGCCGAGACTTCGAGTACACCTGGAGGGAGTTCGCGGACGTCCAAGCGCTGCCGCTTCCCGAAGTTCAAGTGAACGTTAGTGTTTTTTAGACGGGCCGTGCGGCTTTTGGGCTACGGTCCTGACGTGGCTGAGGACCTCGGGCGAAGGTTGCTGGGCCGGTACCGGCTCATGGATCCACTGGGACGCGGCGGTATGGGCACCGTCTGGCGCGCGCATGACGAGCGGCTCGGCCGCCAGGTCGCGGTCAAGGAACTGCGGCTGCCCGAGGGTCTGGACGCCGAGGAGCGCGACGCGTGGACGGCGCGGGTCGACCGGGAGGCGCGGGCGGCGGCCCGGCTCCGGCACCCGGGCATCGTCACCGTCCACGACCTCGTCACGACCGATGACGGGCAACCCTGGATCATCATGGAGCTGGTTCCCGGTCCGTCCTTGGCCGATGTGCTCGCCGAGCACGGTCCCCTTCCGCCGGACCGCGCCGCCGCGCTCGGCGCGAGGGTTCTGGGTGCGTTGCGCGCGGCCCACCAGGCGGGCATCGTCCATCGCGACATCAAGCCCGCCAACGTGCTGCTGGAAGGTGACCGGGTCGTCCTGACCGACTTCGGCATCGCCGCCGTCGAGGGCGACGCGACCCTGACGCGTTCGGGCGCACTCCTCGGGACCCCCGCGTACATGTCCCCCGAGCAGGTCCGCGGCCTGCCCGCCGGGGCGGAGTCGGACCTGTGGTCGCTGGGGGCGACCTTGCACACCGCGGTGGAAGGCCGTCCGCCTTTCGCGGGCACCAGTCCCGGGGCCGTTCTCGTCGCCGTCGCGACCGAGGAGCCCGCCCCCGCTCCCCACGCCGGTCCCCTCGCACCTGTTCTGCGGGGCCTGATGCGCAAGAGCGCGGCCGAACGCATGCCGCTCGACCAGGCGCAGCGGATGCTGAACTCGCTCGCGTCCCGACCGGCCGGGCCCGCTCCCGCGCCGGTTCCCGGACCCGCGGGCGGCGCCGCACCACCGCCACCGGGCCAGGCCCCCTGGCAGCCGCCGGCGCCCGAACCGGCGACGCGCGTGACGCGCCCGCGCGGACGCCACGGCCGCTGGCCGGGGTTCGTCATCGCAGGCGCGGCGGCACTGTTGATGATCGCGGTGCTGCTGCCCTGGCAGACGGTGACCGTCTCCATCGCGCAACTCCCCCGCGACATGACGGCCACCTCCGCCGGAATCGATCTGGTCTGGGGACGGGTGACGCTGCTGTGCGCGGCGGCGGCCGCCGTGCTGGGCGTGCTCGGCGGCGTCCGGTCCAGGGGCCGGCTCGCGGCGACGGCGGCGGCGCCGGCGCTGGTCGGCCTGCTCATGCTGGCCACCGCGGCCGTCCTGCCCAAGATCAGGAAGCCGGCGGTCCCGGAACCGGGAAACCTGCCTCCAGCGCTGCACCAGATGGTGAAGGACCACACCGAGACCTCCGTGGGACACGGGTGGTACCTGGCGGTGCCGCTGACACTGCTGATCATGGGCCTGAGCATCGTTTCCCTCGTGCTCGCGCTCGACGCGCTGCGGCGGGAGCGGGCCGTGCCCGCTCCCGCCGCGGCCGGGGATTCAGCCCTTCCGTAGGGCGGCGAAGAAGGTGCGCAGGTCGGAGGTCACCGCTTCGGGGACCTCCAGGGAGGCGTAGTGGCCGCCGGTGGGGAACTCGCTCCAGTGCACGATGTTGGTGTTGTCGCGTTCGGCGAGGGAGCGGATGGTCTGGAAGTCGTCGGCGAAGACCGCGACGCCGGTCGGCGCGGTGTTGATGGCCGGTTCGGCGCCGGAGTGCGCCTCGGCGTAGTGGTAGCGGCCCGCGGTGGCCTGGGTGTTGGTGAGCCAGTACAGCGTGACCTGGGTCAGGATCTGGTCGCGGGTCACCAGGCTCGTGCCGTTGCCGAAGGAGTTGAACAGCTCGCTCCAGGCCAGCTGGCCGACGGGCGAGTCCGCGATGCCGACCGCGACGGTCTGCGGGCGAGAGGCGTTGATCGCGTTGTAGCCGCCGACCGACTGGAACCACTGCATGTGCTCCAGCGCCGCGTACTCCTTGGGGCCGAAGCCGGCGAACTCGTCCGGGTCGCCCGAGGGGAAGGAGAACAGCTGCAGGACGTGCATGCCGAGGTATCCGGGCGGCTTCAGCAGTCCGAGCTCGCGGGAGATCATGGTGCCGGCGTCGCTGCCGTGCGAGCCGTAGGTCTCGTAGCCGAGCCGGCGCATGAGGGCGTCGAAGGTGCGGGCGACGCGCGCCATCGTCCAGTCCCCGTCGGACAGCGGGGTGCTGAAGCCGAAGCCGGGGATCGAGGGGACGACCACGGAGAACGCGTCCTCGGCCCGTCCGCCGTGCGCGACCGGGTCGGTGAGCGGGCCGATCATGTCGAGGAAGTCCACGAACGAGCCGGGGTAGGTGTGGATGAGCAGCAGGGGGGTGGCGTCCGGCTCGGCGGAGGGGACGTGGATGAAGTGGACCTCCTGGCCGTCGATCTCGGTGAGGTAGTGCGGGAACTCGTTCATCCGCGCCTCCTGCTCCCGCCAGTCGAAGCCGTTGCGCCAGTGCTCGACGGTCTCGCGCAGGTAGCTGTTCGGCGTGCCGAGGTCCCAGTTGTCGACCGCGGCGGGGCGGGGCAGCCGGGTGTTGGCCAGCCGCAGGGCGAGGTCGTCGAGCTCGGCCTGCGGGATCTCCACGCGGAAGGGGCGGATCTCGGCGGAAGCGGACTTCTTCGTCGTCGTCATGGCTTCACAGTAGAACCCATATAGGAAGATTCGATTCCTAATGGTGCGGCATCATGCAGGTCATGCTGGAAACTTCCGCGAGACTCCTCGCCCTGCTCTCACTCCTGCAGTCGCGACCGTCCTGGCCGGGCTCTGAGCTGGCCGAACGCCTCGGCGTGAGCAGCCGCACGATCCGCAACGACATCGGGCGGCTGCGCGAGCTCGGCTATCCCGTGGAGGCCACGCGCGGCACGACCGGCTCCTACAGCCTCGGCGCCGGCACGAAGCTGCCGCCGCTGCTGGTGGACGACGAGGAGGCCGTCGCCATCGCGATCGGGCTGCGCGCCGGAACCGGCATCAGCGGCATCCAGGAGAGCAGTGCCCGCGCCCTCGCCAAGCTGGAGCAGGTGCTCCCGCACCGGCTGCGCCGCCAGGTCGCGGCGATCCACGAGTCCACCTCCCAGGGGCCCCACAACACCGCCTCCAACGTCGAGGACCCCGAGGTCGACGCGGCGGTCCTGGCGCAGATCGCCACGGCCGTCCGCGACCACGAATGGTTCCGCTTCGACTACACCACCGGGCCCGACGAGCGGGAGGGCGAGCTGCCCTCGGGCACGGCGGCGACGTCGGGGCCCAAGCTCGTGGAGCCCTACCGGCTCGTCAGCTGGACGCGCCGCTGGTACCTGGTCGGACGCGATCCGCAGGCCGGCACCTGGGCGACGTTCCGGGTCGACTGGATCACCCCGCGCATGCCCACCCACCGCGTGTTCACCCCCACCCCGTTGCCCGGACTCGACTACACCAGCTTCGTCCTGCGCGACGTCGCCTCGACGGGCTGGAAGGTGCACGCCCGGATCACCGTGTTCGCCCCCGCGGAGGAGGTGCTGTCGCGCATCAACGCCACCGTCGGCGTGGTCGAGTCGGTCAGCGACGAGAAGTGCGTGCTCGTGACGGGAGCCGACAGCCTGGAGACCATCGCGGTGTACATCGGCATGCTCGGACTCGACTTCGAGGTCACCGGACCCGCCGGTCTCGTCGACCACCTCGCTGTCCTGGGCGAACGCTACCTGCGCTCGATCGGCAGGATGAGCAGGAGCCGCGAGGCCGAGGGCGGCGGTGATGCGGGCTCGGTTCGGCCGGGTAGGCCGTCGTAGGACAGGTCGAAGTCGGCAAGGTGCCGGCAGCGCGGACGGCACGCATGGCCGTCCGCGCTCTCCCGCGGGCTCAGGCTTCGGCGGTGCGCTTGGGCAGCTTCCAGCCGGGGCGGGGGAAGTGGCACGTGTAGCCGTTCGGGTACTTCTGCAGGTAGTCCTGGTGCTCGGGCTCGGCTTCCCAGAAATCGCCGGCGGCCGTCACCTCGGTGACGGCCTTGCCCGGCCACAGGCCGGAGGCGTCGACGTCCGCGATGGTGTCCTCGGCGACCTTCCGCTGCTCGTCCGATGTGTAGAAGATGGCGGAGCGGTAGCTCGTGCCGATGTCGTTGCCCTGCCGGTTCACCGTCGTGGGGTCGTGGATCTGGAAGAAGAACTCCAGCAGCGCCCGGAAGTCGGTCAGGTCGGGGTCGTAGACGACCTCGATGGTCTCGGCGTGGGACCCGTGGTCGCGGTAGGTGGCGTTGGGCACGTCGCCGCCGCTGTAGCCGACCCGCGTGGAGACCACTCCGGGCTGCCGGCGGAAAAGCTCTTCCATGCCCCAGAAACAGCCGCCCGCGAGCAGGGCCCTCTCGGTTGCCATGTTCACTTCCCCCTCGTGTCCTTCGTCGCTCACTACAGCGGGCGTCGCAGCGGCCTTATTCCATGGGCCGCCCCTACCGCTGTTCGGCGAGCCACTGGTCGAAGGTGGTCGGCATGATGCGGGCGTCCGGGCCGGGCAGCAGCACGTTGCCCGCCGCCTCCGGGCTGAATATCGCCGACCACGTCGGCACCAGCTTCACCGTGCGGCCGCGCGCCTGGCCGGTGCGCCTGGCCATGTCGACCAGGTCCTGCGGTTCGGGCCCGGCGACATCGCGGTAACGCCCCCGCGGCCGGCCCGTCGCGATCTCGGCGAGCACGGCGGCCACGTCCGCGGGCGCGACCGGCCGCACCAGCAGGGGCGCGATCGCGGCGACGCCGTCGCGCTCGGTCCAGCTCGTCACCATCGCGGCGAAGTCGTGGAACTGCGTGGCCGGGACGATCGTCCACGGCACCGGACCGGCGGCCACCAGGCGCTCCTGCTCCCGTTTGCCGGCGTAGTGCGCGTTGCCCTCGATGCGGTCGACCCCCACGATCGACAGCAGCACGTGGTGACCGACGCCGGCCCGCTCCTCGGCGGCGAGCAGGTTGCGCGTGACGGCGCCGAAGTAGGCCACTGTCTCGGCCGGGTCGGCCGCGGTGCTGTTGGTGGCGTCGACGACCGCGTCGACGCCGGCCAGCACGTCGTCGAGGCCCTCGCCGGTCGTCAGGTCCACGCCGAGCGAGCGGCTGATGCCCACGACCTCGTGGCCGTCCCGCTGGAGAGCGGCGGCGGTGAGGGTTCCGATGTTCCCGGTCGCGCCGGCGACGGCGATCCGCATGGTGTCCTCCCATGTCCTGGCGGTCGAGCGAAGAGTATCATGGATAAAACAGATCCATGATATCTGCGATACGCTTCGGGTGTGAAACTGCCTGTTAGCACCGAATGGGTCCTGCACTGCGCGACCACGCTGGCCCAGCTGGATCCGGGAGTCAGCGCGTCGACGGCTCAGCTGGCGCAGTACTACGACCTGCCGGCGCCCTATCTCGCCAAGCAACTGAAGGCCCTCGTCAAGGCAGGCCTGCTCACCGCGACCGCGGGCCCGCGCGGAGGATTCCGTCTCGCGCGGCCGGGCTCCGAGATCACGCTCCTGCAGGTCGTCGAGGCCGTCGACGGCACGTCCTCACCGTACGAGTGCCGCGAGATCCGCCGGCAGGGCCGGGGAGCGCTGCCGGCCGCCGAGTGCCGGAGCACCTGCGTGCTCGCCGCGAAGATGGCGGACGCGCACCAGGCCTGGCGGGACAGCCTCTCCGGCGTCACCCTGGCCGACGTCCTCGACACCCTCCCGCCGTCGGCACCCTCCCGCACCCGGGCGCGCCTGGCGGAGATCACATAGCTCGGGAGGAGGCTTTCCGATCTCCGCTCGGGGGGCCTCCGGGCGTCATTAGGATCCCCTGGTGATCTTCAAACGATCGTTCGCGGGCGGCTGTCTGCTCGCCCTGCTCGCCCCCCTGGCGCTGGTCGGCGCACCCCCCGTCTCCGCCGATGACGGCGACCCCGCGGAGCCGCCCAAGGTCGAGCTGGTGCTCGACGTCAGCGGCTCCATGCGCGCCCGCGACATCGACGGGCTCAGCAGGATGGCGGTCGCGCAGCACTCCTTCGGCGCGGTGGTCGACTCCCTGCCCGAGGGGACGCAGCTGGGCATCCGCGTCCTCGGGGCGCGGCACCGGTTCCCCGGCAGCCCCAAGGCCGTCGGATGCACCGACACCCAGCAGCTCTCCCCGGTCGGCCCGGTGGACAAGGCGCGGGCGAAGGCGGCGATCGCGACGCTGCGCCCCACCGGCTGGACGCCGATCGGGCTCGCGCTCCGCGCGGCGACCAGGGACCTGGGCACCGGGGAGACGACACGAAGGATCATCCTCATCACCGACGGCGAGGACACCTGCTCGCCCCCCGACCCCTGCGAGGTGGCGCGCCAGCTCGCCGCCCAGGGCACGCACCTGGTCGTGGACACCCTCGGGCTGACCCTCAACGACAAGGTCCGGCAGCAGCTCACCTGCATCGCCGACGCCACCGGCGGGACCTACACCGCCGTCCAGCACCAGGAGGAGCTGACCGGCCGCCTCAACCAGCTCGTCCAGCGCGCCGGCACCACCTACAAGAGGACTCCGGAGAAGGTCGCCGGGACCGCGGGGTGCGCCGACGCGCCCACGCTCGCGCCCGGCGTGTACACCGACCGGGAGCGGTTCAGCGAGCACCGCTGGTACCGGGTGTCGGTGGCTCCGGGCCAGGAGCTGCGCGCCTCCGTCAGCGTCTCGCTCGACCGGACCCTGAACCCCGACCACGGCGTCCTGCTGCGCGCGGTGTCCGGGGCCGGGCAGGAACTCGTCCGCGGCACGGACGCGGGCAGCGGACGCACCGACGTGCAGTCCACCGGCCTGCGCTGGTCGGACCAGCGGACCGGGGCGGACGCCTCCGCCTCGCCGTCGCCGGACGGCGGTTCCGGCGGCACGCCGGTCTGCCTGGTGGTGAGCAACTCCTTCTCCGCCCCGCCCACGGTGCGGACGGCGCCCGGCATGCCGCTGGAGCTGACCGTCGACCTCGTGCCGTCCTCGGACACGCCGGGCGAACCGGACCTCGGCCGCGGCTGGCTGCTGCTGATCGTGCTCGCCGCGACGGGCCTCGTCGCCGGCCTCGCCACCGGATGGCTCGCCCGGTGGCGGGTGGCCGTCTGGAAGGAGAACTGACCATGCGCGCCTCCCTCCTCCTCGCGTCCGCGGCCGCCTGCGCCGTCCTGCCGGCGACCGCCGCGCCGGCCGCCGCGGCCCCCTCCCCGAGCCCGCGACCGACGATCGGCACCGCGGGAACGTCCTTCCTGACCGCGACCACCGTGGAACCCGGGCAGCCGGTCCGCGTGCCCGCCTCGACCGGCGACTACCTGTACTGGTCGTTCGCCGCCGCGGCCGGGCAGACCGGGCGGATCGCGGTGACGGTCGCGCTGCCCCCCGCGGCGAGCCGCCACGGCGCCGCGACGTACGGCATCGACGTCTTCGACGGGCTGCGCCGCCGCCAGGCGTGCACGGCCGGTCCGCAGAACGCGACGGCGGCGGCCGGGGCCGCGAGCGTCCGGCTCCGCTGCACGCTGCGGCGGGTCCGGGCGTGGGCCGAGCCGTGGTCCGACGACCCGCTGCCCGGCACCTACTACCTGCGGCTCGCGGCGAGCGGCCTGCCCGAGCAGGACCTCGGCCTGCCGATCCGGGCCGACGTGCGGATCAGCGCGAAGGACGGGGACGCCCGGCCCGCGGGCGCGAAGCTGAAGGCGCCGCTGTCCCCGGCCGTCGACCCCGGGGCCACGCTCGCCCCGGGCGCCGCGCCGTCGGCGGGCCCCGTGGACTCGGCGCCGAAGCCGGCGGAGCGGGTCAAGGGCTGGTTCTCCTGGCCGTCCGGCCGGTGGTGGTGGACGATCGGCGGCGGCGTCCTCGCCGCCGTCATGTCCGTGGCGGGCTACAGCCTGACCCGGCATCCGCGCCGCTGGTTCTCCGCGCCGCGCTGAACCGGTCCGGGCCGGGGCCGGGGGGGGGGGGGCGGGGGGGCCCCCCCCCCCCGCCCCCCCCGCGGGGGGGGGGGGCGGGCGGGGGGGGGGGGGGGGGGCGCGGA
>NZ_JBEZJQ010000013.1:0-30968 GCF_040653135.1 Actinomadura sp. NPDC048021
CTCCTGCCGAGGGGGGCGCCGCGGGGGGCCGCCCCGCCCGGCGCGGGCCGGCTCCGCACGGCGGGAGCGCCCGCCCCGCGCCGAGAAGTCGCGGGACCGGTCCCTCTCGGGCCGTCCCGCGCGCCCGCCGAGCCCCTCGGCCCTCGCGTCGAACCTTTCGGTGCGCCCGCCGCGCGGCTCACCGCGGCCGCCGACACCCCCGGTGCGGTCGTCCCGCTCGGTGCGGGCGTCGAACCGCTCCCTCGGGGCGTCTCGCAGCGTGCTCCGCGCGTCGAACCGCTCGGTCCGCGTGTCCCGTTCGGTGCGGGCGTCCCGCCCGGCGCGAGCGTCGAGACGCTCGGTGCGGGCGTCCTGCTGGGTGCGGGCGTCGGAACGCTCGGTTGGAATGTCCCGCCGCGCGTTCCGGGAGCCCGGCCGCTCGCCGCGGGCGTCGGGGCGCTCCGATCGAACGTCCCGACGCGTGCGGGCCGCGTAGCCCGCGGGGTCGTAGCTGCCGCGCGCGTCGAAGCGATCGGCTTTCGCGTCGTCGCGCCGTTCGGGCGGCTCCGGCCACTGCGCCCGGGGGCGCGGCCGCTCGGCGCCCTTGCCGGAACCGCGCGCGCGGGCCCTGGCCTCGCGCCGCCTGATCTGGCGCCGCGACGGCTCGCGCCGCGACGATCCGCGCCTCCGCTCGGACCAGTCCGGCTGCTCCGACCACCAGGACCCTTCGGGCCACTGGGGGGCCTCGGACCGGGGCCCCCGCTCGGGCTCGGGTCCCGTGGACGGGCGCGCGGGCGTCTCAGCCCACGGTGAAGCATGCGTTTGGCTCCGGGACGCATGCCCGTAATCGCGTCGCGCCATGCCCTCTCCTGTGGAGGAGACGGAGAGCACGGCGAACGCCGACACGTTCCGCGCCGCCGGGCCTGACGCCCGGCGGCCGTCCCGCTGAGACATGACGGGACCGCGGTGTCGGAGCCCGCTCGCTCCCACCACGATCCCCGAACGGATTCTCGCGAATCCGCTCGAACACTCCGGGAGCATACGCCCCCGAAGCAACGTGGATGTCAATCGGTGCCGAAAAAGGCCGATGAGCCTTGTCCCGAGGCGCTTTTTCACCTGTACGCGCGGAGTCCGGCCCGGGTTCACGCCTCCGGGCGCGAAGGCCCGGCAGCCTTCTCACCTGCGCGGATCCTCGTTTCCGCGGACGGCGGCTTAGCGACGGCTGATCCGCTCATTAAGGGCGGGTTAACGCCGGCGCCGCGGACGGCCGGCGGCTCTAGCTTCGGAAACGTCAGCGACCGCGGACGCCGGCGGCGGCAGGAGGTGGCCCCATGACACGATCACCGCGACACGGGATCGGCCCGGGGGCGCCCGTGCCTCCGGCGCGTCCACGGCCGGGCACCGTCGCGGGGCCGGGCCCCGCGGCGCCGGATGCCGGGGCCGTGCCCCGCGCTCCCGTCCACGCGGACCCGATCCGTTCCCGCCGGCCGGCCCACGCGGCACGCCTCTCTCCTGGTCCTCCCCCACGAGGGCGCCGGGCGGGCCGGCGGCGGCGGATCAGACCCGTCCCCGCCCGGCAGGGACGGTCCTCGTGGAGCCGGTCTCCGGGGGCGGGGCATGCGCCCACGGCGCGGGGGGGGGGGGGGGGGGGCTTGCGCCCCCGCCGCCGTCGGGGGTGGGGGCGCACTCGGGCGCCCGAGCACGGAACGGCGTGCCTGCGCAGTCAGCGTTTCCGGGCCGCACTGAGCCGCCGCCCCTGGGGTGAGGACCCGCCTACGGCGCGGGGGCGGGTCCTCATCCTGGGGACGGTGTCGTTCACGGCTCCAGCAGGTCCCCCAGGCGTCTCGCCTGGACGTCCCAGCGCCACTCCCGTTCGATCCAGGCCCGGCCCTTCTCCCCCATGGCGCGGGCCCGGTCCGGGTCCGCGAGAAGGCCCGCCACGGCTTCGGCGATGCCGGGGACGGAGCGGCCCGGCACCACGAGGCCCGTCTCGCCGTCCAGGACGGCGTCGGGGGCGCCGCCCGAATCGCCCGCGACGACCGGGAGCCCGGTCGCGGACGCCTCCAGGTACACGATGCCGAGGCCCTCGACGTCCAGGCCGCGGCGGCGGGTGCGGCACGGCATCGCGAAGACGTCGCCCGCGTCGAAGTGCGCGGGCAGCTCCTCCCAGGGGACGCCGCCGGTGAAGACGACCGAACCGCCGACGCGCAGGGACGCGGCGAGGCGTTCCAGGTCACCGCGGTAGGGTCCGCCGCCGACGAGGAGCAGCGCGGCGTCCGGCACGGACTCCAGGATCCGGGGCCAGGCGCGGAGGAGGGCGTCCTGCCCCTTGCGCGGGACCAGGCGGGACACGCACACCGCCACCGGACGGCCGGTCAGCCCGTGCCGCTCCCGGATCTCCGCCCCGCCCGCGCCCCGGTGGAAGAGCGTCTCGTCGACGCCGGGCGCGAGCCGGGTCATCCGCGCCGCGGCCTCGGGCGACAGGGCCCGCGCCATCCGGGAGCGGGTGTACTCGCCGAGGTAGGTCAGGACGTCGACGCCGTCCCCGATGCGGCCCAGCAGGGTGCGCGCCACCGGCAGCGACGCCCAGCCGGCCTCGTGCCCGTGGGTGATCCCGACGAGCCGCCGCGCCCCCCGGCGCCGCAGCGCCGGGGCCAGCAGGCCGAGGGGCGCCGCCGCGCCGAACACGACCGAGTCGCAGCGCTCCGCGCGCAGCACGTCCGCCGCCCGGCGCAGCACGCCCGGCTCCGGCAGCATCAGGGAGCCGGGGTGCCGGACGACGGGGAACGGCTGCGCCGCGTCGAACTCCGCGGCGCCCTTCCAGGCCGGGGCGTAGACGACGACCGAACCGGGCGGGCGGCGCACGGCGAGGCCGTGCACGAAGGCCTGGATGCCGCCCGGGCGCGGCGGGAAGTCGTTGGTGACGACCAGGGTCCGGGTCATCGCGGGCCGCCCGGGATGCGCGAGGGCCCGCCACCGGCGGTGCGGTGACGGGCCCCCGATGCGCGGACGATCAGTGCCGGACCTCGTGCGACGCGGCGCCGCCCTCGATCTCGGCCTGCTCGCCGTGCGGGTGCTCGTGCTCCTCGACGGGGATGTCGTCGAACGTCCACGCGCGGTTGAGGCGCGAGCGCAGGTGCCCGATCGGGCCCTTGGTGCCGGGCGCCGGGATGCCCTTGGCGTCCCGGGCCGGGGCCTCGGGCCGGGCGTTCTCCTTGGAGAGCAGGACGTGCCGCTCCTCGTCGCGCGGCGCCTCGTGCCGCTCGGAGAACTTCCCGTCCGGCGACATCAGGATCACGCCGCTCTCCACGCCGTGCCCGACGACGTCGGCGTCCTTGCGCTGCAGGCCCAGGCAGATCCGCTTGGTGATGACGAACGCGATGATCGGCCCGAGGAAGAAAGCCACCCGGAAGAACCACGTCGTCGCGAACAGCGACACGTGGAACTTGTCCGCGATGACGTCGTTGGCGCCGGCGATCCACAGCAGCCCGTAGAAGGTGACCGCGGCGATGCCCGTCGCCGTGCGGACCGGGGCGTTGCGCGGCCGGTCGTTCACGTGGTGGTGGCGCTTGTCGCCGGTCACCCACTGCTCGACGAACGGCCAGGCCGCCGCGCCGCCGAACACGATGCCGAGCGGCACCAGCGCCGGGATCAGCACGTTGAAGCTGACCGTGTGGCCCCAGGCGGAGACCTCCCAGTTCGGCATGATGCGCAGCGCCCCTTCGAGGACGCCCATGTACCAGTCGGGCTGGGAGCCCGAGGAGATCGCGCCGGGGTCGTACGGTCCGAACAGCCAGATCGGGTTGATCTGCGCGAACGCGCCGAGCAGCGCCAGGACGCCGAAGGTGAACAGGAAGTAGGCGCCCGTCTTGGCCATGAACACCGGGTAGAACGGGTAGCCGTACACCTGCTGCTCGGTCTGGTTCTTGACCGGCATCGCCGTGTGCTTCTGCACCCACATGATCATCATGTGCGCGGTGACCATGCCGAGCAGCAGCCCCGGGATCAGCAGGATGTGCAGCATGTACAGGCGCGGGACGATGTCCTGGCCGGGGAACTCGCCGCCGAACAGGAACATGTAGATGTAGGTGCCGACCACCGGGATCGACTCCGCGACGCCCTGCGTGATGCGCAGGCCGGTGCCGGACAGCAGGTCGTCGGGCAGCGAGTACCCGAACAGGCCCTCCAGCATGCCCAGCGTGAACATGCCGATGCCGATCAGCCAGTTCAGCTCGCGCGGCTTGCGGTAGGCGCCGGTGAAGAACACGCGCAGCATGTGCGCGAGGATCGACGCCATGAACAGGATCGCGGCCCAGTGGTGGATCTGCCGCATGAGCAGGCCGCCGCGCACGTCGAACGAGATGTGCAGCGTCGAGGCGTAGGCCTCGGACATCTTGACGCCCTGCAGCTTCGTGTACGAGCCGTGGTACACGGTCTCCGTCATGCTCGGCTGGAACCAGAGCGTCAGGAACGTCCCGGTCAGCAGCAGGATGATGAAGGAGTACAGGGCGATCTCGCCCAGCATGAAGGACCAGTGGTCCGGAAACACCTTCTTCATGTTCCGCTTGAAGAAGGTGGTGGAGCCGAGGCGGTCGTCGAGGAACGTCAGCGGCGCCTCGACCGCCTTCGGGGCTGTCGCCTCGCTCATCCGCGCTCCCAGAAGCTCGGTCCGATGGGTTCGTGGTAGTCGCTCGTGGCGATGAGGTACCCGTCCTCCACGGACAGCGGCAGCTGCGGCAGCGACCGCGCCGCCGGCCCGAAGATCACCTTCGCCGCGTCGGTGGCGTCGAACGTCGACTGGTGGCACGGGCACAGGATGTGGTGGGTGGTCTGCTCGTACAGGGCCGCGGGGCAGCCGACGTGCGTGCACACCTTGGAGTAGGCCACGATCCCGTTGACGTGCCAGTTCTCACGGCCCTTGGCGGGCTTGAACTCGTTGGCGGGGACGTTGATGAGGATGGTGACGGCCTTGGCGTTCTGGGTGAGCACCTGGTCCTCGGGGACCTCCTCCTCGATCCCCTCGGGCAGGACCGTGATCATCGAGCCCGGGGAGGAGAAGTCGCTGACCCGCAGCGGCTTGTTGGTGCCGTCGACGACCAGGCGGGCGCCCTTCTTGCCCTCCGCCTGCGCCTTCTTGACGGCCTCGCCCCAGTAGGTGTGGCGGAGCCGCTTCTCCGGCAGCGGGCCGAGGTCGCGCAGCAGCACCAGCGGGGCCAGGCCGAGCGGCGCGGCGGCCAGCAGCAGCGTGCGGCGCAGCAGGGGCCGCTTGGTGATGCCGCTGTCGGCGGCGCCCTCGAGGAAGTCCTCGGTGAAGGAGGCCCGGGTCTCCTCGTCGGCGGCCAGCTCGTGCCGCTCCTGGACGATCGGCTTGCTGGTCATCAGGCGGCGCACCCAGATGGTGACGCCGAAGGCCAGCGCGAGGAACGACAGCGCCATCAGGCCGCCGAGCCACAGGTTGCTCTCGCGCGCCCGGGTGACGCCGTGCATGCCGCCGTCGCGGCCGCTCCAGCCGATGAAGTAGGCGATGAACCCCACGCTGGCGGCGAACGCGACCAGGAAGAGCGTCGCGACGATCCGCTCGGCGCGCTTGGCCGACGCCTCGTCGAGCTGGTCCCCCACGCCCGCGGGCGCCGAGATGTCGTCCTCCGCGAGCAGGGCCTTCTCGCGCGCCGGGGACGGCGTGCCGATCACGCGTTCGCGCGGGGCGGGCCGGCCCGCCGTGTCCTTGTTGTCGTCGCTCATGACTTCTTCAGCTTCTTCGGCTTCTTCGCGGTGATCCACATGGCGGCCAGGACCAGCAGGCCGATGCCGACCAGCCAGCCGGCCAGCCCCTCGGTCACCGGGCCGATGCGGCCGAGGCCGTTACCGCCGGGGTTCGGCTCCTCGCGCGTCTGGACGAGGTAGGCGATGATGGCCTGCTTGTCCTTCGGCGTGAGCGTCGTGTCGTTGAACACGGGCATCGCCTGCGGACCGGTGAGCATGGCCTCGTACATCTGGGTGGGCGTGACGTCGGGGTTCGACAACGAGGGCGCGTACTTGCCGCCGGTCAGCGCGCCGCCCTGGCCGGTGAAGTTGTGGCACTGCGCGCAGTTCGTGCGGAACAGCTTCCCGCCGAGCGCGACGTTGCCGGTCTTCGGGTCCACGGCCGACGCCGGGGGGACCTCCGGGCCGCCGCCGAGCGAGGCGACGTAGGCGCTGAGGTCGGAGAGGTTCTTCTCCGCCTGCATCTTCTGCCGCTCGGCCGCCTCCCGCTTGTCCTTCTCCTCGTAGTCGGTCTTGATCGAGGTGTTGAACTCGGGGAGCGGCTTCTTGCGCGGCATCTGCGCGCCAGGGTTCGCCGCGGGCATGCGGCCCGAGCCGACCTGGAAGTCGACGGACGCGGCGCCGACGCCGATGAGGCTCGGGGCGATCGGGTTGCCCTTGGCGTCCTTGGTGCCCTCGGCGTTCAGCCCGTGGCAGCTCGCGCAGTTCTTGTTGAACAGCTGCTGGCCGTTCTTCAGGTCCTGCGCCGCCTGGGCGGTGGTCTGCGCCTCGGCGCGGTCAGTCCGCGGCGAGAAGCCGGCGTAGATCGCGCCGATCGCCGCCAGGGCCGCCAGCACGACGGCGTAGCCCGCCCACGGGCGCCGTCGCCATGCGGTGATCCTTTTCACGGAAGTCCCCGTTCGGGTCATGTCGGTCGGGTCGGTCAGATGTCGAGCAGGTAGACGACCGAGAACAGGCCGATCCACACCACGTCGACGAAGTGCCAGTAGTAGGAGACGACGATCGCGCTCGTCGCCTGCTCGTGCGTCCACCGCTTGGCGGCGTAGGTGCGTCCCAGGAGGAACAGGAACGCCACGAGGCCGCCGATGACGTGCAGGCCGTGGAAGCCGGTGGCCAGGTAGAAGACCGAGCCGTAGGCCGAGGACGAGAAGGTGAGGCCGTCCTTGGTGACCAGCTGGGAGTACTCGTAGGCCTGGCCGGCGACGAAGTAGGCGCCCATGAGGAACGAGAGGACGTACCACTCGCGCAGGCCCCAGCGCGCCACGTTGAACACGCTTCCGTCACGTCCGACCTTGCCGGCCTCGGCCTTGAACACGCCCATCTGGCAGGTCACCGAGGACAGCACCAGGATGGTCGTGTTGACGGCCGACAGCGGCAGGTCCAGCGGGGCGCCCGGCCACGCGTGGTGGCCGGACTGGCCGATCGTCACAGAGCGGATCGTGAAGAACATCGCGAACAGCGCCGCGAAGAACATCAGCTCGGACGACAGCCAAACGATCGTCCCCACGCTGACCAGATTGGGACGGTTCGCCCGTGCGTGAGGTGTTGTCTCTATCGCGGATGCTGTCACGCCAGCATTATTGCGCCCCTATCCAGTGAGTGACGCATGACCCCCCTTCTAGGGTTCCCCGAGCGTGTCACCGGTGCCGCGACCCGGTACCCTTCAGGTCCATGAGCACCGCCCCGGAGAGCCCGATGAAGGTCCTCGTCTACAGCGACGACGCGAACACGCGCGCCGAGATCCGGATGGCGATCGGGCGCCGGCCCGCCGCCGACCTCCCGAAGGTCGAGTTCGAGGAGTGCGCCACCCAGCCCGCGGTCGTGGCGCGGCTCGACCAGGGCGGCGTCGACGTCCTGATCGTCGACGGCGAGGCGCAGCCCGCGGGCGGTCTCGGCGTGTGCCGCCAGGCCAAGGACGAGGTGTACGACTGCCCGCCCGTCCTGGCGATCATCGGCCGCCGCGACGACGGCTGGCTCGCCACCTGGTCGCGCGCCGACGCCGTGGTGGGCCTGCCCATCGACCCGATGGCCCTCGCGAACGCCCTCGCCGGCCTCATGCGGCAGCGCGTCCAGAACCGCCTCCCGGCCCTGTAGCCGGCGGGCCGCACCGCACCCCCGGCACCGCACCCCCGCAACGCACCCACCACGACCCTGTAGGCGACATGGACGCGCGCACCAGCTGGCCCGCACTGCTCAACGCCCTCGTGTCGGGCGACTCGCTGTCCAGCGAGGAGACCACCTGGGCCATGAACAGCATCATGTCCGGCGAGGCCACCGACGTGCAGATCGCGGGCTTCGCCGTGGCGCTGCGCGCCAAGGGCGAGACGGTCGAGGAGGTCACCGGCCTCGCCGCGGGGATGATGGACAACGCCACGCCCATCGAGGTTCCCGGCCGCATCGCCGACCTCGTCGGGACGGGCGGCGACCGCGGCCACACCGTCAACGTCTCCACGATGGCCGCCGTGGTCGCGGCCGCGGCGGGCGTGCGGGTCGTCAAGCACGGCAACCGGGCCGCGTCGTCCTCGTGCGGCGCCGCCGACCTGCTGGAGCACCTCGGCGTCGCGATCGACCTGCCCCCCGAGGCCACCGCGCGGGTCGCCGACGAGGTGGGCATCACCTTCTGCTTCGCGCCGCTCTACCACCCGGCCCTGAAGTACGCCTCCCGCACCCGCAGCGAACTGGGCACGCCCACGGTCTTCAACTTCCTCGGCCCGCTGACCAACCCGGCGCGCCCCCTGGCCCAGGCCGTCGGGGTGTTCCACCCGCGGATGGCGGGCGTGATGGCGGGCGTGTTCGCCGCGCGCGGCTGCTCCTCTCTGGTCTTCCGGGGCGACGACGGGCTGGACGAGCTGACCACCACGGGCACCTCCACCGTGTGGGTCGTGCGCGACGGGACGGCGACGGAGACGACCTTCGACCCCTCCGACCTCGGCATCCCGCCGGCGAAGCCCGAGGACCTGCGCGGCGCCGACGCGGTGTTCAACGGGCGGGTGGCCCGCGAGACGTTCGGCGGGCGGCGGGGGCCCGTCCGCGACATGGTCCTGCTGAACGCCGCCGCGCTCATCACCGCCTACGAGGGGACGCCGGCCGCCGCCGACCTCACCGCGACGCTGGGGGCCGCCTACGAGCGCGCCGCCGCAGCGGTCGACTCGGGGGGCGCCGCCTCCCTCCTCGACCGCTGGGTCGACGCCTCCCGGCGCCTGCGGGGCTGACGCTCAGCGCCCGCCCGCACCGGCCCCCGCCGCGCTCACGCGACGCCGCGGGCCCCGCTGGACAGCCGCTGCGCGATCCAGATCGGGATGACCGACAGCACGATCAGGGCGGCCGCGAGCACGTTGACGACCGGGGCCTGGTTGGGCCGGAACAGGTTGTTGAAGATCCAGATCGGCAGGGTCTGGGCGCCCGGTCCGGCGGTGAACGTGGTCACGATGATCTCGTCGAAGGACAGCGCGAACGCCAGCAGCCCCCCGGCGAGCAGCGCCGAGCGCAGCGCCGGGAACGTGACGTGCCAGAACGTGTGGAACGTGTCGGCGCCGAGGTCGGCGGACGCCTCCTCCAGGCTGGTGCCCGTGCGCCGCAGCCGGGCGAGCACGTTGTTGAAGATCGTGACGACGCAGAACGTGGCGTGCCCGACGACCACGGTGAACAGGCCGAGCCCGATCCCGAGCGGCTTCAGCACGACCTGGAAGGCGTTGCTGAGCGCGATGCCGGTGACGATGCCGGGCAGCGCGATCGGCAGCACGACGACCAGCGAGACCGTCTCGCGTCCGAAGAACCGGTGCCGCGCCACCGCGAAGGCCGCCATGGTGCCGAGGACGAGCGCGGCGGCCGTCGCGCCCAGGCCCGCCTTGACGCTGGTCAGCACGGCCTGCCGGGCGCCCTCGTTGTGCAGCGCCTGCGACCACCAGCGCCCGGTGAACCCCGACGGCGGCCAGCCGAACGCGGTGTCGGCGTTGAAGGAGTTGACCAGCACGACCAGCAGCGGCACGTAGATGACGGCGAGGCCGAGGAACATCAGGACGCGCAGGGCGATCCGCGCGGCGGGCGAGAGGGTCATCACAGCTCCCTGAGCGCGCCGGTGCGGCGGGCCGCGGCGAGGTAGCCGAGCATCACCACCACCGGGATCGTGGCGACCGCCGCCGCGAACGGCAGGTTGTTGGCGGCGCCGATGTTGTCGTAGACGACGTTGCCGAGCAGCTGGCTCCGGCCACCGACGATCTTCACGGTGATGTAGTCGCCGAGCGACAGCGAGAACGTGAAGATCGATCCGGCCACCAGCGAGGGGAACACCAGCGGCAGCACGACGGACCGCAGCGTGCGCAGCGGGTGGGCGCCGAGGTCGCCGGAGGCGTCCAGCAGCGAGTCCGGGAGCCGCTCCAGGCCCGCGTAGACCGGCAGGATCATGTACGGCAGCCACAGGTAGGCCAGGACGATCACGGTCGCCGTGAGGCCGTAGCCGGGGCTGGAGAGCCCGAACGGCCCCAGCACCTGGTCGACGAGGCCGCCCTGGGCGAGCATCACCCGCCACGCGTACGCCTTGACGAGGTAGGCGGCCCACAGCGGCGCCAGGATGGCTATCACCAGGTAGGGCCGGTGCCGCGGCTTGGCGACCTTGGCCATGTACAGCGCCATCGGGAAGCCGATCGCGGTGTCGATGAGGGTGACGGCCGCCGCGACGCCGAGGCTGCGCAGCGCGACCGTCCGGTAGACCGGCTCGTCGACGAGGGTCTGGAAGTTGGCGAGCGTGAACTGCCGGACGACCTCGCCGGTGAAGACGTCGGTGGTCCAGAAGGCGGTCAGGAAGATCGCGGCGAGCGCGCCGAGATAGACGACGACCAGCCAGGCGAGCGGCGCCGACAGCAGCAGCGACAGGCGCAGCCGCGGGCGGCGGTGCAGCAGGGCCGCCGCCCGGCGCCGGAGACCCGGCGCCGGGCGGCCGTCCTCACCGCCGGTGAGGGCGGAGCCGGTCATCCCTTGATCGCGGTCCACGCCTGGGTCCACTTGGAGTAGTCGACGCACTTGACGTCCTTGCGCCCGTCGAGGCACTGCGCGATCGGCGTCGTCCAGAAGTGCACCTGGGAGAAGTAGTTCTCGTCGGTGGCGTGGAAGGTGTCGCAGAACTTCTTGTCCGCGGTCTCCTGGCACGCCTTCGCGTTCGCCGGGGCCTCACCGAACCACTCGGCGACCTGCGCGTTCGCCTTGGGAGAGACGATCCAGTCCATCCACTTGTAGGCGCAGTTGGGGTTCTTGGCCTTGGCGCCGACCATCCAGGTGTCCGACCAGCCGGTGGAGCCCTCCTTGGGCAGGGTCACCTTGACCGGGGCCTTCTCGCCCTCCGCGAGGTTGGCGATGACCTGCCAGGTCGTCCCGAGGACGGAGTCGCCGCTCTTGAACGCCTGGACCTCCTTGGTGTAGTCGGACCAGTACTCGCCGATGAGCCCGCGCTGGGTCTTCAGCAGTTCGACGGCCGCGTCGAACTGCTTCTGGTCGAGCGAGTACGGGTTCTTGATGCCGAGTTCGGGCTTGGCCGTCTTGAGGTAGAGCGCGGCGTCGGCGATGTAGATCGGCGAGTCGTAGGCGGTGATCTTCCCCTTGTACGGGGAGTTGGCGTCGAACACCGCGCCCCACGAGTCGGGGGCCGTCTTGACCTTGTCGGTGCGCCACATGAGCAGGTTGGCGCCGCGGCCGTGCGGGATGCCGTAGGCGACGTTGTTCACCGAGTTCCAGGGCTTGTTCTTCAGCCCGGCGAACACGTCGGCGTAGTTCGGCACGAGCGCGGTGTTGACCGGCGCGACCGTCCCGGAGGCGATCAGCCGCAGCGAGGCGTCGCCGGAGGCGGAGACCGCGTCGTACTCGCCGGTCTTCATCAGGGTCACCATCTCGTCGGACGTGCCGGCGACCTTGGTGTTGACCTTGCAGCCGGTCTGCTTCTCGAACGGGGTGACCCAGTCGACCTTGGGGTCGTTGGAGCCGTCCTCGGCGTACCCGGCCCAGGCGACCAGGTTGACCTGGCCCTCGCTCTGGCCGAGCGACTTCTGCATCGGCACCTTGGGGACCGGGAAGGCGCCCTGCCCGGCTCCGGTCGCCTTGTCGCCCGAGTCGCCGCCGCAGGCGGCGGCCGCGAGTCCGATCGCCAGCGTCGCCGCGGCGGCGGCCGCCATGCGCGTGGACCACATGGGGAACTCCTTATTGTGGGGGTTTTTTCGGGGGTTCGGTGGGGTGGCTCAGGGGGTGGGCGCCGGCGTGGAGCCGGCGCCCGCCAGGTGGAACTCGTGCGCCTCGTGCCAGCTGATCCGGACGCGTGCGCCGCGCCGGCCCATCACGTCCATGGAGGAGGTCCGCAGGTTCTGCTGGAGCGCGACGACGCGGCTCCCCGACTCCAGGTCGATGACGAAGCGGGTGACCGCGCCCGCGTAGACGACCTCGGCGATCGTGCCGAGCGCCTGCCGGTCCCCCGCGTCCGGCCCGTCGTCCCGCGCGCCCTCGCCGTCCATGTGGACGGCGATCTTCTCCGGCCGCACGCAGACCTCGCCGATGCGGTTGGTCGTCCCGACGAAGCCGGCCACGAACTCGGTGGCCGGCCGCTCGTACACCTCGGCCGGCGTGCCGACCTGCTGGACCCGGCCGCCGTCGAGGACCGCGATCCGGTCGCTGAGGGTCAGCGCCTCCTCCTGGTCGTGGGTGACGAACACGAAGGTGATGCCGGCCCTGCGCTGGATGCTCTTCAGCTCGACCTGCATCTCCTCGCGCAGCTTCAGGTCGAGCGCGCCGAGCGGCTCGTCCAGCAGCAGCACCTTCGGCTCGTTCACCAGCGCCCGAGCGAGCGCGACCCGCTGGCGCTGGCCGCCCGACAGCTCGGCGGGGCGGCGCGCCCGCATCCCGTCGAGCCGGACGCTGCGCAGCGCCTCCAGCGCCCGCTCCCGGCGCTCGGACTTCGGCACCCGCCGCACCTTCAGGCCGTACTCGACGTTGCGGAGCACGTCCAGGTGCGGGAAGAGCGCGTAGTCCTGGAAGACGGTGTTGACGTCACGGTCGAACGGCGCGAGCGCCGTCACGTCCCTGCCGCCGAGTTCGATCGTTCCAGCGGTCGGCCGCTCGAAGCCCGCGATGAGCCGCAGCACGGTCGTCTTCCCCGACCCGGACGGGCCGAGCATCGAGAAGAACTCGCCGTCCCTGATGTCGAGGTCGACGCCCGCCACCGCCTCGACGGGGCCGAAGGCCTTGCGCAGATCGCGGATCCTCACCGCTGAAACCGGCATGACCGAAAACATATGGAGTCAGAGGTTTAAGTTCAAGTGATGTTCCGGTATCACTGTGTCGACACCGGGAGGGGGCCCATGGACAGCGCGCACCTCGTCGTGTTCGCTCCCGTCGACAACACCGCGCGGGTGCACGCGGTCGTGCGGCGCCTGGGCGACGCGATCGCGCTCGGCCTCCTCGCGGACGGCGAGCAGCTGCCCAGCGAGACTGACCTGTCGGCATATCTCGGTGTTTCGACGGTCACCCTACGCGAAGCGCTGATGGCCTTGCGTCAGCAGGGGCTCATCGAGACCCGCCGGGGCCGCGGCGGCGGCAGCTTCGTCAGGGCTCCTGCCAGGGCTTTCGACCTCGACGAGCGGCTGCGTTCGCTCAGCGCGGAAGAGCTCCGCGACCTCGGCGACCACTACGCCGCCATCGCCGGGGCCGCCGCCCGGCTCGCCGCCGGGCGGTCGCTGCCCGGCGACGTCCGGCGGCTGCGGCGGTCGCTGGAGGAGATGGCCGGGACGGAATCCGGCGCCGGGACGTGCCGGCTGGACGGCCGGTTCCACCTGGAGGTCGCCGCCGCCTCCCAGTCCGGCCGGCTCACCCGGGAGGAGATCCGGCTCCAGGCCGAGCTCGGGCCGTTGGTCTGGGCCGTGCACGATCTTCCCGAACGTCGCGGGCCCGTCGCCGCCGAGCATGCCCGGCTCGTCCGGGCGATCGAGGCGTCCGACGGCGCCGAGGCACGCGATGTAGCTGAAAGTCACGTCTCGAATGCGGTAGAACGTCTGATTGAACGACGGCTCGCACTCTGAGACCCCGAGGGGGACCCATGCCCGCCGAGCCACCGGCCGTCGGCGCGGCGGCGGCACACGTCCGCGCGACCCTGGACGGCGTGTTCACCACCGTGGCCCAGGTGCGCGACGCGGCCGCGCGGCGTCTGGAGGACGTCCGCCGCGCCGGGCGCTCCCCTGCCCGCGACGACCTCGCCGCGCTGCGCCCGCTGCTGTTCTCCCATCTCGGCCCGCTCGTCTGCGGCCTCGGGTTCATCGCCGCGCCGGGCCTGCTCGCCGACGCCGCCTGGTACATGGAGTGGTGGCAGACCGGCCCGGCCGGGCGGCCGTCCCAGCTGCTGCGCGACCTGAACCCCGAGAGCAGCGTCCTGTACGACTACACCGACTGGGAGTGGTTCACGGGGCCGCAGAGCGGGGCGGAGAAGACCGTCTGCGGCCCCTACGTCGACTACCTGTGCAGCGACGAGTACGTCCTGACCCTGTCGGCGCCGGTGCGCGTGGACGGGAGGTTCGCGGGCGTCGCGGCCGCCGACGTGTTCGCCCGGACGTTCGAGAACGAGATCGTGCCGGCGCTGCGGGAGATCCCCGCGCCCGCGTTCGTCGTCAACGCCCCCGGCCGCGTGATGGCCTCCAACACCGCCAGCTGGCCCCCGGGGGCCGTGTACCGCGAGCTGCCCGGCTACGCCGCCCGCTCCTGCGGGGGCGGCATCGACCGCGTCGCCCTCGTCGTCGGCGGCTAGCCGCCCCCGGCCTCAGTCGGCGTCGGGCAGGCCGAGGGAGAAGGCCTGCTCCAGGTCGTGCTGGGAGTAGGTGCGGAACGCGATGTGGGTCTCGGTGCCGACGATGCCGGGGACCTTGTTGATGCGGCCGGGGATCACGTCGTTGAGCTCCTCGTGGCGGCGCACCCGGACCATCACCATGAGGTCGTGGTCGCCGGTGATGGAGTACACCTCGCTGACGCCGTCCAGCGCCGCGATCGTCTCGGCCACCTCGTGGATGCGCGCGACGTCGGCCTTGACGAACACGATCGCAGTGACCACTGCACCCCTCCCCACAGAAACGGACCCTCCGACCCTACCGGGGCCCTGCGCCGCGAGTGCGGGGGACGCCCCCGGGAGCGGAGGCGGTCGCGGGCGGTCAGCCGCCGCTCAGCGCGGCCAGGCGGTGGGCGGGGCCGGCACGGCGGGCCAGGAGCGCGAACACCACGCCCGCCACGAAGCCGTAGATGTGCGCGGTGTAGGCGACGTTGCTCTTCTCGTCGCCCAGGGACAGCCACTGCAGGACGAACCAGTAGCCGAGCACCACCCACACCGGCAGGCGGATGAAGATGACCGGCGGCACCCAGCTGACGACGCGGCCCCGCGGATTGAGGATCACGTAGGCGCCCATCACCCCGGCGATCGCGCCGGACGCGCCGATGAGCGGGACGGTGGAGTCGGGCGAGGTCCACGCGAACCCGTAGACGGCGACGAGCCCGAACACCAGGTAGGCGAGCAGGTAGCGCCATCGGCCGAGCCGGTCTTCCACGCCCATGCCGACGACGAACAGGAAGACCAGGTTGCCGAGCAGGTGCATGGCGCTGGAGTGCAGGAACATCGAGGTGAACGCCGCGGTCCAGGGCGCCTTGCGGAAGCTCGACGGCCCGCAGTCGTGCGCGACCTCGGTCGGCAGCGGCTGCTGGTCGCCGGTGGTCAGCTCCTTCGGCACGGCTCCGTACTCGTAGGTGAAGTGCGTCGCCTTGCACTCGCGGACCGAACCCTTGCCGTACCAGGCGGCGAAGTTCGACATCGGGGTGATGAGGAAGACCACCACGTTGACGGCGATCAGCAGGTACGTCACCCAGGGGACGCGCCGCGCAGGCTGACTGTCGTAGAGAGGCAGTGCCATGCGGGGTCGTCCTCCGGTTGCCGGGTGTACACGGTCACCTTAGTGGTCGGCCGGGCCCGCGACGGGCACCGTCGGGCCGCTCGTAGCTCCGGTCGTAGGCCTTGTCGATCCACTCGCGCAGGCCCTCGGCGCCGTGCAGCGGGCACGTCCACGGGCCGTCGACCTCGACCAGGCGGACGCCGGGCAGATCGAGCCAGCGCAGGACGCACTCCATCTCCTCGGCGGTCGCGCCCTGCGAGGCGGGCGCGCCGAGCGCGACGCCGCCGGGCGCCTCTCCGGAGGGCGGGAACACCGTCTCGGCCGTCGCGATGAGCGC
This sequence comes from Actinomadura sp. NPDC048021, assembly GCF_040653135.1. Lineage (NCBI taxonomy): Bacteria > Bacillati > Actinomycetota > Actinomycetes > Streptosporangiales > Thermomonosporaceae > Actinomadura > Actinomadura sp. NPDC048021. Next base: position 15,979 of record NZ_JBEZJQ010000013.1, read on the forward strand.
GTCGACGTAGGGCCGGGGCCGGGCGTTCGGCGGGACGGTCCCGGCGGCGGCGAGCCGGCCGTAGCGCACGACCGACAGCTCCCATCCGCCGTCGAAGGCGGGACGGGCGGCCACCAGCTGGGGCAGCCGGGCCAGCGCCGCCAGCCGCTGCCCGCGCGCGGCGGCCCGGACGAACGCCGCGAGCCGGTCGCGCTGGGCGGCGGCCTCCTCGTAGCGCAGCTCGGAGGCCAGCCGGTCGATGCGGACCTGCGCGGCGGCGACGACGGGCCGCACGTCGCCCTCCATGATGGAGCGGGCCGTCCCGGTGTGGACGGCGTAGGCGTCGGCGGACTCGCGGCCGTCGCAGGGCGCGCCGCAGCGGCCCAGCTCGGCGAGGGCGCACGAACGCGCCTTGCCGCTCTCCACCAGCCGGAGGGTCAGACGCTGGGTGCACTGCCGCAGCGGAACCGCCTCGTGCAGCGCGGCGCGGGCCTCCTCGGCCTGCCGCCGCGAGGAGATCGGCCCGAGGTAGCGGGCGCCGTCGGCCCGGCACTCCCGCACGATGGACAGCCGGGGGAACGGCTCCACGGTCAGCTTGAGCCAGATCGCCCGCTCGGGGAACTTGGAGCGGCGGTTGTAGCGCGGCTTGTGCTCGGCGATCAGCCGCAGCTCGCGGACCTCGGCCTCCAGCCCCGTGGCGCACACGATGGTGCGGAGGTTCTCGGCGAGGCCGACCATCTCCCGGACGCGCCGGCGCGTCTCCGAGCCGGTGAAGTAGCTGCGCACGCGCGAGCGCAGGTCGCCGCTCTTGCCCACGTAGAGCACCTCGCCGGCGTGGTCCTCGAAGAGGTAGACGCCGGGGGTGGAGGGGACGTCGTCGGCGAGGTGCCGCTTGCGGCGCTGCTCGGGGGTGGGCGCCTTCGCGAAGCCGCGCATCTCCTCCAGCGAGGTGACGCCGAACGAGCCGAGCCGCTCGATGAGGCCGTGCAGCACCTCCACGGTGGCGCGGGCGTCGGCGAGGGCCCGGTGCGTCGGCTCGTTGGACGTCCGGAAGAAGCGGGCCAGCGTGGCGAGCTTGCAGTTGGGCACCTCGTCGCGGGACAGCACGCGCCGCGCCAGGTCGACGGTGTCGACGACGGCGAACGCGGGCCAGGCGTAGCCGTTCGCGGCGCACGCGGCCTTGAGGAAGCCGATGTCGAACGAGGCGTTGTGCGCGACGAGGACGCAGCCGCGCGCGAACTCCAGGAACGCCGGCAGCACCGACTCGATCCGCGGCGCGGCCGTCACCATCGCCGTGGTGATGCCGGTGAGCGCGGTGATGAACGGCGGGACGGGGCCGCCCGGGTCGACGAGCGTGCCGAGCTCGCCGAGCTCCTGACCGCCGCGCACCTTCACCGCGCCGATCTCGGTGATGGCCGAGTCGGCCGCCGAGCCGCCGGTGGTCTCCAGGTCGACCACCACGAAGGTGACGTCGCTGAGGGGGGTGCCGAGGTCGTCCAGGGTGCCCTGGACGCCGTGCCCCCGGGCCCCGTGCCCCTGGGCTCCGCGCCCTTGGACACCGTGCGCAGCCGTCATGAGCGCGACCGTAGAGGACCCCACCGACAGAACTTCGTGCCGCTAGGGTTGGGGGGCGCCGGGACGTCCCGCCGGGCGGGGGCCGCGAGGACGGGCGGGAGGCATCCCGCCGAGGGCCGGGCGCGATCCGTCCGATCGCACGTTCGCCCTGGTTAGGGCGTACCGCGCTCGGGAACACACAGCCCACCGGCGGCGCAGCCCGGAAGGAGCGGGATCATCGACAGCGGTCCCGAAGCGACCCCCGGCGACGGGGAGCCCGCGGAGAAGGCGTCCCGCCCGCTGCCCGAGGCGGTGCGGCAGGGCGTGGTGGAGGCCGCCGCCGACCTGATCGGGTCACTGCCCTCCGACGAGATCCCCGTGCCGCTGCGCCGGTTCGCGCGGTTCGAGCGCCGCAAGCGCGCCAGGCTCGCGGGCCAGCACATCGCGGCGGTGCTGGAGAAGGACGGGGAGTTCCGGAGCCGGGTCGCCGCGCCGCTCCGGGAGGCGCAGGCCGACCTGGTGGAGGCGGTCGAGGGCGGGAACGTGCCGCCCGCGGCCGACCCGGTGCGCGTCGCCGTGCTGGCGTACCTGCTGCGCCCGGCGGGCTGGACAGAGCTGGTGGAGTCCGCGCGCGAGGAGCTGGCGCGTTCGGCGAGCGCGTCGGAGGAGCAGGAGGCCGAACGCCGCGTCGCCGCGCTGAAGGCGGAGCTCGCCGCGACCCGCGACGCCCGCGGCGCCGAGCTGGCCAAGCTGCGCGCCGAGCTGCGCGAGACCAAGGCCGAGGTCGCCGAGCTGCGCCGCAAGCTGCACGACGCGCGCACCCGGTTCCGGGCCGCGGAGGAGCGCGCACACGCGGTCGCGGAGGAGGCCGACCGCGAGCTCGCCGCCGCGCGCGAGTCGACCGCCGCGTCGGACAAGGAGCTGCGCAGGCTGCGCGCCCGGGCCGCGCGGGCGGAGGAGGCGGCCGAGACCGCCAAGCGGGCCGCGCGGGAGGGGCGCAACGTCGACGACGTGCGGCTGCGGATGCTGCTGGACGCGCTGGTGGACGCCGCGCAGGGCGTCCGCCGGGAGCTGGCCCTGCCCTCCACCATCGGCCGTCCCGCCGACGCGGTCGGCGGGCTGGAGCCCGACCGGCTGGCGCACCGCGCGCTGCCCGGCCGGGCCCTGTCCGACAGCGACCCGCAGCTGCTGGACCGGCTGCTGACGCTTCCGCAGGTGCACCTGGTGGTGGACGGCTACAACGTCACCAAGACCGGGTACGGGGAGCTGCCGCTGGCCGACCAGCGCAGCCGGCTGCTGTCGGGGCTCGGCGGGCTCGCCGCGCAGACGCGCGCCGAGGTGACGTGCGTGTTCGACGGGGCGGAACTGGACGCGCCGGTCGCCATCGCGGCGCCGCGCGGGGTGCGGGTGCGGTTCAGCCACCCGGGCCAGACGGCGGACGAGCTGATCGGCGAGCTCGTGCGGGCCGAGCCGCCGGGCCGCTCGGTGGTCGTGGTGTCGTCCGACCGGGAGGTCGCCGACGCCGCCCGGCGCGCCAACGCGCGCCCCTGCCCGTCCTCCCTGCTGCTGCGCAGGCTGGGCCGCTCCTAAGACGCCCATAAGGCTCCGATAAGGCAGTCCTCGCGGTATGTGATCATGGCGTCACTAAAAGTGGATGATAATGAGAGATGTCAATCAAAGAGTGATGAATCGGTTGTGACGGCTGTTGCCCCTCGCTAATGTCGTCCGCTGACGTCGTGGACGAGAGGGGCGAAACCGACCGTGGCCAATGATCACATCGGGGCACCGGCGCAGCGGCCTGGCCGCGGGGCGGGCTCTGCGGGCACAGGCCTCCGCCGTCGCCTGGCGGCCGTCGCCGGACTGACCGTGGCGGTCTCCCTGACCTGCTCCCCGGTGGTGGCGCACGCCGAGCCCAAGCCGACCCGGGCGCAGGCCCAGAAGACGCTCGACAAGCTCAACGAGAAGATGGACCAGAAGGTCGAGCAGTTCAACCAGAACCGCGAGAAGCTCAAGGTCGCCAAGAAGAAGTTCGACGCCGCGACCAAGGCGAGCAAGCAGGAGCAGGCCGACTTCGAGGAGCAGCGGTCCAAGATCGCGCAGATGGCGGCCACCGCCTACAAGAACGGTGACTCGGCCGACGTCACCGGCTTCGTCGGCAGCAACGACCCGCAGTCGATCCTCGACCAGGCCGCCGTCTTCTCGCACCTGTCGCACGAGCGGAGCTCCCAGCTCACCCAGTTCCTCGCGACCGCCCAGCGGCTCCGCCGCGAGCAGTCCCAGGCGAAGGCCGCCTACGACGAGGTGAAGTCCAAGCAGGACGAGCTGAAGAAGCAGAAGCAGGACCTCGACAAGCAGGTGCAGAAGCAGAAGGCGCTCGTGCGCCGGCTCGGCGGCGGGAGCACGCCCTCCCGCCCGGGCGGCGGCGGCCCCACGGGCGGCACCTACAACGGCCCGGCGAGCGGCCCGGCCCGCACGGCGCTCAACTTCGCCTACGCGCAGCTCGGCAAGCCCTACTCCTACGGCGCCGAGGGCCCGGACTCCTACGACTGCTCCGGTCTGACCATGAAGGCCTGGGCCGCCGCGGGCGTCAGCATCACCCGCACCACCAACACCCAGTACGCCTACACCAGCTCCAAGCGGGTCGCCTGGAACAACATGCAGCCCGGTGATCTGGTGTTCTTCAGCAACCTCGGCCACGTCGGCCTCTACGTGGGCGGCGGCAAGATGATCCACGCCCCGCACACCGGCGACGTCGTCAAGATCAGCGACATCAGCTCCGGCTACTACAAGAGCAACTTCTACGGCGCCGGGCGCCCCTGACGCACCGCCTGACCCCCTGCTCCACGGGCGTCACGGGACCTCCATCGACAACGGACCAGGCTTGACCTGGTCCGTTGTTGATTTTGGGGGGGTTTGCCTTCTTTTGGGGTTTTGGTACCTTTGCACCACTCACGGCGCCCTCCAGACGCCGTGGACCCGCGGCGCCCACCTGGCGCCCCGGCCCCACGCGGCGCATCCAGCACCCGCGTGACGGCGGCGCGAGCCACGCGCCGCTCCCCCCAGGCGGCACGCCCCACGTGCCGTCCCGCGGCGCCCGAAGGCGCCGCACGGTCTCGTCGCAGACCCGGCCGACCCCGTCCACCGTGCGCACGCCCGCAGCGTGCATGGCGCTGAGCGCGCAGCCGCGGTGGCGTACACGGGGCAGGCCCCGGACGGTCCCCGGAGACGGGCCGCCGTCCGTCCACAACACAAGGCGCCGCTCGTTCGCACGCGGGAGACAGGTCCCGCGCCGGGCCCCATCTCGCCCCCAGGATCGCAGCGGCAGCGCCGAATCCGCCTCAGCGCGGAACCGGGGACCCATCTGCGCCGGAGTCCGGAGGAACTCTCCGGACGGGCATTCCGGCACCCGGGGTGAATCGGCGCGTCTCTCCCGGCAGTCCGGTGAGAGCCGCCGTAGGGCCACTTCCACGCCCGAACCCGTCAGCTAACCCGGTAGGCGTCTGGAAGAGAAGGAGTGAATCCCGCAGCGTTACCTGGGGCGTGGCCGCCACGCGGCCACGCCCCCACCCCCTGCACTCCGCGGGCGTCCACGCCCGCCGAGATTCCCCATTCAGAACCGGCGTGCCCGCCCCCGGGCACGTCACCGCCGAGTCCGCGGACCGCCGTGCCCCGCATGCGCGTCCACCGCGGAACCGGGGACCCACTGCGTCCTTTTCGGGGTGAATCGGCCTGCCTTCGCGGGCCGTAGGGCGGCTTCCACGCCCGAACCCGTCAGCTAACCCGGTAGGCGGCATGGAAGTCGAGGAGATCCCCCCGTGCCACGCGCGCACTGCAAGAAGACCCACGGCAGGCACCGCAAGCCGAACCCCCTGTCCCTGACCTGGCGGACGACCGGCGGCGTGATCGTCGGCGCCGCCGTGCTGGGCACCGCCGCCGCCACCGCGCAGGCGTCGGTCCTGCCGTTCGGCTCCACCCCGGTGAGGGCCGCCGCCGCGGCCGACCTCGCCCCCGGCCTGACGGCGCACGGCGGCCCGCCCGGGCGCCGTGCCGAGGACGAGCGCAAGACGACCGGCTCGAAGGCTCCGGCGAAGAAGGACCAGCCCGAGCAGCCGAAGGCGGAGACCTCCGAGAAGGCCGCCCCGAAGACCGTCGCGAAGTCGCGCCCCACCGCCGCGCAGGCCATCGAGCTCGCCCGCTCGCAGGTCGGCGTCGAGGAGGACGGCGGCGGCGAGACCAAGTTCCAGGACTGGTACATGGCCACGTCCCGCGCGCGGGAGACCCTCGCGCGCGACGGCGGCTCCCTCAGCGGCTACGGCGACGCGAACTGGTGCGACATGTTCGTCTCCTGGGTGGGCGAGCAGATCGGCTTCAGCGACCAGGTCGGCAGCGACGCCTGGACGGTCGCCCACGCCCGCTGGTTCCAGGAGCACGGCCGCTGGGGCAACGAGCCGAGGCCCGGCGCGATCGTGTTCTTCTCGTGGGGCGGCAGTGAGTCCGTCGACGACATCGAGCACGTCGGCATGGTGGTCAAGAAGATCGACGATGGCACGATCGAGACCGTCGAGGGCAACACCGACAACGCCGTCCGGATAAAGGAACGTTCCACAGACGTCGTCGTCGGCTACGGCTACCCGGACTACCGGTCGTGACGGCGCCCCACGCCCCGCGCCCTGCATAGGATCGCGCCCATGGAGGAAGGCCCCGGGCAGGACGCCCCCGTCACGCGGCGCAGGGTCCTCGCCCTCGGCGCGGGCGGGGTCGCCGTCCTCCTCGCCGGAGGCGCCGGCCTGGCGGGCTCGCGCTCCGGCGGCCGGGCGGCGGGCGCCCGTGCTCCCGGCTCCCCGTCCGCCGGGACGTTCAATCCCTCCCTGGCCTCCGCCGTCCTCGCCAATCGCGCCGCGGCCGTCCGCCAAGGCGACCGCATGGCGTTCCTCGCCACGGTGGGCAACGCCCCCGCCGCCTTCCAGGACACCCAGTCCCGCATGTACGGGAATCTCCGGAAGCTTCCCCTGGAAGGCTGGCGGGAGCGCGTCGTCCGCGTCGAGACCGTGGACGGCGAGACCGCCGTCGTCCGCGTCGAGGCGCGCTACAGGCTGCGCGGCTTCGACCGGAGCGACGTGGCCCGCACCCGCTACCTCACGCTGGCCCCGCGGGGCGGGGCGTGGACGATCGTCGGCGACGGGACGTCCCGCGGCCTCGCCGACGACACCGACATCTGGGACTGCGGCCCCCTGACGGTGGTCAGGGGCCGCACGAGCCTGGTCGTCGGCGACGGCGCCGGCCTCGACGGCATCGCCCGGCGGCTGGACGCGGCCGTCCCGGTCGTGACGTCCGTGGTCGGCACGGGGTGGGCGCGGCGGGTCGTCGCGCTCGTCCCCGCCGACGCGACCGTCGCCTCCGCGCTCGCCGGCCCCGGGCAGAGCCTCGGCCAGATCGCCGCGCTCGCCGCCGTCGCCCCGGCCGCCGGGGGCGGTCGCGGCGAGGACCGCGTCATCGTCTCCCCCGGCACCTTCGGCCGCCTCAACGAGCTGGGCCGCGACGTCGTCCTCGCCCACGAGCTGACCCACGTCGCCACCGGCGGCGCCCGCGACGGGCGCACCCCGCTGTGGCTGATCGAGGGCTTCGCGGACTACGTCGGCTACCGGCGCGTCAAGATCAGCACCCGGTCGGCGGCGGGCGAGCTGCGCCGCGAGGTCTCCGCCGGGCGCACGCCCTCCGCGCTGCCCTCCGCCGACGCGTTCGCCGGCGGCTCCCCCCGCCTCTCCCAGGCCTACCAGGAGGCCTGGCTCGCCTGCCGGATGGTCGCCGACCGGTACGGTGAAGCGGCGCTGGTGCGGCTCTACCGGGCCGCCGGGCGCGCCCCGGAGGCCGCGGCGCTGCGCGACGTGCTCGGCCTGACGCGGGAGCGCTTCACCGCACTGTGGCGCGACTACGTGAAGGAGGAGCTCGCATGAGCGAGGCGGAGACCGACGAGGACCGCGCCGGGGACTCCGCCGCCGGAACCCCCGGCGCCGCCCCCGCGCGCCGGCCCCGGATCGCCGCCGCCGTCGCCGCCGCCGTGCTCTTCGCCGGGGTCGCGACCGTGCTCGCGCGAGCCACTCCGTGGAATCCGCTCCCCGGGCACGTTCCCGGCGGGCGGGTGGAACCCGATCCCGCGCTGGACTTCACCCCCGCCGAGATCGCCCGCTCCCGGGCGTTCGACTCGGCCGTCAACCCGCCCGCCTACACCGGGCTCCTCGTCGGCCTCGCCCTGATCCTGGTGCTGGGCCTCACGCCGCTGGGCGCCCGGTTCATCGGCTGGGCCACCGGGAGAACCCGCCGCCGGCCGCTTCGGATCATCCTCGGAACCATGGCCCTGACCACGCTGCTGCGCGTCGCCGGGCTCCCGTTCCACATCTGGAGCGAGTCCGTGCTGCGCCGGTACGGGCTGTCCACGCAGAGCTGGCCCGCATGGCTCGTCGACCAGGCGAAGTCCCTCGCCGTCACGTGGGTCATCTACACGATCGCCCTGCTGCTCCTCTACGCCCTCATCCGCCGCTTCCCGCGCCACTGGTGGGCCGGCGCCGCCGCGGGCGGGTTCGTCCTCGTCGTCTTCGCCTCGTTCGTCTACCCGCTCGCCGTGGAGCCCGTGTTCAACAAGTTCCACTCGCTGCCGGCGGGGCGGTTGCGCACCGACCTGCTGGCGATGGCCGAGCGGGACGGCGTGCCCGTCGAGGACGTCCTCGTCGCGGACGCCTCCCGCCGGACGACGTCCCTGAACGCCTACGTGTCCGGGTTCGGCTCCACGCGCCGCATCGTCCTCTACGACACGCTGCTGAAGTCGCCGCCCGCCCAGGTCGAGTCCATCGTCGGGCACGAGCTCGGCCACGCCAAGCGCGACGACGTGCTGTGGGGCACGCTCGTCGGCGCGCTCGGGGTGGCGGGGGCCATGTGCCTGCTGTACCTGCTGATGACGTCCCCGCGCCTGCTGCGGCGCGCCGGGCTCGATCCCGGCGGGCCCGGCGCCGGCGGGACCGGGCCGGACGCGCGCCGCAGCGGTGCGGCGGCCGACCCGAGGTCCATCGCGCTCCTCCTCGCGCTCGTGACCGCCGGGACGACGCTCGCCGCCCCTGTCCAGAACCTCGTGAGCCGCCGCATCGAGGCCCGCGCCGACGCGCACGCGCTGGACCTCACCCGCGACCCCTCGACCTTCGTGTCGATGCAGCACGCGCTGTCCGTCCGCAACATCTCCGACCTGGACCCCGACGCCGCGGAGTACCTGCTGTGGCTCACGCACCCCTCGGCCCCCGACCGGATCGCCATGGCCCGCGACTGGGCGCGCCTGCACCGCGTCCAGGTCCCGCCGCCGCTCCGCTAGCCGCGGCTCAGTTGCCCTCGGCCCGCTGCTTCTCGGGCGCCTTGGGCCGGGCGCCCTGCTGCGCCGACAGGGTCGCGGCGTCCACGTGCGCGGCCGTCGTGACCGACCGCTTCAGCGCGCTGCCCTTCACCCAGTCCTGCCACTTCACCTGCCAGTACCCCCAGCCGTTCTCCGGCTCCAGCTGCCGGTCGCTGCCGGTCACCGTGATGGGGTCGCCGCGCTGGGAGAGGTTGTAGAACCACTTGGCGTTGGACGGGCTGACGTTGATGCAGCCGTGGCTGACGTTCTCGCTCCCCTGCGATCCCACCGACCACGGCGCGCTGTGCACGTACTCGCCGCTGTCGGAGATGCGCACCGACTTGTAGACGGTGAGGCTGTAGTACCCGGCGCAGCCGGGGCCGCAGCCGTCCCACTCCGACGTCATGATGGTCGGGTCCTCCTTGCCCATGGCGAGGTGGACCCCGTTGGTGGTGGTGTACTTGCGCTCTCCGCCCTTCCCCATGCTCGTCGGGATGGTGCGGGCCTTCTTGCCGTTGATCCGGACGACCATCTTGTGGCTGTCCTCGCCGGCGGTGGAGACGTGCGAGTCGCCGACCTTGAAGTCGACGCCGTAGTCCTTCCCGCCGTACACGCCCTGCCCGGTGCGCACGCCGCTCAGGTGCGCCCGGAACGACACCTTCGTGTGGGCCGGCCAGTAGCTCTTCGTCCGGAACACCGCCTCCTGGCTGCCGAACCAGCTCCAGCCGCCCTCGACGGTCCTGTCGGCGGTGACCTCCAGCGCCCGCTCGACCGCCGCCCGGTCCTTCACCGGACGGGCGAAGTGCATGATGATCGGGATGCCGACGCCGACGGTCTCCCTGTTGAACGGCGCCTCGATCGTGACGTCGTTGGTCTTCTTCACCACGGCCGTGGAGAAGCCGCTGCGGACCGTGCGGGTCCTGCCGTCCCGGCCGAGGGCGGTGGCGTCGACCGTGTACGCCGTGCCCGGCTTCAGCGTCCACCGGGACCGCCACCGCGTCCTGTCGGCGCTCAGGTCCCCCTCGACCACGCCGTCCTTCGTCGCCACCGTCACGTTCTCGATCGTGCCCTGCCGCGCCTCCACGGCGATGGGGCTGTCCGGCCGCAGCTTCCCGCCGCCTCCGGCCGGCGACACCGCGAGCTTCACCTCGTCCTTGCCGGCCGGCCCGACGCTTCCCGAACACGCCGCGGCACCCCCGCCGACGAGCACGCCGCCGACGACGAGCACGGCCGTGTACCGCCCCCGGTCTCCCGGCCTTGAGCCACTCACCCGCATGTGGACCCCCCGGTCGTTCCACTGGGCGATCTGTCGTTTTCCAGCCCGGTCGCTGGAAAGGCGCCCAGTATGTTCGAAAGGGCCGGTACCCGCTAAAAAGCGGACACCGGCCCCCGATGGGGTTCTTTTACTGATCAGTGGGCGAAATGACCCCGGTAGTACTCGAACACCAGACCGACGGACGTGAGGATCGCCGCGGCGGCGCCGAGGATCACCAGCCACCAGCCGAACACGACGCCGAGCGCCACGGCCGTGGCCGAGAGCGCCACGAACAGCGGCCACCAGCTGTGCGGGCTGAAGAAGCCCAGCTCGCCGGCCGCGTCCGCGATCTCGCCCTCCGGGTCGTCCTCGTACAGCGGGCCCGCGTTCGCGCGCTCGAGGCGCCGGACCGTGAAGTGGATGTAGAACCCGATGAGCCCGGCGAGGCCGACCGCGAGCGCGAGCGCCGTCGTGCCCGTCCAGTCGTTGGACCAGAGCCAGTAGACGACGTCGGTGGCGAGGAAGAAGACCGCGCACCCGTAGAACATGAACGCCTGGACGCGCATCGGCTACTCCCCCTTCGCCCCGGCCAGCTCGCCCTTGGCACCCACGTGCGGGTGGTGCAGGTCGAACGCCGGCCGCTCGGAACGGATCTTCGGGATCGAGTTGAAGTTGTGCCGCGGCGGCGGGCAGGAGGTCGCCCACTCCAGCGAGTTGGAGTAGCCCCACGGGTCGTCGACCTCGACGCGCGTGCCCCGCTTCCACGTGATGTAGAGGTTGTAGAAGAACGGCAGCATCGAGGCACCGAGGATGAACGAGAAGATGCTGGAGATCTCGTTCAGCCCGTGGAACTCGCTCGGGTAGTCCGCGTACCGGCGCGGCATGCCCGCGGCGCCCAGCCAGTGCTGGAGCAGGAACGTGCCGTGGAACCCGATGAACAGCAGCCAGAAGTGAATCTTGCCGAGGGTGTCGTTCAGCATCTTGCCGGTGAACTTCGGCCACCAGAAGTAGAAGCCGGCGAACATCGCGAACACCACGGTGCCGAACACGACGTAGTGGAAGTGCGCCACGACGAAGTAGGAGTCCGACAGCTGGAAGTCCATCGGCGGCGACGCCAGGATGACGCCGGTGAGCCCGCCGAACAGGAACGTCACGAGGAAGCCCAGCGACCACAGCATCGGCGACTCGAACGTCAACTGCCCTCGCCAGATGGTCCCCACCCAGTTGAAGAACTTCACCCCCGTGGGAACGGCGATGAGGAACGTCATGAAGGAGAAGAACGGCAGCAGCACCTGGCCGGTGACGAACATGTGGTGCGCCCACACGGTGATGGACAGGCCCGCGATGGTGATGGTCGCGAAGACCAGGCCGATGTAGCCGAAGACGGGCTTGCGGCTGAACACCGGGAGGATCTCGGTCACGATGCCGAAGAACGGCAAGGCGATGATGTAGACCTCCGGATGCCCGAAGAACCAGAACAGGTGCTGCCACAGCAGCGCCCCGCCGTGCGCGGCGTCGAAGATGTGCGCGCCGAGCTTGCGGTCGGCCTCCAGCGCCAGCAGCGCGGCGGCGAGGACCGGGAACGCCAGCAGGACCAGGATCGAGGTCAGCAGCGCGTTCCAGGTGAAGATCGGCATCCGGAACATCGTCATGCCCGGCGCCCGCATGCACAGGATCGTGGTGATGAAGTTGACCGCGCCCATGATGGTGCCGAAGCCCGACATCGCGAGGCCCATCACCCACATGTCGCCGCCGACGCCCGGCGAGCGGACCGCGTCCGACAGCGGGGCGTAGGCGAACCAGCCGAAGCTGGCCGCGCCGCCCGGGGTCAGGAAGCCCGCGATGACGATCAGGCTGCCGAACAGGAACAGCCAGTACGCCAGCATGTTCAGCCGGGGGAACGCCACGTCGGGGGCGCCGATCTGCAGCGGCATGATGACGTTGGTGAAGCCCGCGAACAGCGGCGTCGCGAACATCAGCAGCATGATCGTGCCGTGCATGGTGAACAGCTGGTTGTACTGCTCGTTGCTGACGAACTGCAGCCCCGGCTCGAACAGCTCCATCCGGATCAGCAGCGCGAGCACGCCGCCGAACAGGAACATCACGAACGAGGTGATCAGGTAGAGGTAGCCGATCACCTTGTGGTCGGTGGACGACATCCAGGAGGCGATGATGCGCCCCTTGCTCGTCCGCGGCGCGGCGATCGGCGCGCTCGGTGCGTGACTCGTGGCGGTCACTTGGCACCTCCCGCGGCCAGTGCTTGCTTCGAATCGGCGATGAACTTCTGGTACTGCTCGGGCGTCACGACCTTGAGCTGGAACAGCATCCGGCTGTGGTCGACGCCGCAGAGCTCGGCGCAGCGGCCCTCATAGGTGCCGAGCTTGTTCGCCGTGAACTCGAACTCGTTGGTGTAGCCCGGCATGACGTCCTTCTTGTAGATCAGTGCCGGCACCCAGAACGAGTGGATGACGTCGTTGGCGTGCAGCCGCACCCGCACCGTCTTGCCCGAGGGGATCGTCATCACCGGCTTGGCGGGAGCGGGCCCGTTCGGGGCGACGGGCTGGCCGACGACGGAGGCGACCGTCCTCTCCTTGCCCGCGGCGTCCTTCTCCTTGTAGTCGAACTGCCAGCTCCACTGGAAGCCGATCACGTCGACGACCACCGCGGGGTCCTTGGTGGTCTTCTCGACGAAGTTCTCGTCCCTCGCGGTGAAGTAGAACAGGACCGCGATGATGACGAACGGGACCGCCGTGTAGAGGATCTCGATCGGCATGTTGTAGCGGACCTGCGGCGGCAGATCGTTGGAGCGCTTGCGGTGGAACAGCACCGCCCAGATGATCAGGCCCCAGACCACGGCCCCGACCGCGAACGCCGCGATCCAGGAGCCCTGCCAGAGCTTCAGCATGCGCTCGCCCTGGACGCTGATCGGCTCGGGCATGCCCAGGCGGCTACCGCTGCACGCGGTCGCGGAGAGCGCCAGCAGCCCTAGCGCGCCGGCGCTTTTCAATGCGCGGCGACTGCGCACAGGCGTACGCCGCTCCCTAGAGCGGGTCGGACTCACGGAATGCCTTCCCCACGGATGAAGCCCGGTCGGCCGGGCGGAGAGATCAGTGATTACACGTGTGGTGGACACCCTAGCGCGAGGGTCGCGCGAACCCCCGATCGGGTGCCCGGTTAGTGTTCTCACGTGGCAGGACCGAGCGATCCGGGCGGCTACTTCGACGCCGCGTCAACCGAGCCGCCGCATCCGGCGGCGCGCGCCGCGCTGATCGAGGCGCTGGACGCGGCCTGGGCCGATCCCGCACGGCTGTACGGGGCGGCCCGCGGCACCCGGATGCTGCTCGACCGGGCACGCGCGCGTGTCGCCGGCGTCCTGGGCGCCCGTGCCGACGAGGTGTCGTTCACGTCGTCGGGCACCCAGGCGGTGCACCTGGCGGTCCTCGGGGGGCTCCAGGCGCGCCGGCGCACCGGGCGGCACCTGGTGGCGAGCGCCGTCGAGCACTCCAGCGTCCTGCACGCCGCCGAGCTGCACGAGCGCGATGGCGGCGAGGTCACCCTCGTCGGCGTCGACCGCACCGGCCGCGTCGACGCCGCGGAGTTCGCGGCGGCGCTGCGCCCCGACACCGCGCTGGCCTGCCTGCAGTCGGCCAACCACGAGGTCGGCACCCTCCAGCCCGTCGAGGAGGTCGGGCGGGCCTGCCGCGCGGCCGGCGTGCCGCTGTTCGTCGACGCGGCGCAGTCCCTCGGGCGGGCCGACGTCCCCGGCGGGTGGTCGCTCCTCGCCGGAAGCGCCCACAAGTGGGGCGGGCCCGCCGGCGTCGGCGTGCTCGCCGTCCGCAAGGGCACCCGGTGGCGCTCGCCGCTGCCGGACGACGAGCGCGAGGCGCGCCGGGTCCCCGGGTTCGAGAACGTCCCCGCGATCGCGGCGGCCGCGGCCGCGCTGACGGCCTACCGCGCCGACATGGCGGCCGACGCTCCGCGCGTCTCCGCTCTGGTGGACCGCATCCGGACGGAGGTGCCGCGGAGCGTCCCCGACGTCGAGGTGATCGGCGACCCGGTCCGCCGGCTCCCCCACCTGGTGACGTTCTCCTGCCTGTACGTGGAGGGGGAGGCGCTGCTGACCGAACTCGACCGGCTGGGTTTCGCCGTTTCCTCCGGCAGCTCCTGCACTGCGGATACGCTGCGTCCGAGCCATGTGCTGGAGGCGATGGGGGTGATTACGCATGGGAACGTGCGGGTATCGCTGCCGCGAGGCGTCGGGTCGGAGGACGTCGGCCGCTTCCTCACCGTGCTTCCCGACGCCGTCGCCCGCCTCCGCCGGGCGACGATGAACACCTTCGAGACAGGGAGGCGGTCGCGCCCATGAGGTTCCGAGGCCGCGCCAGGACCGTCACACCGCCCGCCGACGCGCCGCCGCCCCCCGCGGAGCCGGAGGGGCCGCCGCCCGTGCTCGTCATCGACGCGCTCGGCCGCAAGTGCCCCATCCCGATCATCATGCTGGCCGAGCGGATCCGGGAGGTCCCGGTCGGGCAGGTCGTCGCCGTCCTCGCCGACGACGCCGCCGCCCGCACCGACATCCCCGCCTGGTGCCGCATGAAGTCCCAGGACTTCGTCCGCGAGGAGACCCTCCGGCAGGGCGGCTGGGGCTTCCACATCCGCCGCACCTACTAGGCGCGCGCAAGGCCGAGGACACGCGGAAGGGGGGGGGGGGGCCGGGGGGGGGGGCCGGGGGGGGGCGGGGGGGGGGGGGCGGCGGGGGGGGGGGGGGCGGGGCGGGGCGGGGGGGGGGCGGGGGGGCGCGGGGCGCGGGGGGGGGGGGGGGCGCGT